>JAPPMY010000292.1 GCA_028818855.1 Rhodospirillales bacterium
GCCTTGCCGCCCGCGCCCAGAACCCAGATGCGGTTGGCGAGCTCCACCAGGGCGGACCCAAAGTCTTCGTGGCGCTGCGAGGCGAGGCAGAGGCGCACCCCGTGCTTGCGCGCCTCGCGGGCGTCGCGCTCCACCTGGGCGCGCACGCCGGGCGTACCAGGGTGTTCCCCTGCGCCGCCGGTGCGGTGAAACTCGTCGAAGGCGAGGCGCTTGGGCGTCTCCCGGATCTCCCGCAGGCGGCTGCGGTGCCACTCGCGGTAGCGTTCCGGCACCAGGTCGATGTCCTCCTCGGCGATCCACCAGTGGCGGGTCAGCGCATGGCGGGCCAGCATGTAGAAGGCTGCGGTCTGGCGGTCGGCCTCGGCTGAGCCCCTGGGCGCGACCTCCCGCAGGTCGATCGCCGCCACTCTGGCGGCGCCCGTGTCGAAGGCGGTGGGGGCGAACATGGCGGGCCAGGAGCCCGCGAGCGCGGTGAGAATGCGGATGAAGGCCCGGGTCACGGTCTCGCCGCCATGCCCGTGCACGGCGTCGCCCACCAGTCCCTGAACCGCAGGCTCGCGCACGGCGGAGAGAAAGTCGCCAAGGACCGGCACCGCGTAACGCTGCGCGCGTGACGCCGCGACGTCATCGCCCGCGTCGAACAGCGCGTCGACCACCTCCCACCAGGGAAGCTCCGAAGGAACCAGGTCCGCTCGCTCTACGGCCTCGTCCACTTCCCGGTCGCGGCCGGGCGTGTACATATTGGGCTCAGCCCCGGCGATCCTGTCGGAGCGCAGCGCATAGGCGCGGGAGACCGTGGGGCCCATCAGCTCGCGCATGCCGTCCGGCACGCCTGCGGCACCAGCGGGTGTCAGGATCAGGCCCAGGAGGTTCTCCAGGAAGGCCCGCTCGGCCGGGAGGGGAGAGCGGCAGCCGAGCTGGGTGTCGCAGGGGTTGATGGCATGCGCCGCGCTCATGCGGAGCGGGAACCACCCCGCCTCGGCACGGCGCTCCGGCGGCAGCGCCTCGCGTATCAGCGAGATCAACCCGGAGGACGAGGGGCCGATATCGATGGTGGCCGCCAGCGGCAGCCTTGCCTGGCCGGACTGGAGAACGTGGGCCAGGGTCAGGCTGTTCATCAGCACGGACTTGCCCCTTCCGGGGATGCCGTGGATCAGCTCGAAGCCGTGGTCTTCGCCCTCCTCGCAGGACCAGGGCAGCATCTTGCCGTCGGGCGCACGGAACAGGTGGTTCACACTGCGCCGCGCCAAGGGCGCGGGACGGCAGACGGGCAGTAGGCGCAGCGCCTCGGAGAGGGGTGCGAGTGCGGGCTCTGCGGTGCCGCCGCAGCAGAAGCCGGGGACCGAGGCGGCGAACGCCTCCAGGGGATCGCCCACGAGCGGCGATAACACGCACTCGCCCCAGCCCTCGGCGATCTGCTGCAAGCGTCCGAGCCGGCGCGCGAGCCCGTCTTCCCCTTCCTCCGGCGTCACCCAGGTCAGCATCCCGAGGCGCAGCCTCACCACGGTCCGGGACGCTGCGTCCTGTTCCGCAAGGGCGCGCATGGCATCGCGCACGGCGCGGCTGTCCGGATGGGAGAAGGCCATGAACGCGGAGGCTGCGCGCGCCACGGCAGCGCCGAGGCGGCGCAGGCCGCCGCCCTCGATCAGGATGGAGAAGCGGCAGGGGAGACCGGCCTCGGCGAGGCCTTCCATGAGCTCGGCGAAGGGACGCGAGGAGCGGGGTCCGAGGGTCATGTCGAGGGCGCCGTAGAGGCGGCCGCCCATGCGGATGCCGTTTCCTGAGCGCACGGGATCGCGGATCAGGATCTGGGGCGCGAGCGGCGGCGGAAAGGCTCCCGCCTCCGGCGGCTCCGTCACCCTGGCCATCGTGTCGTTTGCCGCCGTCACTGCTCGCCAGTCCGGCGCCGTGGTGTCGGACCCGTTGACGAGCACCCGCACGGTGCGGAGCGCTTCCTCGTCGCCGAGCCGCTCCGCCACGATGCCGGTCTCGCCGAAGAGCGCGGCCAGGGTGTCCATGAGCGCCCGGTGCCGCGCCTCGAGTCCGTCGAGCACGGCGTGGGGACACTGGGACTCGCCCGGCTCCGGCAGCCAGTCCTTCAGGCGTGCCCGCAGCCGTTTGCGGTCCCGCCGGGCCTCCGCTACCGTCAGGCACGCGGGCCGGGTCCAGCAGGCGAGCACCATGGTCTCGGCAGCGAGCAGTGGCGCGAGCCAACGCGACCGCTCGTCGAGAACGTCGCTCAGATCGAGGCCGAGCCTCGCTGCCTGGTTCCCGGTCCGCGCACGGACCCGCTCCACCTGCGCCCCGGCCTCGTCCGGCGCCCGCTCCAGCATCAGGTGCAGTGCATGGCCGGGCTCGGCGAGGCGGCTGTTGAGGCGCCGGCAGGCGACCTCGACGAAGCGCTCCAGCTCCTCCGCCCCGGTCATGGAGCGGGTGCCTTCGATGCGGAACAGCGATACCAGCGAGCCGTCCGAGCAGGCGAGCAGGCCGTCTCCGACCGCCGCTTGCGGCAGGAGAAAGCTCTCCAGCGGCTTGCGCCGCAGCGTCCAGCCCGCCGCCAGCGCGTCCTCGAGGGCGCGATGCACCATATCGTCCTCTAGAGCCTCGGACGGCTGACGGTCTGGACGGCGCCGCCCAGGCCGAACGTGTCGGAGAGGCCGTTGATCACGGCAGGGGCCGCGATCAGGGCCACGCCGATCAGGATGGCGATGAGCCCCGAGCCCAGCGTGGTCTGCTGCGGGTGGTCGACGTGGCGCTTGAGCTTGAGCAGCCCGAAGCCCGCCACGGCGGCGCCCACGATATAGAAGCCGATGGCCAGCAGCCCCGGCACCGCGTCGAGGTCCGCCGCAGCCTTGTCGGCCATGTCGCCCAGCGACACCGCCAGCACCGGTGAGGTTCTCAGCACCTGCGATGCCAGGAGCCACAGGGACGCGGTTCCGAGGACCGCCAGGGCCGCCGCCCGAAGGGATGTTGCCATCCGAAGGGATGTTGCCATCCGAAGGGATGTTGCCATCCGACGGGGTGTTGCCGCCCGACGGGGTGCGATTGAGATCGTCATCATCTTCTCCTCACGTGATCCGCAATAC
>JAPPMY010000044.1 GCA_028818855.1 Rhodospirillales bacterium
TTTTTCGCTCACGGCTGCGGGCCTGGGGCGGGCGCCTCCGCGAGGGCGCCGCATTGGCGGCGGGCCGCGGTCGCGGCCTGTCGCTCGTCCGTCAGAGACGGACGAGCCCTATTCGCCGCGCTCCAGCCGCCGGCGTCGGCGGACGATCAGGAACATGTAGCCGCCGAAGAGAATGACGATGGCGCCGAACACCGACAGCGCGCCCATGGTCGGGATCATCGGCGTGTAGCCGGAGCCCATCTTGGTATAGAGCCACTCGGTCACCGTGCTGTCGGCGCCGGTGGTGAAAGTGGAGAGCGGGAAGTTGCCCCATGACAGCAGGAAGGCGAAGAGCGCACCGGAGAAGAGGCCGGGGGCGAGCGCCGGCAGCGTGACCTCGCGGAAGGCCTGCCAGCGATTGGCGCCGAGGTCGTAGGCCGCCTCCTCCTGGGCTGCATCGAAGCCGTAGACCTGGATCGAGATGACCAGCGTCACGATCGGCACGATCCAGACGAGATGGGCGAAGACCGCCGCCTCCCAGCTCGGCAGGACGCCGACAAAGGTGAACCAGAGCAGGAGCGCGAGGCCCAGCACGGCCTGGGGAAAGAAGATCGGCAGCATGATGAGGCGCTGATAGAACTGCCGGCCGCGCCAGTTGTAGCGGGCGAAAGCGAGGGCGCCGAAGAAGCCGAGAACCACGGCGATCAACGCGACGCAGCCCGCGACGTAAAACGAGGTAAGGTGCAGATCCGTGGTCAGGTTCGCGCCGAGAGTCTGGTCGTACCACTTGTCGCTCCACGCCTTCACGGGAAAGCGGAAGTAGCGGGACTTGCCGAAGGAGCTGACGATGACCGAGAAGATCGGGATGTAGAGGAAGAGCGCGATCGCGCCGGTCCAGACCGCGATCAGGCTTATGACCCAGCGCTTGTTCTCCATCTCAGCGCCCGCCCGTGCGTCTCATCGTCGGCCCAGCAGCCGGTCGAGGTCGAGCCGGCGCATCACCAGCACCACGAGGATGCCGGTGACCACGATGGCCAGCACCGAGATCGCCGAGCCCAGCGGCCAGTTCTGGGCGTAGGTGAACTCGTGCTGGATGTCCTGGGCGATCACCGGCGTGTTCTGGCCGCCGAGCAGCTTGGCCTCCGAGATCGCGCCCACCGCCAGCACGAAGGTCAGCAGCGCGCCGATGAGGATGCCCGGCATGGCGATCGGCAGCTCGACCTCGCGGAAGATCTGAAAGCGGCTCGCGCCGAGGTCGCGCGAGGCCTCGACCTGATCGCGCGGCACCATGGAGAGCCCGAGCACGATGGGGAAGAGGGTGAAGGGCAGATAGACGTAGATCATGCCCATCAGGATGGTGCCGGGCTCGTAGAGCAACGTGCCGGTGCCGATGCCGAAGGCGGTCTTGAGGCCGCCCGCCAGGATGCCGCCGCCCTTGATCAGGAACAGATACCAGCCGAAGAGCCGCACGTTCTCGGAAACGAAGAGGGGGATGACGAGCACCAGCATGACCGGCGCGGCCCAGCGGCCGAAGAGCTTGGCAAGCCCGTAGGCGATCGGGTAGCCGATCAGGAGGTTGCAGAGGACGGTGACCCCGGCCAGCCCGAACGACCAGATGAAGGAGATGTAGTAGCTCTCGGTGAAGATGTGCTCGTAGTTCTCGGTGGTGAAGCCGGCGCCGAGGTCGAAGGTGCGCTCTGGCGTGAAGCTGAAGGCCAGCACGATCACCAGCGGGCCGACGAAGCCGATCAGGAAGAAGATCAGAACGGGCGTCGCGTTCAGCACGCCGGGCGAGCGCAGCCAGCCGAGCAGAAGCGCCCCGAACCCCGGCTGCCGGATCAGCGGTGCAGGCGCCTGCACACGGTCGGTCATCAGTCGGTCACGAGCACGCTGTCTTTGGCGTCCCAGCCGATCAGCACGTCGTCGTTGAGCGAGCCCTGATAGGCCTGCTCGCGGAGCTTCTCGACGACGAACATCGAGCCGCCCGCGCTCACGTGGTACTGCACGCGGGAGCCCAGCGCGTATTCGTTGAAGAGCGATCCCTCGAGATGGTTCTCCGCTTCCGACGGATCGTTCAGGAAGCGCATGGATTCGGGGCGGATCACCAGATAGCCGCTGTTGAAGCCGTCGGGCCGGGCCGGACTGGTGAAGCGGCGCTCGAAGGCGGGGCAGTCGATGCCGCCGTCCGCGCCTGCCTGCACCGCAAGGGTGTTCACCTCGCCCATGAACTCGGAGACGAACTTGTTGCGGGGGCGGAGGTAGATCTCGTTGGGCGAGCCGATCTGGATCAGGCGTCCCTCCTGCATGATCCCGATGCGGTCGCTCATCACCATCGCCTCCTCGAGGCTGTGGGTGATGTAGACGAAGGTCTTGCCGGTGGTGCGGTGAAGGTCCTTGAGCTCGACCTCGAGCAGCTTGCGCAGGCGGTAGTCGATGGCCGACAGAGGCTCGTCGAAGAAGAGGATGTCGGGGTCCGAGGCCAGAGCGCGGGCCAGCGCCACACGCTGGCGCTCACCGCCCGAGCACTTGGTGACGGACTTGTCGTAGTAGTCCTCCGGAAGCTGGACCACGTTCATGAGCGATAGACCGCGCTCGCGCCGCGCGCGGCGGCTCTCGCCCCGCATCTTCAGCGAGAACTCGATGTTCTGGCCCACGGTCTTGTGATTGAAGAGCGCGAGCGACTGGAAGACCATGCAGGTCGGGCGCCGGTTGGCGGGCACCTGGTTGACCCGCTCGTCGCGAAGATAGATATCGCCCGCCGTCGGCTTCTCCAGCCCGCCCAACATGCGGAGCAGCGTTGTCTTGCCGCTGCCGGACGGGCCCACGATGGTGAAGAACTCGCCCTCCTGGATGTCGAGGGTGACGTCGTTCACGGCGACCAGTCGGCCGAACTGCTTGGTCAGGTTGACCATGCGCAGGATAGGCGCGGCATCCACCATGGTGCTCGTCTCGGTTCTCTCTCCGCAAATGCACCGCCGCCCGGCCGGGTGCGGCCGGGCGTGCGATCAAGGCGGGGGCGCGCGGCAGCCGCCGCACGCCCCCCCCGCAGCCGGCCGGGTTTACGTCTTCTCGCGGCGCGCCGCCGGGTAGATGTCGTAGAGC
>JAPPMY010000117.1 GCA_028818855.1 Rhodospirillales bacterium
GATCGAGATCGGGAACAGGCACTCCCAGCAGACGTCCGAGATCGGGTTGACGAAGCGGCCGGTGCAGGACTGCGCCGAGGCCGCGCCGGACCACAGCAGGGCCAGCAGCGCGAGCGCGGCCGGAAGGGCGAAGCGGCGGGTCACGATCGGGTGCCGGCAGCCGCGTCGGCGGGCGCGCGGCGCGCCGACAGCATGTTGACCGTGTCCTGCCGCCGGGTGACGACGATCTCGGTGACGTTCCGTTCGGTGCCCTCGCGGTCGCTGAAGGTGCGGGTCGCGATCCGGCCCTCGACCATCACCCGGTCGCCCTTCTTCAGCATCGCCTCGACCGCCTTGACGGCCGGGCCGTAGACCACCACCCGGTGCCATTCGGTCGCCTCGACGGGGTTGCCTTCCCCGTCCTTCCACTTCTCCGTGGTCGCCAGCGTGAACGTCGCGGCCCTGCCGCCGTTATTCAGCTCGCGGATCTCCGGATCGCGTCCGGCGTGGCCCAGCAAGGTCGCCCGGTTCATGTTCAGCATCGCTTCAGTCCTTCCCTTCCGTTTCGGGTCCCTCCCGATCCACGACCGGGATTTCCGTGATGCGCAGCCGCGTCCCGGCCTGCGCGACCAGGCTCGGCGTCGCCGCGATTCCGAAGCGCGCGGCGAGGCGTCCGCCCTGATCGAAGAAGAAGGGCCGGCCGTGCCGGCGCATGAGGTCGAGCGGCCGCCCGGCGAGCAGCACAATCTTGGCTGGCCGGTCATGGCCGAGCGCCCAGGCCACTTCCGCCGCGCGCCTGCCGTCGACGAACAGCAGGTCGCGGGCGAGGGCCGTACGCTCCAGCGGGTTCACGCGGGTTCCGGCCGCCGCGATCAGGACGCCATCGGGCGTGCGGATGTCCCGCGCGACTGTGATGGCGGGGTCGAACAGGCGGCTGCGTTCCTCCGTGGCGGGCGCAATGCCCGGCACGGAATCCGGCTCTTCCAGCCGCCGCCGGGCGGCCTCGCGGGCTTCCGTCTCCAGCCGGGCCAGCGCGCCGGACCGCTCCATTTCGACGAGCCGGGCCTCGATCTGCGCGAGCAGGTCGGGCTCGGCGACGGGCCAGGTCGTACCCCGCACGCCCAGGTCCGCGGCCGATACCGGCGCGGCCGGCGCCAGCGCGATCGCCACGCTCAGCGCCGCGAACGTCCGGGAACCCCGGCGGGTCACGATCCGTCTCCGGCCACCGGGGGTGGCACGTCTGCCGGATACGGCAGGACGGCCGGAGCACTGGCGTCCTCCGGCCCCACCAGCGGCCCGTCCAGGCCCAGCCAGGGAATGTCCGGCATGGCGATCGCCCTCCCGTGAATGCGTCCGCGCGGCACCAGGCCGATCTCGGCGTAGCGGCTGTCATGGCTGTCCGCGTGATCGCCGTGCAGGTAGTAGTGGCCGGACGGAATGACTCCCGGCGCGATTGCCTGGAGCGAGCGTCCGTCGCGCGCATGGGTCTTGGCCCGGCCGACCGGCTCGCCGTCCAGATAGACCGTTCTGTCCGTCCCAACGGTGACCGCCATGCCCGGCAAGCCGCGCACGGTCTTGAGATACGGCACCTTGCTGCCGACACCGTCCGGCGGTTCGAACAGCACCCGGTCGCCGGGCTCCGGGTCCTCGCCGAACAGCGGGAAGGCGGCATAGCCCCAGGCCCCGTCCGACCAGCTCGCATTGACATGCACGCGCGAGGCCGCGCCCAGCCAGACGGCCGCCAGCAGGACCATGACGGCGAGGCCGACATGCCGCCGGCGTTGGCTCGCCGCACGCAGAGCGAATATCGACCGCGGCGCCGTCACCGCCCGTCTCCCGGCGATGCCGCCCGTGCCGACGCGGCACGGGCGAGGATCGCCACCAGCATCGCCTCGACCTCGGGCGTCTTGTCCGGCGCCCCGGCGGCGACCGCACGGGCCGGCAGCAACACCAGGCCATGGCGCTTCGCCACCCGGTCGAGCGCGGTTTCCAGCGCCGCGCCCCAGGCCCGCACCTCCTCGGCCGTCCTGCCTTCGCTTGCGGCACGCGTGGTGTAGGCGGTGGTGATTTCGCCGAGACGGACCGAGGCGACGCGGGGCGGCTCTTCCGCCCCGTATCGGAGCGTTGCCGCCGCGACCACCGCCGCCACCGCGCCCGAGAGCAGCAGAGTGGAAACCATCACCGGCCAGGCAGGGTCGCGCCAGTCCATGTCAGCCCTGCCCATCCGCCTGACCCGGTCCCATCCCGGGATCCGGGCGTCCCGCTACCGCGTCCGCGCGCTTGCGCCGCTCTCCCTCCGGACCGGCGAGCGCCCGGAAGCGGGCGAGCCAGCCCTCGGCGGCCTTGTCCGGCATGATTGAACGGATGCGCCGCTTCAGCGGCGGGAAGGCGACGCCGGCGCCGGCGGGCGCGGTCCCCGCCAGCAGGTCCCGGCGCTCGGTTGCGGCCGCCATCCGGGCGACGAAACGCAGGAGCTCGGCCTGTTCCTCGTCCAGGACGGCATCGAGACCCGCCGCCTGGCGCACCGCGGTCTCGATCCCGGTGGCGAGCTTTCCGGCCCGATCCGCCGCGCGCTGCGAGTCCGGCAGCCATCCCCGGAGCCAGGCCGACGGCGCATCGGCGATGAGCGCGTGCAATGCCAGCCGCCGCCGGTCCTCGTCGCCGAGCCCGTCGAGCGCCTCGATCTCCTCACTGACCACGACGGCGTGTGCCGCCACCGAGTGGTAGCCCCGCATGCAGCCGCCCCGCCGACAGGTGTTGGCGAGCACATGGGCCAGCGCCTCGAAGTCGATATCGGTGGCCGTCACGGTCTCCGGATCGTCCGGCCAGTTGAGCGGTCTTTCTCCGCCGGTTGCCCTTTGCGTCATGCCGCCTCTCCAGGTTCTGTCGTTTCGGAATGTCCCGACGCCGCAGCAGGACCGCCGTCCGCCAGCCGGTCGATGGCCTCGACCGTGCTGAGCCCCTCTGCCTTCAGCGTCTCGACCGCGGCAAACGCCGGGCCCCGCGACGAGAACAGCGCCACCGACCATGGATCGAGCACGAGACGCGCGACGCGCCAGCCGTCGGGGCCGTGCAGCACCAGCTCGGCGTAGCGCCCGTCG
>JAPPMY010000255.1 GCA_028818855.1 Rhodospirillales bacterium
TGGCGCCGACCGGCTCGGCGAGGCTCTCGGAAATCTGCCTCTTGGAGATGACGATCTCCTTGGGCACGCCGTTCATCAGGTCGCGGCCCTTGATGTTGAGCGTCTCGCCGTCGCCGTCCTCCGGCGGGCAGGCCGAGCCCAGATCCTTCTTGATCCGCTCCGCGCTCGCCTCGCCGAGCAGCAGGTTATGGGTGCGGCGCACGTAGGCGATGATGCTCTCGTCCATCTTGTCGCCGCCGACGCGCACCGAGCGCGAATAGACGATGCCGCCGAGCGAGAGCACGGCGACCTCGGTGGTGCCGCCGCCCACGTCCACCACCATCGAGCCGGTGGGCTCGGTCACCGGGAGGTTGGCGCCGATGGCGGCCGCCATCGGCTCCTCGATCAGGAAGACGCGACGCGCGCCCGCGCTCTCCGCCGATTCCTGGATGGCGCGGCGCTCCACGGCGGTGGAGCTGGACGGCACGCAGATGATGACCTGCGGGCTCGCGAAGCTGCGCCGGTTGTGCACCTTGCGGATGAAATGCTTGATCATGTCCTCCGCCACCTCGAAGTCGGCTATGACGCCGTCTCGCAGCGGGCGGATCGCCTCGATGTTCCCGGGCGTGCGGCCGAGCATCTGCTTGGCCTCGTTGCCGACCGCGAGAACCTGCTTCTTGCCCTTCCAGGTGGTGAGCGCCACCACCGAGGGCTCGTCGAGGACGATGCCTTGGGACTTCACGTAGACGAGCGTGTTCGCGGTCCCCAGGTCGATCGCCATGTCGGCGGAAAGGAACCCCAGCAACTTCGAGAACATGCGCTGCTTCTCCTCCTGAACGGCAGCGGGGCGGGCAGTCGTCAGTCGCGGCCCACCCCGTCGTTCATGCTGACAACGCCTCCGGAGCCGTCTTCTGCCGCTTGACCAGAAGCTTGTTGAGCGCGTGCACATAGGCGAGCACCGAAGCCACGATGGTGTCGATATGCGCACTGTGCCCGTTCACTGTTCTCCCGTTCTCCTCCAGCCGCACGCTCACCTCGGCCTGCGCGTCGGTCCCTTCCGTCACCGCGTGGACCTGGTAGAGCTGCAGCCGGGCCTCGTGCGGATAGATCGCCTTGATGGCGTTGAACGCCGCATCGACGGGGCCGTTCCCGGTGGCCCGCGCCTCGCTCTCCTCGCCGTCGACGCTGAGAGAGAGCGACGCCTCCTGCGGTCCTGACGAGCCGCAGGATACCGAGAGGGATCCGAAGCGGATCCGGTCGTTCGCGCCCGCGACCTCGGTGTCGACGAGCGCGATGATGTCCTCGTCGAAGAGTTCCTTCTTCTTGTCGGCGAGGTCCTTGAAGCGCACGAACGCTTCCTGAAGCGCGTTGTCGCCCAGCTCCGTGTAGCCGAGGCTCCGCAGCTTCTCGCGGAAGGCGTGCCGGCCCGAGTGCTTGCCCATGACGAGCGTGGACTGCATGAGGCCCACGGACTCGGGTGTCATGATCTCGTAGGTCTGCGCGTCCTTCAGCACGCCGTCCTGGTGGATGCCCGCTTCGTGGGCGAAGGCGTTGGCGCCGACGATCGCCTTGTTGGGCTGCACGACGAAGCCGGTGACCGCAGAGACCAGGCGCGACGCCCGCATGATGTTCTCGGTCCTCACGCCGGTCTCGTAGCTCAGCAGGTCGCTGCGGGTGCGGATCGCCATGACGATCTCTTCCATCGCCGCATTGCCCGCGCGCTCGCCGAGCCCGTTGATGGTGCATTCCACCTGCCGCGCGCCGGCCTGCACGGCGCTCAGCGAGTTGGCGACCGCAAGCCCGAGGTCGTTGTGGCAATGGACGGAGAGCACCGCCTTGTCGATGTTGGGCACCCGGTCGAACAGCATCTCGATCAGTGCTGCGAATTCCTCCGGCACCGCGTAGCCCACGGTGTCCGGGATGTTGATGGTGCCGGCACCCGCCTTGATGGCCGATTCGACGCAGCGGCAGAGGAAGTCGTGCTCGGTGCGCGAGCCGTCCTCGCAGGACCACTCCACGTCGTCGGTGAACTTGCGCGCATAGCTCACGCTGTCGATCACCGCCGCATGCACGTCCTCCGGATCCATCTGCAGCTTGACGCGCATGTGGAGCGGGCTGGTCGAGATGAAGGTGTGGATGCGGCCGGACTTCGCCGGGGCCAGCGCCTCGGCCGCGCGGTCGATGTCCCGCCGGCCGGCGCGGGCGAGCCCGCACACCGTGCTCTCGGTCACCACCTTGGCGACCTCGCGCACCGCCTCGAAATCGCCGTTGGACGCGATGGGGAAGCCCGCCTCGATCACGTCGACCCTCATCTCCTCGAGGATCTCGGCGATCCGGAGTTTCTCCTCCAGGTTCATCGATGCACCCGGCGACTGCTCCCCGTCGCGCATCGTCGTATCGAAAATTCGGACTCGGTTCCCTGTATCGGTCATGACGGGCATCCTCTCACCCCGGCGGCTACGACAGTCATCGCGCTCCCCTGGTCAGCGGCCGCAGGTGCGGCGCACCGCTCAGGGGCGACTAAGTCGCGAGCCGCGCAGGGTGGAACGTGCCGCGGCTGCAAACGCGCGCGAATCGGGCCTGCCCACCGGCTTGCTCTCCGCAGGCACCCTCATTGGACCATCGCCCTCGACCCCATTCGCACGACATAAGCAACCCGCCGGCGCGGCACAAGGCCGATTCGCCGGCCCGAACTGCAGACCTTGTACGCCCAACTCCTTGGGCGAAGCAACGAATTTGTCAGCAGCCCCGCGGCTTCCGTGGCCGCCCGGGGCCGCGTCAGTTCTTGCTGCGGTCGACCAGCCGGGCTTCGGCGATCCAGGGCATCATCGCTCTCAGCCGCTCGCCCACCTCCTCCAGCGGGTGCTCAGCCGCGCGGGCGCGCATCGCCTTGAAGGAGGACTGGCCTGCCGCGTTCTCGGTCATCCACTCGGTGGTGAAGCGGCCGTTCTGGATGTCGGCGAGGATCGTCTTCATGCGCTCGCGCGTCGCCTCGTCGATCACACGCGGCCCGCGCGTGTAGTCGCCGTACTCCGCGGTGTTGGAGATCGAGTAGCGCATGTTGGCGATGCCGCCCTCGTACATCAGGT
>JAPPMY010000161.1 GCA_028818855.1 Rhodospirillales bacterium
GGACCACATCGCCGTGATCACAGGTGCCGGCAGCGGCTTCGGCGAGGCCACCGCGCTCAGACTCGCGCGGGAGGGGATGCCGATCTTCTGCCAGGACATCAACGAGGAGAACGCGCAGCGCACCGCCGCCAGGGTGCGCGAAGGCAACGGCCGGGCCGAGGCGATCGGCGGCGACGTCTCCAGCGAGGCCGACGTGAAGGCGATGTTCGAGGCCTGCCGCAACGCGTTCGGCGATTGCACGCTGCTCTTCGCCAATGCCGGCTACGCCCGGCTCTCGCCCTTCGTCGACATGTCCGTCGAGGAGTTCGACCGCATGGTGGCGGTCCTGCTGCGCGGCGTCTTCCTCTGCGACCGCGAGGCGCTCGGACCCATGCTGGAGAAGGGCGAGGGCGTCATCATCAACACCGCCTCGCAGCTCGGCCACAAGGGCGCCAACGAAATGGCCCACTATGCGGCTGCGAAGGCCGGCGTCATCGGCCTCACGAAGTCGCTCGCGCTCGAAGTTTCGAGCCGCGGCGTGCGCGTCAACGCCATCGGCCCCGGCCCCTGCAACACGCCGATTCTCGACGACATCTCCGAGGAGTGGAAGCAGGCGAAGGCGGCCGAGCTGCCGCTCGGGCGCTTCGGCGAGGCGTGGGAGATCGCCGAGACCGTGGCCTTCCTCGCCGGCCCCGGCGGCGCCATCTACGTCGGCCAGACCCTCGGGCCCAACTCGGGCGACGTGATGCTGTGAGCGGCGCGTCGTCGCAGCCGCAGGTCCGTCCTACGCGTCGCCGCCGTCCCTCTCGGGCGGCGGCGCGGCGGCCTTTCGTTCGTGCTTCTGCCGCTTGCGCCGCCGCAGGTTCTCCCGCAGCGCCGCGGCGAGCCGCGCCTCGCGCTCGGGCCGCTTGCCGGCGCCGGGCGGAGCGGGCTCGCCCTTTCGGCGGTCCGTCGACATGACGCTTGCGATCGTATCACGGATGGCGGAGCCTCGCGGCGCACGGCGACCCAGGCCTGACCGGCGCCGAGGGAGATGGGGCGATGGCTGATCCACTGGCGTTCAAGCGCGACACGCTGAGCCTGCACGCGGGCCAGAAACCGGACCCGGTGACCGGCGCCCGCGCCGTGCCAATCTACCAGACGACCTCGTACGTCTTCGACGACACCGAGCAGGCCGCCTCGCTCTTCAATCTCGAACGCGCCGGCCACATCTACACGCGCATCTCGAACCCGACGGTCGCGGTGCTGGAGGAGCGGATCGCCGCCCTGGAAGGGGGCGTCGGCGCGGTCTGCACGGCGAGCGGGCAGGCGGCGCTCCACCTCGCCGTGGCGACCCTGATGGACGCCGGCGGGCACATCGTCTCGTCGGCCTCGATCTACGGCGGCAGCCACAACCTCTTCACCCACACCCTGCCGCGCTTCGGGATCGAGACGAGCTTCGTCCATCCCCGCGATACCGAGGGGTTCCGCCAGGCGATCCGGGCGGAGACCCGTCTCGTCTTCGGCGAGACCCTGGGCAACCCCGGCCTGGAGATCATGGACATGCCGGCGGTCGCCGCCATCGCCCACGAAGCCGGCATTCCCCTGATGATCGACAGCACCTTCGCCACGCCCTGCCTCTTCCGCCCGATCGAGCACGGCTGCGACATCGTCATGCACTCGGCGACGAAGTTCCTGGGCGGCCACGGGGTCGCCATCGGCGGCGTGATCGTCGATGCCGGCACCTTCGACTGGGAGGCGTCCGGCAAGTTCCCGACGCTCAGCGAGCCCTATCTCGGCTACCACGGCATCGACTTCGCCAAGGAGTTCGGGCCGGCCGCCTTCATCGCCCGCGCCCGCGCCGAGGGCCTGCGGGACTTCGGTGCCTGCATGAGCCCGACCAACGCCTTCCACATCCTCCAGGGCGTCGAGAGCCTGCCCGTGCGCATGGCCCGCCACGTCGAGAACGCGCGCGCGATCGTCGCCGTCCTCGATGGCCACGACGCCGTCTCCTGGGTGAGCTACCCCGAGCTTCCTTCGCACCCCGACCACGAGCGCGCGAAGACCCTGCTGCCGGCGGGGTCGGGCGCCATCTTCTGCTTCGGCGTCAAGGGCGGCCGCGAGGCGGGGCGCGCCTTCATCGAAGCGGTGGAGCTGCTCTCGCACCTCGCCAACGTGGGCGACGCCAAGAGCCTCGTGATCCATCCCGCCAGCACCACCCATCAGCAGATGGACGCTGAAGCGCTGGAAGCCGCCGGCGTCGGCGAGGACATGGTGCGGCTCTCCATCGGGCTCGAAGACCCGGAGGACCTGGTCGCCGATCTCGAACGCGGCTTGCGCGCCGCCGCGCGCGCCACGGCGGGCCGCTAGCCGTGGATATCGAAGTCGACGGCGCGCGCGTCTTCGCCGCCACCGGCGGCCGGCCGTTCGATCCCGCCTTGCCCGTCACCGTGTTCGTGCACGGCGCCGCCTTCGATCACACGGTCTGGAAGCTGCAGGCGCGCTACTTCGCCTGGCACGGCGGCAGCGTGCTCGCGGTCGACCTGCCCGGCCACGGGCTCTCCGAGGGGCCGCCCCGAGGCTCGATCCCGGAGATGGCGGACTGGCTCGTGGCCCTTCTGGATGCGGCAGGCGTCGGCGCGGCCAACCTGGTCGGCCACAGCATGGGCGCCCTGGTGGCGCTGGAGGCGGCGGCGCGCCACGGTGCGCGGGTCCGCAGGCTCGCGCTGCTCGGCGCCGCGCCCGCGATCCCGGTCAACGACCTGCTGCTCGGCAAGTCGGCCGAGGATGACCACCACGCGCTCGAGCTGCTCACGGGATGGGGCTACGGGCGGCGGGCGCACTACGGCGTCCACAAGATGCCGGGGATCTGGATGACGGGCGGCGGCCTGCGCACCCTCGAGCGTGCTGCGCCCGGCGTGCTGCACACCGACCTCGTTGCGACCAACGACTACCGTGGCGGCGAGGCCGCCGCTGCGGCGGTCGGATGCCCGGTCCTGGTGGTCATCGGCGGGCGCGACCTGATGACGCCCGCGAAGCGCGGGCATGCGCTGGCCGGGATGTTCGCCGATTCGAGCACCGTGGTGCTTCCGAGCGCCGGTCACATCATGCTCGACGAGGAACCCGATGCGACCCTCGACGCGCTCAGGGATTTTCTCGGCGAGGCGCAGTAGACGCCGCGCCCGGCGCGCCGGCGGCTACGAGGCCAGTCGGTAGCCGCCGCCCTCGGTGAGCAGCAGCCGGGGCGCGGAGGGCTCGGGCTCGATCTTCTGCCGCAGGCGATAGATGTGCGTCTCCAGCGTGTGGGTCGCGACGTTGGCGTTGTAGCCCCACACCTCGCTCAGCAGCACCTCGCGGGAGATCACCCGGTCGCGCGCGCGGTAGAGGTACTTGAGGATCGCGGCTTCCTTCTCGGTCAGGCGAATCTTGCCGGTGCCGTCCGGCCGGACCAGGAGCTTGGACGCGGGCTTGAAGGTGTACTCGCCGATCGTGAAGGTCGCGTCCTCGCTGTGCTCGTGCTGGCGCAGCTGGGCGCGAATGCGCGCGAGCAGCGCGCCCAGGCGGAAGGGCTTGGTGACATAGTCGTTGGCGCCGGAATCGAGGCCGAGGATGGTGTCCGCCTCGCTGTCGGCGGCCGTCAGCATGATGATCGGGACAGCGACCCCGTTCCGCCGCATGAGCTTGCAGATCTCCCGGCCGTCCATGTCGGGCAGGCCGATGTCCAGCAGGATGAGGTCGAAGCGGTCGCTCTTCACGGCATCAAGGGCCGCGCGCCCCGTGGCGGCCTCGCTGGCCACGAACTCCTCGTACATGTGCAGCTGCTCGGCCAGCGACTGCCGCAGCGCCTGGTCGTCGTCGACGATCAGGATGTTCTTCTGCGCGCTCACCAAAGCGCTACCCCTGCGGCCGGAGTGGTGGAGCCAAGGGCAGTCGGGGTCTCATGACACGTTATTGTTTTCATTATGTATTCTTCTTCGCCTTCTTGGTCGTCCCACACCCCTCATACCCTGAGCACTCGGAATGCGACGGACTTCGTGCGTCCGGCGGACACTATAGCACGAGGGCGACGTCGTGATTGAAGGCGCAGCAAGACCCGAGCCGGTGCGGACCGGGCGATGGATACCGGTGCCCTCGCCGAGTACACGCCAACAGACGAGGCCGTCGGTGACGACCGCGCTTCCCGACGCCAGTCAATCCGCCGCGCCGCGCGCGGTCTCGCGCTCTTCGACGAACGAAAGAAAGCACCGTGGTTTGGGGAATCCAGGAGAGGGGTACGGAGCGGCAGGACCGAACAGACCCGCCTTATTCACCCCGTGGAGAATTGACCGTTGCCGGGTCGGTCAGCGAGCGGCGCTCAGCGCGCTTCGCCTCTTCCCACAGCCGGTCCAGCTCGGCGAGGCCGACGTCGCGGGCGCTGCGCCCCGAGTCCGCCAGCGCCGCCTCGACATGGCGGAACCGCGCCGTGAACTTGGCGTTGGCGGCGCGGAGCGCACTCTCGGGCTCGACGCCGAGGTGGCGCGCCAGGTTCACGCAGGCGAACATCAGGTCGCCGATTTCCTCCGCGACGGTCGAGTTCGCCGCCGCGCTCGACGGATCCGTTGCCGCCGCGGCCTCCCGCAGCTCGGCCACCTCCTCGAGCACCTTGTCGAACACCGGCTCCGCGTCCGGCCAGTCGAAGCCCACGCGCGCTGCCCGCTTCTGCAGCTTTTCGGCGCGCAGCAGGGCAGGGAGGGCCAGCGCCACTCCGTCGAGCACACTGGGCCGGCGCCCTTCGGCCACGGCCTTGGCCTCGCGTTCGGCTGCCTTCTGAGCCTCCCAGGACCGCATCTGCGCCCGCGCAGAGGAGCGCGCGTCTGAATCGTCGTCGCCGAAGACATTGGGGTGACGGCGGACCATCTTTTCCGCAATGCCACGCGCGACCGTATCGAAATCGAAGCTGCCGTCTTCTCGCGCCATCTGCGCGTGGAAGACGACCTGGAGCAGCAGGTCGCCCAGCTCGTCGCGGAGCGCCTCGCGGTCGTCCAGCCGGATCGCCTCGGCCACCTCGTAGGCTTCCTCGATGGTGTAGGGCGCGATGGTCGCGAAACTCTGCTCGAGATCCCACGGGCAGCCGCCGGCAGGGTCGCGCAGCCGCGCCATGACCTCCAGCAACCGATCGATACCCGTGGACCGCGCGTCGGGCGCGGCGTCGTCAGTACGACCGGGCGACGGCGCGTCGCTCATCGTTCCGGTTCCGTTTCGTGAACGGGCAGAATGGAGCGGGTGCGCACAGCGCAGGGGACACCCGAGCACGCCATTCGGTCCGCGTGGCTGTCCCGAGAGAAACATCGCATAAGATATATTATGGGAATTTCTTGACCGATGGAATAGTTCTCAGCAGTGCAATGAGTTATGGAACGCATCACAGCCGATCCGTTTCGATCTTGAGCCCATCGTGGCCCGGCACCACCCCGTCCGTCAACGCGGCCAACAGCGTCTCGTAGTCGAACTGATGCAACATATGCGTCAGCACGGCGAACCGCGGCCTCACCCGCGCGATCCATTCCAAGTTGATGTCCAGATGAGCGTGCGTCGGATGCTCGCGGTAGCCCAGGCAATCGACGACCCAGAGCTTGACGCCCTGGAGCGCTCCGCGAAGGCCTCTTTCCGGCACACCGTCTTCACGTCTGTCGAATAGGCCATGTCGCCGATCCGGTAGCCCGTGGTGATGCTTTGCCCGTGCTGCTGCTTGAATGGCAGGATCGCGGCCTGCATTTCTATGCCTCGAACACCCTATCGGAAAGAGAACGAAGGAACGATCGAACTGCCTCAAATACCGCGATCGCTTCCTCCTGAGTATATGTTCGCTTGGGGTGCATCGTGTCATTCCGCCAGCATTGTTTGACGTGATACAGCAGCGCATGCACTTCAGACCAATTTCGCTTTTCGTCTTCGTCGTTTAACGCTTTAATCGCGCCACCCATATTGCCAATGATCTTTCCCCAAGTTAGAAATTCCCCATTCTTATCAACGATGGCGACGTCAAGCTTCTCGCCGACTATATGTAACGCAAATTCCATGGCTCGCATAAGGTGGAAGACGCAAGCCGTATACCTGCCCCAAGCTAAGCAGGCCACTGCCTCCGAAATATCAGTCGAGGCTTTCGGGAAAGTATCTAACACCTCATTGCCGAAGGAGTCTGGACCGGCCAACAATAGCTCTGCTTGCTTCGGCTCCAAGTAATATAATGTGCGATCATCTAATTCATCCTTTATGCGCTCTCTCAGCTCTTCTAGAGTTTCAGAGACCAATTTAACAAATCCCGGTGGGTCCAACTTTTCTTTCGGCGCAGATAAGTACATCAGTAGTGTGCGCGCCTTTTTAATTGAAACAGGGGCATTGAGAATTTCCAGCTGTTCAATCAAGATCTTGACATTAAGGTCCAAGCCCGCTCGAAAGGTTCCGTTACCATGGGCCGCAGTTGGATCACCTTTCGCAATTTTTTCCATGCCGTGCAATAGATCAAATACTCTAAGAAGTCTGCCGCCCTGCAAGTTCAGCATTTGCTATGGACCCCATAATGACAGTGGTTAAGAACTTCTACTCTTTGTCCATTGGAATGTTGAGCGTAACACCGCCGAATTTCGTTACCCAAAGCGGACACATTCACTTGAACGTGATGGGTAACATTCACAGCTGCTCCGTCTCGATGGTGAGCCCGTCGTGGCCCGGCACCACGCCGTCCGGCAATGCATCCCGCAGCGTTTCGTAGTCGAACTGATGGGACATGTGCGTCAACACGGCGAGCCTTGGCCTCACCCGCGCAATCCATTCCAGCGTGAGATCGAGATGCGCATGCGTCGGATGCTCGCGGTAGCCCAGGCAATCAACGATCCAGAGCTTGACGCCCTCGAGCGCCGCGAAGGCCTGCCGCGGCAACGCTTTCACGTCGGTCGAATACGCCATGTCGCCGATGCGGTACCCCGTGGTGATGCTGCGTCCGTGCTCTTGCGGAAATGGCAAGATCGCGACGCCGCCGGCATCGAACGGGCCGTCGATTTCGACCGCGTTGAGGCTGGGCTTGGCCCATCCCTTGGTGCCCATGGGTCCGAACGCATAGTCGAAGCGACCCCTGATGGCCGCCAGCGTCTCGGGCGAGCCGTAAGCATCGAGCGCCCGCCCCATCTTGAAGTTGATCGAGCGCAGGTCGTCGATCCCGTGGACGTGATCGGCGTGGCCGTGGGTATAGAGCACGGCATCGAGGCGCGAGACCTCGGCATCGATCAGCTGCGCGTGCAGGTCCGGCGGCGTGTCGATCAGGAGCCGGGCGCCGCTCGATTCCACCAGCACGGAGACCCGGCGCCGACGGTTCCGGGGATCGGGCGAGCGGCACACCGTACAGTCGCAGCCGATCATCGGAACTCCGCTGGATGTGCCGCAACCCAGAACGGTTATTTTCATTCCAATGTAGTCTTTTGTCGCACAGATTTCGAAAATACTCTGAAGAAATTATCGGTTGTCGCCCGGGCCAGCTCGGCCTCGTCCAGCCCCTTGATTTCGGCGAGTCGTACGGCGGTATGGACCACGTGCGCGGGCTCGTTGCGTCGGCCGCGGTGGGGCACCGGCGCAAGATAAGGCGCATCGGTCTCCACCAACAGCCGCTCCACAGGCACGTCGCGGGCGACCGCACGCACGTCCTCGGCCTTCTTGAAGGTCAGAATGCCCGAGAACGAAACATGAAACCCGATCTCCAGTGCCGTCTCGGCCACCGCGCGGCCCGCGCTGAAGCAGTGGATCACGCCGGGGAAGGCCCCCTTCCCTGCCTCCTCACGCAGGATTCGGCAGGTGTCCGCGTCGGCTGACCGCGTGTGCACGATGAGCGGCAGCCCGGTCTCCCGCGCGGCCGAGATATGCTGGCGAAAGCTCGCTTCCTGCTGCGGCCTCGGGCTGTTGTCATAGTGGAAGTCGAGCCCAGTCTCGCCGATCCCGATGACCCTCGGATGCTCCGCCATGCGAACCAGGTGGTCGGCTGTAATCTCCGGCTCCTCGGCGACGTGGTGCGGATGGATGCCGACCGAGCACCAGATTCTCTCATTGTTCTCGGCCAAGGCGCGGACTGCATCGAATTGCGTCACCCGCGTGCAGATCGTCTGCACCGTGCCGACCCCCGCTTCGGCTGCGCGCGCGAGCACGCCGTCAAGATCGTCGCCGAAGTCGGGGAAGTCGAGATGGCAGTGGCTGTCGACCAGCATCATGCACCCGCAGAGAGTCTCAGGAAGATCCGGTATCCTCCACGAATCGCGGGAAAACCGGCTCGGGCTTGGGCAGCGCAGCACCCGGCGCAAGCCGCCCTCCGGGGCCGAGCGCCGCGAGCGCTCGCGCGTCCTCCGCCACGCCCAGCTGGTCGAGCATGCGCTCGCTCGAGGCCGGCATGTAGGGCTGGGTCAGCACCGCCAGATGACGCAGCGTCTCCATCACGACGTAGAGCACCGTCGCCATGCGGGGCGGGTCCTCCTTGCGCAGCACCCAGGGTGCCTGCTCGTCGACGTAGCGGTTGGCCTGGCCCACGACCTCCCAGATGTGGATCAGCGCGCGGTGGAACGACTGCGCGCCGAGATCGGCCCGCACCGTCTCCACCAGCGCCTCGGCCGCCCCCAGCAGCGTATTGTCGGCGGCCGAGAAGGTGCCCGGCTCGGGTACGGCGGCGCCGCAGTTGCGGTTGACCATGGTCAGAACCCGCTGCGCCAAGTTGCCGTAATCGTTCGCCAGATCGTCGTTCATGCGTCCAACGATGGCCCGGTGCGAGAAGTCACCGTCGCTGCCGAAGGGCAGCGCCCGCAGCAGGAAGTAGCGCACGGCGTCGAGCCCATAGCGCGCGACGATATCGTGTGGGTCGATCACGTTGCCGAGCGATTTCGACATCTTCTCGCCTTCGTTCGTCCACCAGCCGTGGGCGAAGACGCGGGTCGGCGGCTCCACACCGGCCGCCATCAGGAAGGCGGGCCAGTAGACCGTGTGAAAGCGCAGGATGTCCTTGCCTACCATGTGCAGGTCGGCGGGCCAGTAGGTGCGCCAGGTGCGGCTCTCGGTATCGGGGAACTCGGCGGCGCTGATGTAGTTGGTGAGCGCGTCGAGCCACACATACATGGTGTGGTCGGGCGCGCCCGGCACGGGAATGCCCCATTTCAGGCTTGCCCGCGAAACGGAGAGGTCGTTCAGCCCGCCGGAAACGAAGCTGATTACCTCGTTGCGCCGGCTCTCGGGCGCCACCGCCTGCGGGTTCTTCTCGTAGAACTCGAGCAGCCGCTCCTGCCAGTCTGAGAGGCGGAAGAAATAGCTGGGCTCCTCGACCCATTCGACCGGCGAGCCGTCCGCCACGGTAACCTTGCCGCCGTCGGGACCATCCGTGACCTCGGAGTCGGTGCAGAACGCTTCCTCCCGCACCGAGTACCAGCCCGCGTACTTGCCGAGGTAGATGTGGCCGTTGGCCTCGATCCGGCGCCACAGCTCCTGGCACGAGCGCGTATGGCGGTCCTCCGTGGTGCGGATGAAGTCGTCGTTGCTGTAGCCCATCACCTCGCCCAGGGCGCGGAAGCGTTCCGAGACCTGGTCGACGAAGTCCTGCGGCTCCATGCCGGCGGCGATTGCGGATTTCTGGACCTTCTGGCCGTGCTCGTCGGTTCCAGTGAGGAACATCACGTCGCGGCCGTCGAGCCGCATGAAACGAGCCAGCACGTCACAGGCGAGCGAGGTGTACGCGTGCCCGATATGGGGAGAATCGTTCACATAGTAGATCGGTGTAGTCAGGTAGTAGGCCGCTCGGGGCGCCATGGACGTGTGACCTCCGGTCCCGCAGCTCAGGCCCGCGCGGCCTCCTGCAGCGCCGAAAACGCACCGATCAGGACCTGCCGGGGGTCGAGGTTGAGCCCGTCCGCGTCTGCGAACGAGCGGCCGAGGTTTTCCCACACGGCGACCCAGCGATCAAGCGCGGCTCCCTGCAGGAAGGCGGTGCACGCCCTTTCGCCCGGCACCACTTCCTCCATCGTCTGGAGTTCTCCCCGCGCCGATGCGCGGATCGAGCGGCCGAGCCACCAGAGGATCAGCTCGGAGAGGGTGCGCAGGCGGTCCACGCCGTCCCGGCCCGAGAGCCCGTCGGCAAGCTCGTGCAGCGGCCCTGCTTCGAGCGCGGGCAGGGTGCCGACCAGCCCGATAAGGCGGCGGTAGAGGACGACACCGCCCTGCTCGGCCAGCGCCGCGCCGCGGCCGGGGCTGCCCTCGGCGAGCAGACCCAGCATCCGGCGCTCTTCCCCAGGCAGAGCGGGCATGGCCTCTGTCAGCAGCCCGTCGAGCGCGGTCGCGGAGAGCGGCGACAGGGCGAGCACGCGGCAGCGCGAGCGCAGCGTCGCCGGCATTCGGCTCGGCGCATGGCTCACGAGGAGGAAGAGCACGCGGCCGGGCGGCTCCTCCAGACGCTTGAGCAGGGCGTTGGCGGCGTTCCGGTTCATCTCCTCGCCCGCATCGACGATGACCACGCGCCAGCCATCCTCGCCTGCCGTGAGCGAAAGGAAGGCGTTAGCCGTGCGCACGTCCTCCACCACGATCTCGGCGCGGAGCCGCCCACGCTCGCCGATGCCCCGTTCGATGACCGCAAGGTCGCTGTGGCCGCCGGCCGCGATTCGCCGGAAGACGGGATGATCGGGCGGCATGCCCAGCCCATCCTCGCCGCCCCCTTGGCCGCCATTCAGCGCGAATCGCGCGAATCGATAGGCCAGCGTCGCCTTGCCGATGCCGCGCGGGCCCGCGATCAGCCAGGCATGCGCGAGCCTGCCGCTGTTCCACGCCTCCTTGAAGGTGTCGATGGCGCCGGTGTGCCCGACGAGATGTGGATTCTCGCGGGGTGCCGGCCAGGCGAAGGCCGCATCGGCGCTCTCAGCCATCGGACGGGACCGGGAGGCGCTGCGCCACGATGTCCAGGATCTCTCGGCCCACCGTTTCGGGATCTGCCCGCGCATCCACCACGGCGAAGCGCCCCGGCTCAGCCCGGGCGCGAGCCAGGAAGCCCTCGCGTACCCGCGCGTGAAAGTCGCGGCCCATACGCTCGTAGCGGTTTGATCCGGCGCGCGCCTCGGCGCGCCTCAGCCCATCCGCCACCGGAATATCCAGCACCAGTGTGAGATCGGGCTCGAAGCCCCCGAGAGAGAGCGTGCTGATGCGCTCCAGGACATCGAGATCGGCGCCCTGGCCATAGCCCTGGTAGACGATCATCGAATCCACGAAGCGGTCCGAAATGACCCAGAGCCCTTGCTCCAGCGCCGGCTCGATCGTGTGCAACAGGTGATCCCGCCGCGCAGCGGCGTGGAGCATGGCCTCGGCCAGCGGCTCCCAGCGTTCGACGGAACCGGACACGAGGAGGTGGCGAATTTCCTCGGCACCGGGAGAACCGCCGGGCTCGCGGGTCAGAAGCGTTCCCATGCCCCGAGCGTCCAGCGCCTCGCTCAGCCGGGCGGCCTGAAGGGTCTTGCCCGCGCCGTCGCCGCCTTCCAGCGTGATGAAACGTCCGCGCGTCATGCGGCGGCGTTGTGCCTACCCGCCCCGGCCCCAGATCAGCGCATCGATCGCGGCCCCGATCCTCCCGAAGCCGGAGAGGCTGTCCACCGTCGCCCCGGCGACCAACGGCCATTCGCGCGTCTCCACGTTCGGCGCGCTCACCACAAGCTTGGCGACCCGTGTCCCCCTTTCGACCGGGGCCGCGACCGGGCCGTCGGCAACGACCTTCACGACCATCCCCTTGCGGGACTTGCGCGGCATCATCAGCACGACGTCGCTCTCCACGACGAGCGGCAGCGCGTCGGCCTCGCCGAGCCAGACCTCGAACTCGTCGACCACCTCGCCTGCGCGGAACAGGACGTAGCTCTTGAACGCGCGGAATCCGTAGGCGAGCAGGCGTTCCGTTTCCCGCGCCCTGACGTCCACGCCGTTGATCCCGTTCACGACCAGCACCAGGCGCTGCTCGCCACGCTTGGCCGATGCCGCAAGGCCATGACCCGAGGCCTGCGTGTATCCCGTCTTGAGTCCGTCCGCTCCGTCAAATCGGTAAAGCAGTGGATTGCGATTGCCCTGCTTGATGCCGTTGTAGGTGTAGCTCTTCTCGGCAAACAGCGGGTAGTACTCGGGGAAGTCCCGGATGATGCGCCGGCACAACTCGGCCAGGTCGCGCGCCGTGGTCAAGTGCTCGGGGTCCGGCCAGCCGGTGGAGTTGGTGAAGTAACTGTCGTCGAGGCCCATTTCGGCGGCCTTTTCGTTCATCAGGTCAGCGAACGCGGCCTCCGATCCGGCCAGGCCCTCGGCGATCACGATGCTGGCGTCGTTGCCTGACTGCACGACGATTCCCCGCACCAGCTCGCCCACCGTCACCTTCGTATTAACCTCAAGAAACATCCGTGACCCTTTCATGCGCCACGCTTTCTTGCTTACCGTAAAGGTGTCCTCCATGGTGAGCTGGCCGTCCGCCAGGTGCTCGAAAACGATATAGAGCGTCATGATCTTGCTCATGGACGCCGGATACATCAGCTCGTCGGCATTCTTCTCGGCCAGCACCATGCCGGTCCCGGCATCCATCAGGATGAACTGCTGCGCTTCGGTATCCACCGCAGCGGCCGGCCGAGGCTGCGAGGCGGCGACGAAGGCGGTGCCTATGCAGAGGCAGAGCGCACAGTAGAGAGCGGCAAGCCCGAAACGTCGGCTTGCTGGCGGAACTGCTCGTCGATGGGCCATCTCGTTCCAGCTCCTCCGCGTCGCATCGTCGCGACCGGCAAGGTGTACACCCTCGCCGGGGGGGTGGCCAAGCGTCAGGGTGACTCTAGCGGTAACCCGCTGCGATGATGTACGATTCCGTGAGCCCGGCGCGATTGAGCTGGGCGAGAATGATGGCCGCCTCGTCGTCGGTGTCGACCGGGCCGATGCGGACCGCGTAGACCATGCGACCGTCGCGCCGCTCCGGCTCCACGGCGACGGTGCCGAGTGAGCGCACGATGGCCCCCAGACGGTCGGCGTCGTCCCGCGCCTCGAGCACTGCAGCTTCGACCAGAAGGCCGCGAGACGGGCTGCCGCCTGTCACCGTGCCATTGTTCTTCGCCGGAGGCGCACGTGCGGCCGCCGTCCGTACCGGCTTGACCGGCGGCAAAGCGACACCAGCGGCCGAAGACGCCACCTGGCGAGGCGTGGTGGTCTCTGAAGGCGTGCCGTTGGCCAGAAGGATCTTGGGCGAATCCGCGGGCCACGGCACGTCGGGCTCGAGCTGATCCAGGCCGAGATACTCGACCCGGACCTCGGCCAGGCCCTTTCGATAGAAGCCGAGAAGCTGTGCGGCACGGCGGGAGACGTCGATGACCCGTCCGTCGACAAAGGGCCCGCGGTCGTTCACGCGCAGCACCAACTGCCGCCCGTTCTCCAGGTTGGTGACGCGCACGCGGCTGGGCAGGGGCAACGTCGGATGGGCGGCGGTGACATCGTTCATGTCGTAGCGCTCGCCGTTCGCCGTTGGCCGGCCGTGGAACGGGTGTCCGTACCAGGAGGCGACCCCGGTCCGGTCGTAGTTGGAATCGTAGCTCGGGAAGTACCAGACGTGATCGATCTCGTAAGGCTGGCCGAGCTTGTACCCCTCCTCCTCTGCCGGCGCAGGCAGGGGCTCCGTCTCCTGCGGCGTCTCGAGATTCAGCTTCTTGACGACGTGGAGGGCGAGCTTCACCTCGCTGCAGCCGGCGAGCGCGAACAGGCCGAGTGCAAGCCAAGTGAGGAAGAGCGGTTTCCACGTCATCGGCCGGGGCGGCCGACCGTCACCGCCTTCCAATCCCGTCGGCGAGCAAACCGACAGATGTTGCAAAGTAGAACGATCGGTTCCACCGCATGATCGTCCGGTAGTTGTTGTAGACGAGGAAGACAGGCCCCCCTTCTCCACCGGGCAAGACCACCGAGCCGCTGATGTCGGCTTGCGGCAAGTCGCTGCCATCCGCACGGCGAAGACCCAGGGCCTGCCATTCGGCGAGGGTCTTCTTCACCTCCAGCCCGGCGAGTGCATGATCGAAGCCCGACGGCAGCGCCACACGTCGCCCCCAGGTCTCGCCGGCGCGCCAACCGGCTTGCGCGAGATAGTTGGCCGCAGAGGCGAAGACATCGCCCTGCGTGCCCCAGATGTCGCGTTTGCCGTCGCCGTCATGGTCCACGGCGTAGTTCACGAAGCTCGACGGCATGAACTGGCTTTGCCCCATCGCGCCGGCCCAGCTTCCCATCATGGCGTCAGACGTGATGTGGCCGTCCTCCAGGATCCTGAGCGCGTGCAGCAATTCCTGGTGAAAATAGGCGCTCCGCCTGCCGTCGTAGGCGAGCGTGGCGAGGGAGGCGATTACCGGGAAGCCGCCGAGATACTGGCCGAAGTTCGTCTCGATGCCCCAGAGCGCGACGATGAAGCGTGGCGGCACGCCGTACGTCCGGCCGATCGGCTCGAGCAGCTCACGGTGTTCAGCGAGCAGCTTCCGCCCCTTCTCCACCCGTGATTCAGGCACCACGCGCTCGACGTATTGGTCGAAAGTCAGTGTGACTTCGGGCTGGGAACGGTCCAGTTCGATCACGCGCGGAATGGGCTCGACGTCCGCGAAAGCAGTATCGAAAATCTTCGCGCTAATCCCGAGTTCCAACGCCTCGCTACGCACGCCTTCGCGCCACTCTGCGAAGCTTTCGGCGCCCTCTTCCTGCGCCACTGCGCCACCCATCAGCAGCGCACCGAGGAGCGCTGCACCTGTCGCCATGCTCGCGGGCTTTACCCCGATTCGCCATTTGCGCCGCTTCATGGCGGGCCCGTATGACACGCCGGCTATCGTCGCGCCAACCCCCTAATTTGTTTCGGCGCCATTCAAGTGTCGGTGACCGAGGCTCGGTCCGGCCTCTCCGGATGGAGGCTTATTCGAGAGCTTCAGGATTGATTACAAAGGAAGAATCCAGTCGCCCATCCAGCGCATCGAGCACGTTTTGCGCACACCGGGTCGCCATGCGAACAAAAGCACCGCGGGACGAGCCGCCCATGTGCGGCATGAGCAATGTGGACGGATGGCGCAATAGCGGATCGTCGAGTCGCGGCGGTTCTTCGTCGAATACGTCGAGGCCTGCGCCGGCCAGGTGTCCCGCTTCAAGCGCCTCGTGGAGAGCTTCTCCGTCCACAATCGGGCCACGCGCCGCGTTGACGAAGATCGTGCCCGGTTTCATCGAGTTGAGCACCGTCCGATCGATTAGGTGCCGCGTTTCATCGTTCAGCGGCACATGCACGCTCACGTAGTCCGCCCTCGGTAATGCCTCGGCGAGACTTGCGACTGGCGTGCAGCCCGCATCGACAATGTCCTGCTGCGGAATGTAGGGATCGCAACATTCGACCGACATTTCGAAGGCGCGGCAGCGCGCCGCAACGCGCCGGCCGATGCGACCGAAGCCGATAATCAGCACGGTGCGTCCATAGAGCTCCAGGTGGTCGGCGGCCTCGCGCACGAGAAAATCGCCTTGCCGCACCGATTCGTCGTAGTGCCGGCTCCTCTTGGCCAATGCCAGCATGAAATAGAGGGTGAGCTCGGCGACCGTGACGGCATTGGCATCGCCCACCGTGGCAACCGGGATCTTCATCGCCGTCGCCGTCGCCAGGTCGATGTTGTCGCAGCCGACGCCGTGCCGCGCGATCACCTTGAGCCGGGTCGACGCCGCGAGCGCTTCGGTGCCGAGGGGCAGATAGCGCAGGATGAGGCCATCTGCGTCCGCTATCTCCCGGCGGAGCCTCTCGTCATCGTCCCGCGCCACCTCGCAGACTTCCAGGTCCGCGCGGCCTGCGAGAAGATCCAGTCCCGCCTCGTCGATGGCATCGTGTATGATTACTCTTGGCATGGTGGCCCCGCTGCTCGCGCTCGAACGCCGCGGTCAGCGGAGCTTGCCGGCACCAACTCAACGGTACGAGGTCCCGAGCGATGGCGCTGAACTCCCCCGAGGCGCGCGATCTTGCGCATCATCTTCATTCCTTCACTCACCTTCCCAGCCTGGAGCGGGACGGTCCGCTCGTGCTGGAGCGAGGCGAAGGTATCTACGTCCATGACACTCATGGCAAGCGCTATCTGGAGAGCGTGTCGGGACTGTGGAACGTCGTCGCCGGTTTCAGCGAGCCCCGGCTGGTCCAGGCGGCCCACGAGGCGATGGCGCAGATGCCCGCTTACCACACCTTCTTCGGGCGCACCGCGCTTCCTCCGGTCGTGCTCGCCGAGAAGCTGGTGGAGATCGCGCCGATGGACGTGGCGAGGGTCTACTTCGTCAACTCGGGGTCGGAGGCCAACGATACGACGGTCAAGATGCTGTGGATGATGGCGCGAGGTGCGGGCGAGCCCGAGCGGCGCAAGCTCATCTCGCGCTACATGGCCTATCACGGCACGACCGTCGCCTCCTGCAGCCTCAACGGAAAGCCCTATATCAACGCCTTCGGGCTGCCGCTGCCGGAGGTGATCTACGCCGAAGCGCCGCACCACTGGCGGAACGCCCATCCGGGCGAGAGCGAGGAGGCCTACGCCGACCGCCTCGCTGGCGAGCTGGAAAGCTTGATCGAGGCCGAGGGGCCGGAGACCATCGCCGGCTTCTTTGCCGAGCCCGTGATGGGCGCGGGCGGTGCCGTGCCGCCGCCTGCTGGCTACTTCCCGAAGATCCAGGCGGTTCTCAACCGCCACGGCATCCCCATGGTCGCCGACGAGGTGGTCACCGGACTGGGGCGCACCGGGAACCTCTGGGGCGCCCAGACCTACGAGTTCACGCCGGACATCGTCGTGACGTCGAAGGCGCTCACCTCGGGCTATATGCCGATGGGGGCGGTGTTGCTCTCGCCGGAGATGGACCGCCGGCTGCGCATCGCTGCCGAGGCATACGACGAGTTTCCCCACGGCTTCACCACCGGGGGCAGCCCGGCCGCAGCGGCGGTTGCGCTGGAGGCGATTGCCCTCATCACGGAGCCCGGCGGTCTGTTGGACAACGTGAAAGCCGTTGCCCCCACCCTCAAGGCGGCGCTCGAGGGCTTCGAGAGCCATCCGCTCGTGGGAGAGGTACGGCATGTCGGTCTCCTCGGCGCGCTCGAGATCGTTGCCGACAAGGGGTCCAAGCGTCCCTTCGCGCCGGAGCACGAGATCGGCGAGCGCATCGTGCAGGCGGCCTACGCCCGCGGCCTCATCACGCGGCCCATCGGCGATGCAGTCATTGTCGCCCCGCCCTTCTCGATCACGGCGGAGCAGATCGGCGAGCTGATGGAGTCCCTAGGAGCGGTGCTTGACGAGATCACCGACACCGCCACCCGCGAAAGCATGGGGCCGGTCCCCCTCGCCGCCTCGGCCGAGTAGCGATTTAATGCCGGCGGTGCCGTCATCGGCACCGCCGGCATATTTCAAGCGCAACATCAGAGAATAAATGTATTTATTTGATAATAGTGATTTATTCAAAGGGGAAGGTATCGTAGCAGGAGCTATCGTCTGCTCCCAGACACGTCATTTTCGTCATTGTCCGCAAGCGCGCGGGCGCGCTCGCGAAGCTTGAACTTCTTGATCTTGCCTGTCGCCGTCTTCGGCAAGTCGCCGAAGACGACCGAGCGGGGCGCCTTGAAGTGGGCCAGCCGCTCACGGCAATGCTCGATCAGCGCAGCCTTGGAAACTTCATGCGCGTCGGGCTTGAGCGCGACGAAGGCGCAGGGCGACTCCCCCCATCTTTCATCCGGGCGCGCCACGACCGCCGCTTCGAGCACGGCTTCGTGGCTGTAGAGCGCGTTCTCGACCTCGAGGCTCGAAATGTTCTCGCCGCCGGAGATGATGATGTCCTTGGCGCGATCGGTGATCTGGATGTAGCCGTCCGGGTGCGTCACCGCCAGATCGCCGCTATGAAACCAGCCACCCCTGAAGGCATCGGCTGTGGCGCCGGCGTCGCCCAGATAGCCCTTCATCACCGTGTTCCCGCGCAGCATGATCTCGCCCACCGTGGCGCCGTCGGCGGGCACCGGCGCGAGAGTCTCCGGATCCGCCACCATCGCGCCCCTGATCGCGTGATGCCGCACGCCCTGGCGCGCGATCAGCGCGGCACGCTCGTCGAGCGGAAGCTCGTTCCAGCCCTCTTGAGGCGCCGCCACAAGTGCCGGCCCATAAACCTCTGTCAGCCCATATAAATGCGTGACGTTGAAACCCATGGCTTCCATGGCCGAAATCACCGGCGCAGGCGGCGCTGCGCCGCCGGTCGTCACCTCGACCACGTGCTCGAAGCGGCGCCTGTCGCTCTCCGGCGCGTTGATTAGCATGCCAAGCACTACCGGTGCGCCGGCCATGTGTGTCACCCGCTCCTCGTCGATCAGGCGAAAGACTTCGGCGGGCTCCAGCCGGCGCAGGCAGACGTGGGTGCCGGCAGCAGCGGTCACGGCCCAGGTGTGGGTCCAGCCGTTGCAATGGAACATCGGCAGCGTCCAGAGGTAGACCGACTCGCGATTAAACCCGTTCATCAGCACGTTGCTGAGCGCGTTCAGGTAGGCGCCGCGGTGGTGATAGACGACCCCCTTCGGCCGGCCCGTGGTGCCCGATGTGTAGTTGAGCGAAATCGCCTGCCACTCGTCTTCCGGCCAGGGCCAGTCGAAGTCGGGCGAACCAGCACGCAGCATGTCCTCGTAGCTCGCGCCAGGGAGTTTCCTCCCCTCCCCATCCGTCTCTGCATCATCGTCGATCGTCACCAGAAGCGGCGGGCGAACGAGTTGCGCCAGCGCCTCCTCCACGACGTCAGCGAAGGCCGCGTCGGCGATGAGCACGCGGGAACGCGCATGGTCCAGCATCCAGGCGATGGATGCGGCATCGAGGCGGATATTGAGCGCATTGAGCACGGCGCCCGCCATCGGCACGCCGAAGTGGGCCTCCAACATGGCCGGCACATTGGGCGCCATGATCGAGACCGTGTCGCCGAGACCGACACCGCGTTCCACGAGCGCGGCGGCCAGCCGGCGGCAGCGCTCGTAGGTCTCCGCGTAGCTCCGCCTCAGCGCACCGTGCACCACGGCCGTCCGCGCCGGATAAATCTCGGCCGCCCGGGCCATGAAATCGCACGGAGTCAGCGCGCTATGGTTGGCTGGCCCCCGTTCGAGCCCGTGCTCGTAGCGGTTGTTGTCAGGCACCTAGCGCCTCCCTCGGTGACGGTCATCCCCATGGTCGGCGCTCGCCCGACACGGCGTCAAGAACCGGCCCGCGTTCTGCCCAAGCTCCCTGCCGGCGGGCAGCACGCTCGCAGGATAGGTAGCCGCCGGCTATACTCGCGCAATGCAGGTTGCCATCGTCTCCGACACGATTTGCCCTTGGTGCTACATCGGCAAGCGCCGCTTCGAGCGCGCGCGTGCCGGCAGGCCCGTCGACCTTGCGGTCGAGTGGCGGCCGTTCCAGCTCAACCCCGATATGCCAGCCGATGGCGTGGATCGGCAGCGTTACATGGTGGCCAAGTTCGGCTCTGAGGAAAGGGTTGCCGAGATATTCAGCGCCATCGAACAGGCCGGCGAGTCGGAGGGCATCCAGTTCGTCTTCGACCGGATCGCGCGCACGCCCAACACGGTCGATTCGCATCGGCTGATCGAATACGCCGGGCAGCAAGGCGTGCAGGATCAGGTGGTCGAAGCCTTGTTCCGCCGTTACTTCGAGCAGGGCGAAGACATTGGCGACCGCGCCGTCCTCGCCGCGGCCGGCGTGGATGGCGGTCTCGATCAGGAGTCAGTGGGGAGCTTCCTTGCCGGCACCGATGGAGCCGAGCACGTGCGCAGGGAGAGCGAGGCCGCAAGCCGCATGGGCATATCCGGCGTGCCCTGCTTCATCTTCGAGGGCAAGTATGCGGTGTCCGGTGCGCAGCCGCCCGACGTGTTCGAGCGGGTATTCGAGCTTGCTGCGGCTGCCGGCACCGACGACAGCGCCGATTCCCCTCGCCCAGCGGCGTAGTCCGCCGAGTTCGTTTCGCCCGCACAGCAACGCCTACTCGGCGCCCGTCGTCTCCTCGCCCTTGAGGAAGGGAAACAGGTCCCGGAGGAAACCCGGCGCCAGTATGGAAAGGGGATTCACCGTGATATCCGGGTCTTCGGTCGTCCCGCCGACCCGAAATGATGCCGCAAACAGGCCCTCGCCCTCGCCGCCGGTCAGCAGGTCGCCCAGGATCGGGATGGCGTCGAACATGGTATTGAGCGTGTGGGCCGGCACGAGCGTGCCGTCCATGGCTACCTGATCCGTTTCGAGATCGACGGTCCCTTCCACGTTGACGCCGAGCGCGAATCCCGAGGTCCGTCCGTCCCGGATGGTCAGCAGGCCTTCTTCGATCGTGAACGGCATCTCGAACTGCGAAAAGGCGATCCCCTCCTCGCCCTGAAGTTCATCGACAATCCCGGTCAGCGTTGCGACAGAAAGCAGCCTCGCCAGGGTCGGGGCGTTGATGACACGGTACTCGGCTATGCGGACCGTTCCGGTGATGGGTTTGCCCGGCCGGTGGTCGTGCACCACCGCTTCCATCGAGAGGTCGCCGCCAACGGCATTGTCGTAGATGCCGAAGGTGCGGGCAACGGCGCCTGCGTCGAGTGAGCGCACGGTCAGCAGCCGCTCCCCATCGTGTGGCTCGAGCGAGACGTGCATGGGGGCGCCCGTCGCCAGCATCCCTTCCATGAACCCGACATGCCCGCCCTCCGCGTCGGCCTCAAAGCGCGCTCGAAAGTCCGTCAGTTGTTGATCGCCTGTCGTCAGGAGGCGCTCGACATCGATATCGAGCGCGTAGTCGCCGAACTCTGGAGCGCCTTCCGTCGTGAGCCGGCTGAGATATGGCCGAGCATCGAGACTGGCGCCCGTGATCGAGATGTCGGTCGAATCATCGGCGGTCTCGACCCTGCCGGCTATGTCCGTCGCACCGTACGTCATTCGCTCGATCGTGATCTCGCGCACACCTCCGAGCCCGCGCGCAAGCGTGGCCCGACCGAGGCCATAGAGCGTCTCCGTCTCGACTTCGACCTGGGTGAGCTCGACCGCTCCTTCCGCCGGAATGCTGGCGCGAACGCGCACGGACCCTGGCAATCCGGCAGGCTTGACCCAATAGAGTTCAGGTATCTCCAGCCTTGCCCCGGACACATCGAATGCAAATGCGGCGCGTGGCGTCTCGCCGGCCCCCGAATCGGTATACGTGCCGTCGACGTGGAGGTCGCCACTTACGTAAGGCGTCAGGTCGAGCCCCAGAGCGGCCTGACCTTCGGGTGTCATCGTCGTCGACACGTCCAATTGACGTGCGAACGGTGCGTCATCACCGAACTGCTCATGCCACGCAATCGTGGCCGGCATGCCTTCGAGCCTGGCCGTGCCACGCACTTCCAAGCTCGCGTTGTCGGCGCCGAGGCGGAAAGCCCCCCCTGTCATGTCCAGCACGCCGGCAAGCTCCTCTATGCCGGCATCCCGCACCTGCGCGACGGCGTTCACATCGATCTGCTCCGCCTCGACGGCCTTGAGCAACGGGAAGTCGAGAGCGAACAGGGAGTGGACGCTGCCTCCGGTCAACGCCAAATCGAGGTCGAGGCTGCTCACCAGCTCGAGCCGGGGATGGTCTATCAGGGTGAGGGCATCGTTCAGCGGCCCCTCCGCCTCGACCATCAGCGCCATTCGCGGCACCGCCGAATGGATGTCGCTCACGGCAGCGGTTCCTCGGCGCGCATCGGTCTCCGCGATGCGACCGCCGCTCATCGTGATCTCCAGCGAATCCCCGGTGAAGAGCGCGGTGCCGTCGACACCCGCCACCGGAGGCATCGGCCGCAGGTAATGGATGCTCGCATCCGTGAATTCGAATGATCCCGCCGCCGACGTTGCGCTGATGCGGTCGGCTTCAAGGTCACCCGGCTCGAAGTCCAAAGCAGCGTCGAAACGGGTGATCACGCCGTCCGTGACGTTCTGCACGATCCATTCGCGGCCGTTCTCGATGAATGTCGCCGGCCAATACTTGCCGAGTTCGTTGAGCGGCATGTCAATCGCCTGGAAATTCCCTTTGATGCCAACACCGGCATCTGTTCGCCAGAAGTCGCCATCCAGAAGGAATTGCGGGCGTCCGGTTTCGACTTCGAGCGACTGGAGAGCAACTCGCGACAGTGCGCCGTCGATAGAGCCCGTGGCGGCCAGCCTGCGAACCGCAACCGGTGCGGGAACGATCTCGGACAAGGCGATCTCTCCCTCCCCGCCCACGATATCGAAGGCGACACCGCCGAGAACGCCCCCGGGGGCGATGTCGAACGCGAGCGTGCCCGAGAGAGGAACGCGAATGCCGTCGAAGTCCTCCAGCTCGGGGGCGATGAAGGCGAGTTCCGCCAGGTTCAAGCCGGCGAACCCGATGGCGGCACTCCCCATCTTGCTCTCGCGGTGATGGAACAGCTCCACCTCGAGATGGGTCTCCAGCTCCTGCACCAGCAGCTCCACTGACAGATGACCCAGGACCGCATCGTCGTCCAGGTTGAGGGTGAGGTCGGCGTTGGGCGCCTTCCAGGTGAGATCGGCCACTTCGTCGCGAAGGACGAGAGCGGCATCGCTCAAGCTGACCCGCTTCAGCTGCGACAGCGGATGATCCTCACGGGGCGGGTCAAGCAGGTCGGCAACGAGGGCATCGCTGGCGGCATCGTCCGTGCTCACGCCCTCGCCGCTCGTGGCGAGGTGCACGCTCCCGTCGGGTCTGCGGACAAGCCCGAGACGCGGCTCGATCAGCTCTATCGATGTGGGAGCGATGCTCCCGCGCAGCAGGGACGCGCCGCTCAGGCCCAGCGAGGCCGCCGGAACCGCGGCCAGGGTCTCGCCGTTCGTATCGGAGATGCGGAGGTCGGTCAGGTGGAATTCGAGGGACTCGCCCCAACCCGCCCAAACGAGAACGGTGTCCTCGAACTCGAAGCGATAGGAAAGATCCTCGCCCTCGAGGGCCTCCTGGATGTAAGGAGAGAGAAACCCCAGCGAAAGTGGGCCGCTCGACAGCCGCCACGCTCCGAGGGCGAAGAGGACGGCAAGCACGCCGAACAGGGCGCCGAATACCTGGAGAGCGATGCGGGCCGTCGATCTCATTGCGATCAACCGGAGGCGGCTCCCCCGCCGCGCCGGTGCTCCCCCCTGCTCCCTTTGCCTATTCTTCGCGTCAATCCTTGTAATACAATCGGTGCGCGGTGTCGCTTCTACCCTTCCTCCACGATGACGCGATTTGCTCCGAGCCGACCTCGGGCGCACGCGCGCGCGCCGGGTGCGATGCCTGGCTCGCGGCCGCAGCCGCGCTCGGTGGCGCCGATGAATCGTATGCCAACGCAATTATCGGCGACCGACGGGCCGCCGGTTTCCTCGAAGGTGTGTTCGGCAACGGTCCCGCGCTTGGCCGATGGCTAGCCCGTGAGCCGGCCCAGCTTCGCCTGGTGGCCGAGCAAGGCCCGAACGCAGCGTTCGCGAACGCTCTTGAAGAGATAACGGGCGCCAAACACCGCCCCGACAACCGTCGCGCCGTCGCCCAACGGCTCCAGGCGGCCAAGCGGCGGGCATCGCTCACTGTCGCGTTGGCCGACATTGCCGGAGCCTGGCCGCTGGACAAGGTGGCGGCATCCCTGACCCGCATTGCCGATGCCGCCATCGCCTGCGCTCTTGACCAGTTGCTCCACGAGGCAGCGGCGCGCGGCACCCTCGAGCCCTCTGATCACGACCAGCCGGGGTCTGCATGCGGGCTGACCGTCTTCGGCATTGGCGCACTCGGCGCGGGCGAGCTTACCTATTCGAGCGCGCTCAACCTCTTCGTGCTGTTCGACCCGGAGCGAGTGCAGCACCGCGGGCGGGGCGAGCCCACGGAAACGCTTCACCGGCTCGTTCGCGACCTCGCCGCCCTGCTCGGCGAGCACGCCGGCGATGGCTGCGTGTACCGGACGGACCTCAAGTTCAGGCCCAACATGGGGGCAACACCGCTGGCGCTCTCCATCGCGGCCGCAGAGCAGTACTACGAGAGTCACGGGCAGAACTGGGAGCGCGCCGCGATGATCAAGGCGCGCCCGGTCGCTGGTGATCCGGCGGTCGGCGCGGATATGGTGGAGCGGCTGCGGCCCTTCGTCTGGCGCAAGTATCTCGACTTCGCCGCCATCCAGGACATCCAGTCGATCAAGCGGCAGATCGCTGCCGAGCCCGACAGCCGCCCCATCGACGTCGCCGGTCACGATATCGAGCGCGGCCGGGGCGGCATCCGCCAGATCGAACTCTACGCGCAGACGCAGCAATTGATCTGGGGCGGCCGCGATTCGTCGCTGCGCTCGCGCGCGACGTGCGACGCCCTTCGCTCGCTTGCCGCCGCCAGTCGCTCCAGCAGTACGGCAGTCGAGGAGCTGATCGAGTCGTACCGCTTTCTCCGCCGTCTCGAGCGCCGTCTCGAGATGGTTGAGGACGAGCCGGATCTGCTGATGCCGGGCGACGAGGACGACCGCACCGCAGTTGCCCGCCTGATGGGCTTCCGCGATGAGACAGGTCTGGCCGACGCGTTCCTCGCTCATGTCCAGGCTGTCGAGGAGCATTACGCGGCCCTCTTCGAGGATGAGCCTGCGCTCGGCGGAGAGGGCGGAAACCTGGTGTTCACCGGCACAGCCGACGATCCCGACACCCTGACCAGCCTCCGGCGGATGGGTTTCGGCGACGCTGGCGCCGTCTCGTCGACGGTGCGCCACTGGCACCACGGCCGCATCATGGCCACACGCAGCACGCGGGCGCGCGAGCTCTTGACCGAGCTCATGCCGGCACTCCTTCGCGCACTGACCGCCACAGCCGACCCAGACACTGCGTTCCGCAAGCTCGACGAGTTCTTGCGCGGCTTGCCGTCCGGCGTTCAACCCTTCCTGCTGCTTCACGACAATCCCGGCCTGCTCGACCGGCTGGCGGAAATCCTGGGAAGCGCACCCCGCATCGCCGAGCACCTGAGTCGCAACCCGGACCTGCTCGAAGGCCTCATCAGCGGCGAGCTGCACGAACGACTGCCGGATCGGGACGAGCTGCACGACGACCTTAATCGGGCCCTCGGTCCCGCCGCCGATGGTCAGGCCGTGCTCGACGGCGTGAGGCGCTGGCAGCATCAGCGCGAGTTCCAGGTCGGCATGCAGATCCTGCGCGGGGACGTGGCGGCCGACAAGCTGTCCGGCGCGCTTTCGGATATCGCCGATACGGCGATCGCGGCACTGCTGCCCCAGGTGCAAGGGGAGTTCGCGAGGCGGCACGGCGCGGTGCCCGGCGCATCGTTCGCAATTCTTGGCCTGGGTAAGCTCGGCAGCCGCGAGATGACCTTCGACAGCGACCTCGACGTGGTCTTCATCTATGGCGCGCCCGATGGGGTGGACGTGCAATCCGATGGCGCTCAGGGGCTTGCGGCAAGCCACTACTACGCCCGTTTCAGCCAGCGCCTGACCCATGCCCTCAGCGCGCACACCGCCGAAGGCCGCCTCTACGAAATCGACACGCGGCTGCGCCCTTCGGGCGACTCCGGCCCCATCGCTACCGAAGCCGCCGCCTTTCGGCGCTATCACGAGCAGGACGCGTGGACCTGGGAGCACATGGCCCTCACCCGCGCGAGGCCAGTGGCCGGCGACCGGGAGCTTTGCGCAACCGTGATGGAGGGCGTTCGCGCGGTCCTCTGCGCGCCCCGCGACCCCGATACGCTGCTCGTCGACGTCGCCTCGATGCGGGAGCGGGTCGACAGCGAACGCAAGACCGAGAACAGGTGGCGTCTCAAGCATGTGCGGGGTGGCGTCCTCGATCTCGAATTCATTGCCCAGTACCACCTGCTGCGTCACGCCACGCGGCACCCGTCCATTCTCGTTCAATCGACGCCTTCTGCGTTCAGGCGGCTGGGAGAGGCCGGCGTTCTCGATTCCGACGATGCGGCCGAGCTTGCCGACAGTGCCGCCTTCCTGCAGCGCCTCCAGGGCCTGCTTCGCCTCACCGTCGGCCATAATCGGGACGTGGAGCGCTTCACGCCGGGCGTGCGGGAGACGCTGGCGCGGGCCATGGGTGCGGAAGACTTCACCGCCCTTGAGGCCAGGGTCCACGCCGTTCAGGATCGCGCCCGCGCCGCCTATCATCGCCTCATCGCGACCCCCGCAGAGGCGCTCAACAAGAAGTGAGAGGAGAACCGACATGAGCACGACGATCGATGCCGGCAGCCCGGCGCCGGGCTTCACGGCGCCCACGAATGACGGCGGCTCGCTCCGCCTCGAAGACCTGCGCGGCAAGGCGGTCGTGCTCTACTTCTATCCGCGTGACGATACGCCGGGGTGCACGCGCGAGGCGCAGGAGTTCACCGAGGCCCTGCCGGAGTTCGCGGCTGCCGGCGCGGAAATCGTCGGCGTCTCCAAGGACACCGCCGCCAAGCACGACAAGTTCCGGGCGAAGTACGGCCTCCCCTTCACCCTCGTCTCCGATGCCGAGAACGACATCTGCGAGCGCTACGGCGTCTGGGTCGAGAAGAAGAACTACGGCAAGACCTACATGGGCATCGAGCGCGCGACCTTCCTCATCGACGCCGATGGCACCGTCAGCAAGGTCTGGCGCAAGGTGAAGGTCGCCGGCCACGTGGAGAAGGTGCTGGAGGCGGTGCGGGCTCTGAACGACGGCGACGGCTGATCCTTCCAGCCTGCGGGTGCCGGCGGCATAATCCCGGCGCCAAGAGACAGGCGAACATAGAGGGGCAGCATCATGGAAGTCGGGCTTTACGGTAACACGCACGGTCAATCCTACCGCGACGAGGTGAACATGTTCCTCCACCACACGCCGGTGGAGGAGATGGACCCGGTCCGGGTCGCGCTCACCGCCGAGCGTGCGGGCATTCACTCGATCTGGTATCCCGACCATGTCTGCATGCCCTTCGATTCCGAGAGCTTCCATACGGCCAACCAGTCTGGCCAGCGGGCCTACCAGCGCCGCCACAACATGCTGGACGGCGCCGTCGTCATGGGCGCCGTCGCGACACAGACCACGACGCTGAAGCTCGGGACCAGCGTGCTCATCGCGCCCTACCGGCATCCGCTTTCGGACGCGCGCCAATTCATGACCGTGGATCACCTCTCGGGCGGCCGGCTCATGCTGGGCGTCGGCGTCGGCTGGATGGTGGAAGAGTTCGACGCCGTCGGCATCGAGTACGAGGAGCGCAACCGGCGCACCGAGGAGTGCATCGAGATCTACAAGGCGTCGTGGACCGGGGACCTCGCCACGTTTGAGGGTAACTACTACAGCTTCCGGAACGTCTCGCAGGACCCGAAGCCGGTGCAGCAAGACCCGCACCCGCCGATCGTCTTCGGCGGCAACACCATCCGGGGCGCGCGCCGCGCGGCGCGCTTCTGCAACGGGCTCTACCCGCTCTTCCTCGATTCGCACGTCGAGCCCGCCCGCTTCGTCCACCTCCAGGACGAAGTGAAGCGGGAGCTGGAGGCGCAGGGCCGGAGCCCGTCGGACTTCCTGATGCTGTGCGCCGCCTCGGCGCGCATCACCGACGCGGACGACCCAGCCGCGCAGGCAGCCGATCGCCGCACCTGCACCGGCACGGGCGAGCAAATCCTGGAGGACCTCGCGCAGTTCGCGGCCGCCGGCTACTCCATGGTGGTCTGCATGCTGGAATGCCCCTCGGGCGCGCTTTCCGAGCAGCTCGATCAGATCGAGCGCTTCGGCGCCGAGGTGATCCCCGAGGCCAGGAAGCTCAGGCCGGCGGGCGAGTGGAAGCCCGTCACCTGACGCAGGCGCTGAGACGCCGGCCGGTCGTGCTCGCAGGTGCGCAGAATCTCAGGACGGTCAGCCGCCGCGAGCGATAAGGTACGGGTGCGTTTCCTCTTGAGACGGAAGAACGGATACCACTGCGCGTAAACTGAAATCCCCGCCGAACGTCGATCAGTGGGTGAAGCGGGTCTCGGTATCCGCAGTGCCGAACTTCTCGCTGTCCTCGTCGCTCCACTCCTCGCCCGACGACTGGCTCTCGAATTTCTCGATCATGTAGTCGCCGGCGATGATCGGCGGGTACTTCGCTGGCTGTCCCGGGCCGTGGCAGGTCGGCAGGCACTCGATCAGCGCATCGTGGTTGGGCATGATGAAGTGGCAGGCGGAGAGGCGCTCTCCCGACCCCAGCGGCGGGTTCACGACGCGATGCCGTGTGGATTTCCAGCGATCGTTGGTCCAACGCATCAGGAAGTCGCCGATATTGACCACGAACGACCCGGCAACCGCCGGCACGTCCACCCAGTTGCCCTCGGGGCTCCGCGCCTGCAGGCCGCCCGGCTTGTCCTCGATCAGGCAGATGGTGAGATTGTCGTAGTCCGAATGCTCGCCGGCGCGGAGCTGCCCCTCCTCCGGCTGCTGGTTCTGATCCGGGTAGTTGAGCACGCGCAGGATGCTGAAGCCCCTGTCGATCTTGTCCTCGAAATGGTCCTCTGGCAGGTCGAACGCGATCGCCGCGAGCCGGTGCAGGTGCTCCGAAAGCCGGTCCAGGGCCCTGATGTACGCCTCGTACATGGGTCGCAGCGTCGCCGGGTTCTCAGGCCACATGTTGGGCCTGAAGAGGGGCAGGGCTTCCTCCGTGCGACAGGAGGGATGGTCCGGCACCGCGAGCGGCCCGATCGAGAGCGATTCCTTCAGGTCGGGCGGTGTCTCCACGCCGATCGTCGCCGAGAGCTGCTCCGTGCCGACCGGCTCGTAGCCTCGGCTTCCCTGCTCCTCCTTCCGCTGCTTGATAGCGAGCTTCTCCTCCTGCGGCAGGTCGAAGAACGCGCGCGATTCGCGTTGCACGCCCTCGATCAGGGCCGGGTCGACTTGGTGGCCGGCAACCAGGAAGAAGCCGATATGCTCGCAGGCTCGGCTCATCTCGTCCGCGACGCGCTTCCTGTTGGCGCGGCTACCCCCGAAATAGGGGCCGATGTCGATCAGGGGGATCTCGGAGAGGGAGTTGGCCGGCATGGCAGTTCCTCGCGCCGCGCTTCAAGCCTTCCGCCACGCATTCCGTCGCATCCCGGGTGCCGAGGGACGACCGGCGGACGCGCGGCGGCCTTGGCAACGCCGTAACCTAGCCCGGATTTCTCGCCACTGTCACCGTCCGGCTCCGGTCCCGCTACACGTCGATCTCGATGTCGATCTCGAAGTCGCCGTAGCGGTTGACCGTGAGCTGCTGATTATTCCAGACCACTAGGGTCGAACCCTCGGTCTCGATGATCGCGGTGCCGGCGATGCGGTTGCCGGGCTCGAGCCGTTCGCCGTCAAAAGTCTCGACCGGCGCGAACCCGCTTTCGCCCGGCAGGTACGCGAGACGGGAGCCCTTCGCCGCCGCAGAGGGGTCCGGCCCGGCCATCGGCAGCTCCTCCGGCGTCACCGCGTCGACCCGCCCCACAGCCTCCATGCGGCAGGAGACGAACTCCGCCGGATACCCCTCCATGCGGTAGTGATAGAGGACCTCGTGAGCGTCCTCGAAGGCAGAGACGATGGCCGCCAGATGATCCGCCGTCAGCGTCTCCGCCGAGGGCACGGGCGTCTCGATCTCGTAGACCTGGCCGGAGTAGCGGGCATCGATGAAGCGCTTGAGCGTCATGTCTTCGGGCGCGATCCCCTCTCCCTCCAGCGTACGGGTGAGCGCGCGCTCCATCTCGTCGTAGAGGGCCGACAGCCTGGCGAGGTCCGCCGCCTCGGCGGTGGTGTTGAAGGAGCGCATCAGGTTGTGCGTCACGTCCGCCCGCATCAGCCCCGACGCGCAGAGCACGCCTGGCCAGCGCGGCACGATCACGCGGGAGATGCCGAGCCTGCTGGCCAGCGTGCCGGCCTGCAGCGGCCCGGCGCCGCCGCCCACCAGCAGGGTGTAGGGGCGCGGGTCGATGCCGCGCTCGACCGAGAGGAGCCGCATGGCGCCAGCGAGCCGGCTGTTCATGATCTCGACGATGCGCGCGGCGGCGCCGGTGAGGTCGAGGCCGAGCGGGTCCGCGATCGTCTCCCTGATGGCGCGGTCGGCGAGCGCCGGCTGGAGCGCGGTGCGCCCGCCGAGGAAGTAGTCCGGGTTGATGTAGCCGAGGTGCACGAACGCGTCCGTCAGCGTCGGCGCCGTCCCGCCCCTGGCGTAGCAGGCCGGGCCGGGATTGGCGCCCGCGCTCTGCGGGCCGACGCGGAGCGCGCCGCCCGCATCCAGCCACGCGATCGACCCGCCGCCGGCGCCGATGGTGTGGACATCCACCGAGGGAATGGAGATCGGCTCCGTGTCGAGACGCTTCGCCCTGGTGATGGGGATCGAGCGGCCGGGCAGCACGCAGACGTCGAAGCTGGTGCCACCCGTATCGATGGTCATGACGTCGCTGCTGCCGGTCAGCTCACCGTAATAGACGCCGGCGAGAGCGCCCCCGGCCGGCCCGCTCGCCACCAGCGGGAGCGGATTCTTCAGGATGGCGTCAATGGTCGCGTGGCCGCCGTTGCACTGCATCACCAGTGGCTCGCCCTTGAGGCCAAGCTCGCTCATACGGTCGCGGAAGCTCTCCAGGTGCGTGCGCACCTCGACCATGATGCCTGCGCTCAGCACGGTGCAGAAAGTGCGCTCCCACTCGCGGATGACGGGCAGGATGTCGACGCTGGCGAGCACCGGGATATCCTCCCCCAGCACCTCGCGCGCGATCTCCTGGGCGCGCCGCTCGTGCGCCGGGTTGAGGAAGGACCAGAGGAAGGCGATTGCGACCGCCTCGACCCCCTCGTCGCGCAGCAGCCCGACCGCGTCGCGAACGTCCTGCTCCTCCAGCGGAACGATCACGTCGCCCGCCTGATCGATCCGTTCGCGCACGGGCCGGCGCAGGTGGCGGTCGAGCAGCGACCACGGTGGTGGCGTGCGGAGGTTCCAGCGGTCCGGCTTGTTGCCCTCGCGGAACCAGAGGATGTCGCGATGCCCGTGGGTGCACAGCAGGCCCGTCTTCGGCAGGCGGCGCTGGACGAAGATGTTGGTGGCGGTGGTCGAGCCGTAGACGAAGCGGTCGCAGTCGCCAAGCAGCGCCGCGAGATCGGTGCCGAACTTGCCGGCCAGCATCTCGAGGCCGCCGATCACGCCGTCGGTCGGGTCCTCGGTAGTCGGCACCTTTGCCGACTGGACAACACGCCCATCGGAAGCGACGCAATCGGTGTGGGTTCCGCCGATGTCGATGGCGGCGACATAGGCCATGGACGGCTCCCCTCGTGTCGTCCGGAGCAGCGTGGGTCGGCTAGCGGCCGTAGAGGTCGGGCGAGGAATCCTCGGCGGGGTCGCGGTCGAGGTCGGTGAAGGTGTCGCGGTTGGTCATCAGGCTCTGGCGGAGCGTCGACGTTCCCGGCTCCATCGGCGAGTTGAGAGGCGCGGGCCCGCGCTCTGCCTTGAGCGTCGCGCGGAGCGCCGCCGTCGCCGCCTCGTCCACCTCCAGGGTCTCGGCATCGAGCACCACGCCATAGTCCTGGCGCGCCGCCTCGATGCTCACGATCTCGTCGCGCACGTCGGCTGCGACAGTGGCGGGATCGCGGTCGTAGGGGTCGCCGTAGCCGCCACCCCCGCTCGCGATCACGACGTACTCCCAGCCCTGGGGCAGCTGAAACTTGCCGAGGCCAGAATAGAAGTGCCGCTCGTCGGGCTTCGCGGGATCGAAGGCGTAGACCGTGCCGCCGACGCCGCCGGCGCCGCCCACGGTCCCGTGGCTAAGATTGTTGTGGCCCCAGCAGGCGGTGTAGACGTCCATCGCGCTGGAGCCGTGCCCGGTGACGTGCGTGGTCACACCGGGTCCGCCGCGCCACTGGCCCGCTCCTTGAGAATCGGTTCTGATCTCCTGCTGCTTGACCATCACCGGATAGAGCCACTCCTCCATCTCGGTGCTCATGAAGGTCATGGCGCCGGCGACGCCCATCTCCATCATGCAGGGGCTGCCGTCGACGCCGCTGGCGGCACCCCCGCCGCCGCACTCGTTAAAGTTGGCGTAGGCCCAGAGCTTGCTCGCGCCGTTACGTTCGTCGACCCCAATGTAAGTGCTCCACTGGATCAGCGTGCTGCCGGCCGCCGCCATCTCCGGCGTGGCGCCGGCGGCGGCCCGCAGCAGCGCACGGTAGACCACCTCGGCGGCCCCGGTGGTGGAGTGCTGGGTCGAGAAAGGCGCCGTCGCGCTGCAGATCGTCCCTTCCGGGCAGATGATCTCCACGTGGCGGTGGAAGCCCTCGTTCTTGGGGATGCTGGGATCGACGCAGAAGGCAAGTGTGCCAACGACCGCTGCTTCCGTCGCCCCGTGGAGCGAGGCGTTAAGCGTGCCGATCATCTGCGGCGGACACTCCGAGAGGTCGACGATCCACCTGTCGTCTTCCACGGAGAGCCGGGTGCGCACCGGCACGTTCTTGGTGCCGTAGCCGTTGCTGTCCATCCAGTCTTCGCCGTAGTAGGTGCCGGGCCGCATCTTGCGGATATCGGCGCCGACGCGGCGCGAGGTGTAGTCGAGCAGCTCGGCCGTGTAGCGGCGCACGGTCTCTGGCCCGTAGCGCTCGATCAGCGCGGCGAGCTGCTCCTTGCCGCGCCAGGTGCAGGCCACGTGCGCCATCAGGTCGCCGTGGCTGTTGGTGCGCGCCCGTAGGTTGCCGAGGTAAAGCTCCAGCACGTCCCGGCGCAGCTTGCCGCGCTCGAACAGCTTGATCGGCGGGATCTTGAGCCCCTCGCTGTAGAGGTCCTTGGAGTAAGGATAGGTGGGCACGTAGGCCGGCGTGCCCATGTCTGCCAGATGGCCGCGCGCCATCGACCAGAACATCAGCTCGCCTTCGTGGAACACCG
>JAPPMY010000063.1:0-9235 GCA_028818855.1 Rhodospirillales bacterium
ATGCTGCACCGGGCGCTGTTCGGCTCGCTGGAGCGCTTCATCGGCATCCTGCTGGAGAACTACAGCGGCCACCTGCCGCTCTGGCTTTCGCCGACGCACGCCGTGGTGGCGACCATCACCGACCAGTCCGTCGACTACGCGAAGACGGTAACCCAGCGCCTGCAGAGCGCGGGGCTGCGTGTCGGCGCCGACCTGCGCAACGAGAAGATCGGCTACAAGGTGCGCGAGCACAGCGCGGCCAAGATCCCGTTGATCCTCGCCGTCGGCGCGCGGGAGGCCGAGCAGGGCACAGTCTCGCTGCGGCGGCTGGGTTCCAGGGATCAAGAAATTCTTGCGCTGGACGAGGCCGTCACTACACTTTGCCGGCAAGCGGCCAGTCCGATTGGCAGACGGGCCGCCGAGGAGGGACCGGGTTGACGAAGCGCCACTATCCATGACGATTCCGTCGGCCCGTCAGGCGCCACGATGAAGGGAGGCGGGCCATAGCAAGACATCCGGTCGCGGCACCACCGACGCGGGAAGGACCGCGCGTCAACGAGGATATTCAGGCGGCGAGCGTCCGCCTCATCGATCAGAACGGAGGGCAGGTCGGCGTTGTCGCCGTGGAGCGCGCTTTGGAGCTTGCGGACGAGAGCGGACTCGACCTCGTCGAGGTTGCACCCGATGCGGAGCCACCGGTGTGCAAGCTCCTCGATTTCGGCAAGTACAAGTACGAGGCCCAGAAGAAGGCCAGCGAAGCCCGCAAGAAGCAAAAAACGATCGATATCAAGGAGATCAAGTTCCGGCCCGGCATCGACGACGCCGACTACGAGGTCAAGCTGCGCAACATCCGCCGCTTCCTGGACGAAGGCGACAAGGTCAAGGTGACCATGCGCTTTCGCGGGCGCGAGATGGTGCACCAGAACATCGGCATGGACGTGCTTGCGCGGGTGCGCGATGACCTGGGCGAGCTGGCGAAGGTCGAGCAAATGCCGAAGATGGAGGGCCGCCAGATGACCATGGTCATGACCCGCAAGTAGCCGCTGGCGGCCGCGGCAACTCCCACCCCGTATCTCGCCTGATCGCCGCGTCGGCTGCAACGGCGGCGGCGGAAGCGGACGGGCGACCGATCCTCCTCCTTTGTCGAAGAGCGTGGGCGAGCGTGGCTCGGAAGCCCGGGACTTGCCGCCATCGCGCCCGCGCGCTATGAGGCGCGGCGATGGATGTGCGCATCTACAGGCCGGCGAAAACGGCGACCCAGTCGGGCCGGGCGAAGACCGGCCGCTGGGTGCTCGAGCACGTCCCGCGCGGCCAGCGCGAGGTGGACAGCCTGATGGGCTGGACCGGCTCGGACGACACCAGCCAGCAGGTCAAGCTCAGCTTCGCGACCAAGCAGCAGGCGATCGCCTACGCCAGGCGGCGCGGCCTCGCCTACGTGGTGGACGAGCCGCAGTCGCGCACCGTCAAGCCCAAGTCCTACGCCGACAACTTCATCCGCAAGACCTGAGCCAGGCCGGCTAATCCAGGAGAACGGCCAGCTTCTCCCGAACTTCGCTCAGCACTTGCGGGGGCGTGTCTGCCGCGAAGCGGGCATGGCGTGCCCGCCAATCCAGACTCCTGATTTGGTCGGCGAGAACCACACCTGTCACGGTGCCTCCAGGGGGAAGCGCGACCTCGAAGGGATAGCCCTTCACCCTGGACGTGATGGGACAAAGGAGCGCCATGCCCGTCTTCGCGTTGTAACTCCGAGGGCTCAAGACCAGACCGGGGCGGTGTCCCGCCTGTTCGTGCCCGGCCTGAGGCGAAAAGGCGAGCCAGACGATATGCCCCCTGTCAGGGACATAGGCCGCCTCTACCATTGCTCGCTGCCTTGCGCCTCGCCCGTGTCTTGCTCGGGATGAAGATTCTCTGCCGTTACTCGGCTCAACATGTCGGCGAGGTCGTAGGGCCTCCTCCGCATCACGACCCGATCGCCCTGCGAGGCCATTTCGATGGCCGAGCCTTCCGAGACTCCCCACTGTTCGGCAATGGCCTTGGGGATGCGTACCGCCAGACTACTTCCCCACTTCCGGATATGCAGATTAGCGCCCATGAGATGCCCTCCAAATGTATCTATATTATAGATATTTTAGCAGAGGGATTCAACCGGGTCAGTGGTTGGCAGCGAGTGGCTGCGCTCTTTCAGCCCGCAAATCGGGGCTCGGGAACGCCGCGGATGCCAAGCCCGGTGACCGCGAACAGGCCGCCGGCGAGGAACTGCGGCTTGGCCTCGACAGCGAACATGTCGTGCACCGCCGGGTGCTGCACGCGGGCCATCGAGGTGACGTAGAGCACGTCGAGGTCGTCGCCGCCGAACATCACGCTGGTGACGTTCTTCACCGGCATGCCGATGCGGCGCTCCACCGAGCCGTCCGGCGCGTAGCGCACGAGCTCGCCCCCGATTACCTGCGCGTTCCAGAGGCACCCTTCCTCGTCCACCGTGGAGCCGTCTGCGACGCCCGTGTCGTCCTTGGTCGAGGCGAAGACCCGCTTGTTGGAGAGCGAGCCCGTCTCGATGTCGTAGTCGTAGGCCCAGAACTCCTCCTGGAAGCTGTCGGCAAGGTAAAAGGTCTTGTCGTCCGGGCTCCAGCAGGGGCCGTTGGTGCAGATGATGCCGCCGTCCACCTTGGTGACGCTGAGGTCGGGGTCGAGCCGCCACAGGCCGCAGATGGTGAGCTCCTCCTTGTCGTCCATGCCGCCTGCGAAGAAGCGCCCGCGCCGGTCGCACTTGCCGTCGTTGAGCCGGGTGCGCGGCTGCTCGGCGTCGACCTTGGTGATCAGCTCCATCTCCGCCTTGTCGTAGTCGAAGAAGTAGAACCCGTCGTCGAGCGCCATCACCGCGCCGCCGCCGGCACGGAGCGCCATCGCGCCGACGTCGTGCTCGCCCAGCGTCCAGTTCTCGACCTTTCCGCTCTTGGGCTCCATGCGCCACAGCTCGGGCTTGCCGACGCGCCGCCCGGTGCCATCCACCCAGTAGAGCCGGCCTTCGTCCACGTCCCACACCGGGCCTTCGCCCAGATGGTTCCCGCAGTCGAGGATGCACTCGATCTTGATGCTCATGCGCGCCACCTCTGCGTTTGCGCGATGGTGGCGGCGGCGGCCTCCCCGCGCAAGGCCGCCGATTGCAAGCGGCTGGCGGCGCGGCTATGAGGGGGTGGGGAGGACCAGATGACCGCTCACGACATCGATCTCGAAGCGCTCGGCCGCTACGACACGCCGACCATCTGCAACGCGCTCCTGGCCGTGGCGCCGGAGGCCGCGCGGCGCTCGACCAAGGCGACGCTCCACTGCGCGCGTCCCGAGCTGCCGCCGATGGTTGGCTTCGCCCGCACCACGCTCTACCGCACGATGGAGCCCGGCGACCTCGACGCGGCGCAGGAGAAGGCGCAGGACCTCGAATGGTTCGACTATGTCGCCGCAGGGCCTGCGCCCCGCATCGTCGTGGTGCAGGACGGCGATACGCCCCATGCCGCCACCAACGCGCTCTTCGGCGAGGTCATGAGCTTCATGCACAGCGTGCTCGGCTGCAACGGCCTCATCACCAACGGCGCCGTCCGCGACGTGGCCGGCATGGCCGAAGGCTTCCAGGTGCTCTGCGGCGGCATCGCGCCCAATCGCGCCGGCTTTCACCGGGCCGATTTCGACTGCGAGGTGAACGTCGCCGGGCTCTATGCGCGCACCGACACGCTCATCCATGCCGACGTCAACGGCGCCGTCGTCGTGCCGCCCGATCTGGTGCCGCTGATCCTGGAGGCGGCCGCCGCGGTGACGAGCAAGGAGCAGGCGATCATCGACTTCTGCCGCGACCCCGGCGTCACGGCCGAGAGCTTCAAGCGCTTCTGGCGCGAGGGCTGAGCGCCGGTGCGTATCCTCCTCCTGCAGAATCACGACAACTCCGGGCCGGGCTACCTGGAGGAGCCGGCGGCGCGGCGCGGCGTCCGCTTCGAGGGCTGCATGCCGCACCTGAACGCCGACGACCGGCTGCCCGCCGACGACTCAGGCTACGACGGCTTCCTCCTCATGGGGGGCGCCATGCACGCAGGCCACGTCGACGAGCATCCCTGGCTGGAGGACGCGGCCGCGCTGGTGCGCCGCTTCACGGAAGCCGAGAAGCCGGTGCTCGGGATCTGCCTCGGCTCGCAGATCGTGGCGCGCGCCCTGGGCGGGTGCTGCTACGACCTGGCGACGCCAGAGGTGGGGTTCGTGCCGGTCGCGCTGACGCGGGCGGCGGAGAGCGATCCGCTGCTCGGCCAGTCTTTCGCCAACCCCCTCCATCTGGCGCAGTTCCACAGCCAGACCTTCGACCTGCCGGCGGGTGCGACCCGGCTGATGGTGGGGGACGAGGTGCCGAACCAGGCCTTTCGCTTCGGCGCCGCGACCTATTCCTTCCAGCCGCACTTCGAGGTGACGCCGGAGATGATGACCACCTGGGTCTCGATCTCCGACGAGATCGTGCCCAAGCTCTATCCCACGCTGCCCGAGACGCTGCCGCACCTGCTGCAGCTCCACCACCACGCCTCCCACGATTTCTGCTACCGCGTCGGCGACGCCTGGCTCACCCTCGCCGCGGCGCGGGCGGAACGCGACAACGTAGGCTGATGACGGTGGTGACCCCTACGGGAATCGAACCCGTGTCTCCACCTTGAAAGAGTGGTGTCCTAACCTCTAGACGAAGGGGTCACGCCACAGGCGGCGCCGTGTGTCGCCGCTGCGGGCCGGGCTATGTAGCGGGCGGGGCGCGTCGAAATCAAGAGCGGATCACGCCTCGTCGGCTGCAGGCGCAGGCGCGCCGTCGTCGATGTGAAGCTCGACGGCGCGCGTGCCGCGTCGGCGGTCGAGACGGAGCCGGCCCGCCAAGTGGAAGGGCGCGCCTGCGCCCGCCAGCAGCGCGTGGCCGAGCGCGCTGTCGGCGGCGCGGAAGGCGATGCCCTTGAGCCGCTTGCCCGCACGCCCCGCGAGTTGGCAGCGCACGTGACCGCGGCCCACGATATCGGCGCGAATCAGCCGGGCACCGGCGATGGCGAAGCGCGGCTCCGGGTTGCCGGCGCCAAAGGGGCCGGCCGCCTCCAGCATCTCCAGCAGGTCCGCCGTCGCGCCCTCCACGCCGAGCGCGCCGTCAAGGCCGAGGCTCGGCGCGCGCGCCACGTCGTTCGCCGCATCGGCGAGGCGGGTGCGCAGGAAATCGCCCAGCGCCTCCAGCTTTGGCTGCTCGACGGTGAAGCCCGCTGCCATCGGGTGGCCACCGCCGTTCACCAGCAGGTCCGCCTGCCGCGCCGCGGTGACGGCGGCGCCGATGTCGACGCCAGGAACCGAGCGGCAGGAGGCCTTGCCGATGCCGTCCTCCCAGGCCACGACGATGGCCGGCCGGTTGTAGCGCTCCTTCAGCCGGCTGGCGACGATGCCGATGACGCCGGCATGCCAGCGCTCGTCGTGGGCAAGCACCAGCGGTGCCGGCGCGGGCTCTCCGGCGCCGGTCGTCTCGACCTGCTCGATGGCCTCCTCCAGCACCGCCTGCTCGATCTGCTGACGCTCGCGGTTGAGCGCATCGAGGTGGCGCGCGATCGCCTGAGCCGTGTCGTCATCCTCCGTGGTCAGCAGCCGCGCGCCCAGGCTGGCCTCGCCGACGCGCCCGCCGGCATTGACGCGGGGGCCGAGGATGAAGCCCAGGTGATAGACCCCCGGCGGCTCCTCCAGCCCGGCGACATCGCCAAGCGCACGGAGCCCCGCATTGCGGCGCTGCCGCATCACCGTGATCCCCTGGCGCACGAAGGCGCGGTTGACTCCGGTGAGCGGCACCACGTCGCAGACGGTGCCGAGCGCCACCAGGTCGAGCCACTGCAGGAGGTCCGGCTCCGCCCGGTCGCGGTACCAGCCCGCTTCCCGCAGGTGCCGGTTGAGCCCGACCACGAGGAGGAAGGCCACGCCGACGGCGGCGAGCTGGCCGTGGGGGCTCGCGTCGTCCAGCCGGTTGGGGTCGATCACGGCGCACGCCTGGGGCAGCCTGGCCTCGGCCACGTGGTGGTCGACCACGATCACGTCGAGGCCCAAGGCGGCGGCGTCCGCCAGCGCGTCGAAGGCGCTGATCCCGCAGTCGACGGTGACGACCACCCGCACGTCCTGCGCCGCCAGCGTGCGCATGGCGGTGCCGTTCGGGCCGTAGCCCTCGCGTAGGCGGTCGGGGATGTAGATCGTCGGCGCCTCGGCCACGGTCTCGAGGAAGCGGCTCAGGAGCGCGGCCGAGGTCGCGCCGTCCACGTCGTAGTCGCCGAAGATGGCGATCTTCTCGCCTGCCTCGAGCGCCTGGGCGAGGCGCGCGATGGCCGTCTCCATGTCGCGCAGGTGCAGCGGGTCGGGCAGGAGGCGGCGGAGCGTCGGGTCGAGGTAGTCGGGCGCTTCCTCGGCCTCAATGCCGCGGGCGGCAAGCACGCGGCCGACCACCTCCGGCACCTCGATTGCCTGGGCCAGCGTGAGGCCCGCCGTGGCATCGGCGAGCCGCGCGCGCCAGCGCCTACCGAGCAGCGACCGCTCGACGCCGAGCATCGCCGCTCCGTCGTTCATCACCTTGCTCTACGCGACGAAGGTGAGGAGCGGACGCCCCCTCCTCACCCCGGCCCTCTCCTCCCCCCAGGGGAGGAGAGGGAGGGCACGCCGTGCCGTCTGCGTCCCCCCTCCGCCCAGCGGGGGGAGGGGGGACAGGGGGAGGTGGGGACTCGTTTCGTGCGAGCACGCTAAGGCGCGTCACATGCCCACCCGCGCGGGCGCGCGGGAGAAGTCGTGCTCGGCCTCGATCATGCGCACGGTGCCGGTCTGGGAGCGCATGACCACCGAGCTGGTGCGCGCGCCGTTGGGCAGCCGCGAGACGCCCCGCAGCATGGCGCCGTCGGTCACGCCGGTCGCGCAGAACATCACGTTGCCGCCGGCCAGCTCGTGCAGCGTGTACTTGCGGCCCAGATCGGTGACGCCCATCGCCCGCGCGCGCCGTTTCTCGTCGTCGTTGCGGAAGACAAGCCGGCCCATCATCTGGCCGCCGATGCAACGCAGCGCCGCGGCCGCCAGCACACCCTCGGGCGCGCCGCCGATCCCCATGTAGATGTCGACCGTGCGGTTGAGCCGGGTGGTCGCGATCACGCCGGCGACGTCGCCGTCCCGGATCAGCTGGATGCGGGCCTGGGTCTCGCGCACCTTGGCGATCAGCTCCTCGTGCCGCGGCCGGTCCAGGATGAGCACGGTGAGTTCGTTGACGTCGCAGGCCTTGGCCTTGGCGAGCTTGGCGAGCGTCGTGGCCGGCGGATCGTCCAGATCGACCAGCTCGTCCGGCAGCCCGTCGCCGACGGCGATCTTGTCCATGTAGGTGTCGGGCGCTGCGAGGAAGCCGCCTTTCTCCGCCATGGCGAGCACGGCGAGCGCGTTGGGGCCGCCGGTCGCGCAGATGGTGGTGCCTTCGAGCGGGTCGAGCGCGACATCGAGGCTGGGTCCCTCGCCGGTGCCGACCGTCTCGCCGATGTAGAGCATCGGCGCCTCGTCCCGCTCGCCCTCGCCGATCACCACGGTGCCGGCGATGTCGAGCGCGTTGAGGCCGCGCCGCATGGCGTCGACGGCGGCCTGGTCCGCAGCCATCTCGTCGCCCCGGCCGATCAGCCGGGCTGCCGCGCGGGCAGCGGCTTCGGTCACGCGCACGGCATCCAGCGCCAGGTTGCGGTCGAGGGAGATGATCGCGTCGGCCACGGGCGCCCCCCTAGAACGCTTCGATCCGGATCATGCGCGGCGCCTCCAGCACTGTGTCGAGCCGATCGATCGCAGCGAGCGCGCGCACGACCGCTGCTTCCTGCGATTCATGCGTGGTCAGCACGACCGGGACCAGCTCGCCGGGGTTCCGTCCGCGCTGCAGCATGGCCTCGACGGAGACCTGCTCGTCGCGCAGGCAGGCGGCGATGCCGGCGATGACGCCCGGCTTGTCCACCACCATCAGCCGGATGTAGTAGGCGCCGACGTGGTGGTCCATGGGCTTCGCCGCCGGTCGGGGCGTGCCGGCAGCGGCGGCGGGGAAGGCCGGCATGATCGCGCCTCGGGCGATATCGGCGAGGTCGGCCACCACGGCGGATGCGGTGGGGCCCGCGCCCGCGCCCGGCCCCTCGAAGAGCGCGCTTCCGATCCGGTCGCCTTCCGCCACCACGGCGTTGAAGACGCCATCGACGCGGGCGATGGGCGCCTGCTCGCGGATCATGCAGGGATGCACCCGCTGGGTGACGCCGGCCTCGCCGGCGCGGGCTATCCCCAAGAGCTTCACCCGGTAGCCGAGCTCGATGGCGAAGCCGATGTCGAGCGCGCTCACGTGGCGGATGCCCTCGACATGGACGGCATCGAAATCGACCGGACAGCCGAACACGACGCTGGTGAGGATCGCGAGCTTGTGGGCGGCGTCGACCCCGTCGATATCGGTCGAGGGGTCGGCCTCCGCGTAGCCGAGCTCCTGAGCTTCCTGAAGCACGGAGTGGAATTCCCGCGCCTGGCCGGCCTGCACGGACTCGTGCATCGCCGTCATGATGTAATTGCAGGTGCCGTTCAGGATGCCGTAGACGCCGCCGATCCGGTTGCCCGCGAGGCCCTCGCGCAGCGCCTTGACGATGGGGATGCCGCCGGCGACGGCAGCCTCGTAGCCGAGATGGCGGTTCGCGTGGCGCGCCGCCTCGGCGAGCGCCGCGCCGTGGTGGGCGAGCAACGCCTTGTTGGCCGTGACGAGGTGCTTGCCGTTGGCGAGAGCCGCCTCGGAGAGCGCCCGGGCGGTGCCTTCCGATCCGCCGATCAGCTCGAGAACGACGTCGACGCCGGGATGGGCCGCCAGCTCCCGGGCGTCCTCCCGCCACTCCAGTCCGCCGAGCGGGACACCGCGATCCTTGCCCCTCTCGCGGGCCGAGACCGCGAGCACCTCGATCGAGCGCCCGGTCCGCTGCTCCAGCAGCGCGGCATTATCGCGCAGCAGCGCCAGCACCCCGCAGCCGACCGTGCCCAGGCCCGCAATCGCGATACGCAGCGGTTCAGGCATGGACGCGGGCTTCTTTCGGCTTCGATTGTGGTGTGAGCAGTGGGGGGGCCGCCCCGTGACGGGCCGCCCCCCCCCGGCCACAAAAAAAAGGGAACAAGGGGTTTTTGGGTAAGCGCGGGGGGTGTGGCCGGGGGGCAGGCCGGATGAATGAGGGGCTGCCTGTTCCGAATCCGT
>JAPPMY010000063.1:9245-32754 GCA_028818855.1 Rhodospirillales bacterium
CCCCCGCCCCCAAAGGCCTATCCCCGGGGGACCCGCATGGCCGGGGGGTTTATTGGGGATCGTTTTGGGGGGCGCCCGGGGGGGGGCCGGCCTCGCCGGGCCGGCCCGACGCGGAGCCAGAACGATCGGTCACGATGCGTTGGTCGTCTCAGCGGGTCGGTTGACTGACAGGCGGCGAGGCACGCCGGCAACCGCCGGCGTGCCTTCGGCTCTTGCGTGGGGGAGGGCCGCCGCGATCATCCACCGTCCGCCGGCGCGGGCTCGGCCTTCTCGTCAGCCGGCTGATAGACTGCCCGAACCTGCGTCATCGGCTCTTCCGGGTCCACGCGCGCGCGCAGCTCTTCCGCCGTGTGCTGCGCCTTCTCGCGGTCCGCAACCAGGCCAGCGGTCAGCGCGGCGCGCTCCTCGGCGCTCGACATGGCGGGCGCCTCGCTCGGCACCTCGCTGAGAGAGCGGTAGGGCTCGTCCGCGCCGGGCACGCCGCCCTCGGCACGCACGTCTTCGTCTTCCTCGGCATAGCTGAACAGGTCGCCGATGTAGTCGGTCGTATCCTCGATCGCCGAGCAACCGCCGACGATGAGGCCGAGAGCGAGCGGTCCGAGCGCGAGGAGCGTCAGCGGCCGCATCCGCCGCCTGCAAGCCCGCGCAGTCGTCTGAGTGGCCTGGGGCTGGGACATAGCGCATTCTCCTGGGTTGTGGGCGACGTTAATCGATCGTCGGCGTTGAGAACGATCCGACTCGTGAGTAGCATATACCCAATTCCCATCCATCGCATTCGCGGGCACCGGCTGGCTGTCGCACCCGCAACTCTTGCACGGACTTGGCTTGCAATGACCGAAGACGCTCCCGCCGCGGACGCGACGGAAAACGACATGGCCGAGCACCTGGGCGCCATCGCGGCGCAGAGCCGGCGGCTGGCCGAACGCTTCCTGACCGGGCAGGGCGCGGCGGGCGCCGGGGCAAATGAAGATCCGCTCAATCTCGGCGGCGCCTTCATGGCGATGGCGAAGAGCCTTGCCGCCGACCCCTCACCGCTGGTCGATGCCCAGATGAAGTGGTGGGACGGCTATCTCCGGCTGTGGCAGCAGAGCGCACGGCGCCTGCAGGGCGAGGAACCGCCGGAGCCGGTCGCGGAGCCTCTGCCGGACGACCGGCGCTTCCGCGATCCCGCCTGGAGCGAAAACTGGATCTTCGACCACCTGAAGCAGTCCTACCTGCTGACCGCAGCCTGCGTTCAGTCGGCGGCGGCGGACGTTCAGGTCCTCGACGAGAAGGATGCCGCCAAGCTCGCCTTCTACAGCCGCCAGTTCGTCGATGCGCTGGCGCCGACCAACTTTCTCGCCACCAATCCCGCGGCGCTGCGGGAGACTGCCGAGACGAAAGGCGAAAACCTGCTGCGGGGCCTGCGCAACGTGCTCGACGATCTCGAGCGGAACGAGGGCCGGTTCGCGCCGAAGATGTCCGATGAGGGCCATTTCACGCTCGGCGAGACCATCGCCACGACGCCCGGAAAGATCGTCTTCCAGAACGACCTCATGCAGCTCATCCAGTATGCGCCGAGCACGGAGACGGTGTTTCGCCGGCCGCTCCTCGTCGTGCCGCCCTGGATCAACAAGTACTACGTGCTCGATCTCAGGCCGAAGAACTCGTTCGTCAGGTGGGCGGTGTCGAAGGGCTACACGGTCTTCATGATCTCCTGGGTCAACCCGGACGGGCGACTGGCCGAGAAGACCTTCGAGGACTACATGCTGGAAGGACCGCTGGCCGCGCTCGATGCGATCGAGCAGGCGACGGGCGAGCGCGATGTCGCTGCAATCGGCTACTGCCTCGGCGGCACGCTCACGGCGGCCACCCTGGCCTACCTCGCGGCGCGGGGCGACCAGCGGATCAGGAGCGCGACCTTCTTCGCGTCCCTCGTCGACTTCGCCGAGCCCGGCGATCTCGGCGTCTTCATCGACGATGCCCAGATCGAATCGCTGGAAGCCATGATGGCGGAGAAGGGCTATCTCGAGGGCCGCCACATGGCCACGACCTTCAACATGCTGCGCGCCAACGACCTGATCTGGTCGTTCGTGGTCAACAATTACCTGCTCGGCCGGGAGCCGATGCCCTTCGATCTTCTGTTCTGGAATGCGGACTCCACACGGATGCCGGCGGCGATGCACGCCTTCTACCTGCACGAGATGTACCGGAAAAACCTGCTCGCCGAGCCCGGCGGCCTGAGCCTCGCCGGCGTTCCCATCGATCTCGGTCGCATCGAGATTCCGACCTACATCGTGGCGACGCGGGAGGACCACATCGCGCCGTGGCAGTCCTGTTTTGCCGCCTGCGGGCTCTACGGCGGGAAGCGCCGCTTCGTCCTCGGCGCGTCGGGCCATATCGCCGGCATCATCAATCCGCCGGCCGCCGGGAAGTACGGCTACTGGACCGGACCGGTGGAGGAAGGGCAGGACGCCGCCGCCTGGCTCGCCGCTGCCGAGCAACACGAAGGCTCCTGGTGGAACGACTGGCACACCTGGCAGAGCCGGCGCGGCGGCGGCAAGAAGGTGCTTGCGCGCGTTCCCGGCACGGGCGGGCTCAGGCCGATCGAGGACGCACCGGGCTCCTACGTCCGGGCCGCGTAGGCGCAGGGGCCCGGCGCGGCGGGCCCGACGATGCCCGGTACTCGCCGGCCCGGTTGGCATAGCGCCGGGCGATGCTCACGATGGTCTCGCGCTCCGCGTTGCTCACCGCGCGCGTGGCCCGTGCGGGCCGGCCCATCCACATCTCGCCGCTCCTGACCCGCTTGCCCGGCGTCACCAGCGCGCCGGCGGCGACCCAGGCCCCGGTCTCCACCACGGCGTAGTCCATCACCGTGGCGCCCATGCCGATCATGCAGCCGTCCTCCAGAACGCAGGCGTGGAGCAGGCACATGTGACCCACCACCACGTCCTCGCCGATGAGCGTGGGGCCATCGTCGGTGGCGGTGTGGATGATCGTGCCGTCCTGGACGTTGCTGCGGGCGCCCACGCGGATGTGGTTCACGTCGCCCCGCAGGACGCAGTTGAACCAGATGCTGGACTGCGCGCCGAGCACGACATCGCCGATCACGGAGCTGCCGGCGGCGACGAAGGCGCTCGGCGCGACGTTCGGCCAGCGGTGGCGGTAAGGCAGGAGCAGACCGGCGGACATGCGCTCCCGGCCCCTTACGGGAAGAGCGGCGCCTGCTCGAGCCCGGTCGTCTCCGGCAGGGCGTGCATCAGGTTCATGTTCTGGATCGCCTGGCCGGAGGCACCCTTCACCAGGTTGTCGATGGCCGAGATCAGGATGGCGCGTCCCTCGATCCGGTCGTCGAAGACGCCGATGAGGCAATGGTTCGAGCCCCGCACGTGGCGGGTGGCGGGTGCTGCGCCTGCAGGCAGGACACGCACGAACGCCTCGTCCGCGTAGCGCTGGGCAAGCGCCTCGCGGAGCGCATCGGCGCCCCTGGCGGTGCGCACGTAGATCGTCGCCAGGATGCCCCGGTTCATGGGCATGAGGTGGGGCGTGAAGTTGACGCGCACGTCACGACCCGCCGCAGCCGAGAGCCCCTGCTCGATTTCCGGCGCGTGACGGTGGCTGGCGACGCCGTAGGCATGCACGCCTTCGCCGACCTCGGCGAAGAGGCTCCCCTGCTTCGCCTCGCGACCGGCGCCCGAGACGCCGGACTTGGCGTCGATGATGATGTCCTCAGCATCGATCAGCCCGTCCTCGAGCAGCGGCGCCAGCGGAAGCTGGGAGGCAGTGGGATAGCAGCCGGGGTTGGCGACGAGGCGGGCGCCGCGGACCTCGTCGCGCGCGAGCTCGGTCAGGCCGTAGACGGCCTCGCCCTGGAGCGCCACGGCGCCGTGCTTACGCCCGTACCATTCGGCGTAGACGTCCGGGTCCGCGAGCCGAAAGTCGGCCGAGAGGTCCACCACCTTGAGATGACCGGGGAGCCGGGCCACGACCTCCTGCGTGGTGCCGTGGGGCAGGCAGCAGAAGACCGCATCGAGCGAGTCCCAGGCGGCGTCGCCGATCTTGACGAGGTCGGGGAAGCCCGCGCCACCCAGGTGGGGAAAGACCGCGCCCAGGCTCTGGCCCGCGCGCCGCTCGGCCGTCAGCAGGCCGACCGAGAAGCCGTCGTGGCCCGCCAGCAGGCGCAGCAGCTCGCCGCCGGTATAGCCGCTCGCGCCGAGCACGCCCACACGCGCGGTGTTGCCCGTGCCGGATGAGGAGGGGCTCATGGGTAGCCTATTGCGATCGCGATAGCCGGAGGAAAAGGCGCGCCGGCAACGCCGGGCTCAGCGCTTCGAGAACTGGAAGCTCCGGCGGGCCTTGCGCTTGCCGTACTTCTTGCGCTCCACGACGCGGCTGTCGCGGGTGAGGAAGCCGCCGGACTTGAGCATCTTGCGCAGCTCCGGCTCGCGTGCCGCGAGCGCCCGGCTGATGCCGTGACGCAGCGCCCCGGCCTGGCCCGAAAGGCCGCCGCCCTTGACCGTGCAGATGACGTCGTACTGGGTGCGGCGCCCGACCAGCTCCGCCGGCTGGTTGATGATCATCCTGAGCGCCGGCCGGGCGAAGTAGGTCTCCACCGGGCGCTTGTTGACCGTGATCGTGCCGATGCCGGGCCTCAGCCAAACCCGTGCCACCGCATCCTTGCGCTTGCCGGTCGAGTAAGTGCGGCCAAGGCGGTCGATCTGCGGCTCGGGCTCGATATCGGCGTCGGGAAGGGCGACCTCGCCAAGCTCGGCAAGGCTGGTCAGGGTCTTCGGCTCGTCAGCCACGGAGCGTGCTCCTCGCGTTCTTCGGATTCATCGCGGCGATGTCGAGGGGTTCGGGCTGCTGCGCCTCGTGCGGGTGGTCGGGGCCGGCATAGACCTTGAGGTTCGCCATCTGCTGGCGGCCGAGCGGGCCCTTGGGGATCATCCGCTGCACCGCCTTGATCACCACCGTCTCCGGCTTCTTGCCGCCGAGGATGCGCCCGGCGGTGCGGGTCTTGAGGCCGCCGGGGTAGCCGGTGTGGTGATGGTAGAGCTTGTCTTCCCGTTTGCGCCCGGTGAGCCGAACCTTCCCGGCGTTGACGATGATGATGTTGTCGCCGCAATCCATGTGCGGCGTATAGCTCGGCTTGTGCTTGCCGCGCAGGCGAGTGGCGACGATGGAAGCGAGCCGGCCGAGGACGATGTCCTCGGCGTCCACCAGCATCCACTTCTTCTCGATTGTGGCAGGCGTTGCCGAGAAGGTTTTCATTTCGCTCACGACGGTGGGATTAGATGCAATGGCGCGCGGGCCTGTCCGGCGATCGCCGGCCCGCGCGTCGTGGGCAGTATGCCACAGGTTCCGCCCCAGTCAACGGCGGCTTTGGAGGCGGTCTCGGCGGGTTTGACGGACGCGCTCGGGCCTCAGTGGGCCTCGGCCCAGCTCCCGCCGGTGCCGACATCGACGGTGAGCGGCACGTCCAGGTGGGCGGCGCCTTCCATCACCCGCTTCACCACCGCGCCGGTCTCCTCGACTTCGGCCTCCGGCACCTCGAAGACCAGCTCGTCGTGCACCTGGAGCAGCATCCGGGCACCCAGGCCTTGCGTCTCCAGCGCGCCCTGCATGGGGATCATGGCGCGCTTGATGACGTCCGCCGCAGCCCCCTGGATCGGCGCGTTGATCGCGGCCCGCTCGGAGAAGGCGCGGCGCGCTGGGTTACGGTCGTTGATCCCCGGCAGCCGGCACTTGCGGCCGAACAGCGTGGTGACGAAGCCCTCCGCATGGGCCGCCTTCTTGGTGTGCTCCATGTAGTCCTTGATGCCGGGGTAGCGGACGAAATAGGCCTCGATGTAGCCCTTGGCCTCGGCCTGCGGCACGCCGATCTGGCGCGCGAGCCCGAAGGGGCTGATGCCGTAGATGATCCCGAAATTGATGGCCTTGGCCGAGCGGCGGACCATCGGGTCCATGCCCTCCAGCGGCACGTCGAAGACCTGGCTCGCGGTCAGCGCGTGGATGTCGATCCCCTCGCGGAAGGCGTCCTTGAGCGGGTCGACGCCCGCGACGTGGGCAAGGATGCGAAGCTCGATCTGCGAGTAGTCGGCCGACATGAGCACGTGGCCGGGCGCGGCCACGAAGGCGCGGCGGATGCGCCGGCCCTCCTCGGTGCGGATCGGGATGTTCTGCAGGTTCGGGTCGTTGGACGAGAGCCGCCCGGTGTTGGCGGCGGTCATGGTGAAGGTCGTGTGCACGCGCCGGGTCGCGGGGTCGATGTGCTCGATCAGGGCATCGGTGTAGGTGCTCTTGAGCTTGGTGAGCTGGCGCCAGTCGAGCACGCGCGCCGGCAGGTCGTGGCCCTGTGCCGCCAGCTCCTCCAGGATGTCGGCGCCGGTGCTGTAGGCGCCCGACTTGCCCTTGCGCCCGCTCTGGAGGCCCATCTCGTCGAACAGCACCTCGCCAAGCTGCTTGGGCGAGCCGATGGTGAAGGGATGGCCGGCAAGGGCGTGAATCGCGCTCTCCAGCGCCTCGATGCGGCCGGCGAAGTCCGCCGACAGCGCGACCAGCTCGCCCTGGTCGACCAGGATGCCGGCGGCCTCCATCCGGGCAAGCACGCCGATCAGCGGACGCTCGATCCTCTCGAACACCGTGGTGAGGCGGTCGGCGACGAGGCGCGGTCGGATGACCCGGTGCAGGCGGAGCGCGAGGTCGGCGTGCGCCGCCGCAGTGTCCCGCAGCGCCTCGGGCGAGACCGCGTCGACGGAGACCCTGCTGCGCCCGCTGCCGAGCACGTCGGCCAGCGCTGGTGCTGCGCGGTCGAGGTGAAGCTGGGTCAGGTCCTCCAGTCCGTGGCCATGCAGGCTGCCGTCGAGCACCCAGGAGGCCAGCATGGGGTCGTCGACCGGGGCGAGCCTTGCGCCGTGCAGTGCCAGCAGGCGCACGGTCTGCTTGATGTCGAGGGCGAGCTTGAGCACGCCGGGGTCCCTCAGCACCGGGTCGAGGGTCGCGAGCGCCTCGGCAATGTCGAGCTGCGGAATCGCCTCTTCCGCCCCCAGCAGGTCGGGTCCGGCGTGGCCCAGCGGCACGTAGCAGGCATCGCCCGGCGCCGTGGCGAGCGCGAGGCCCGCGAGGCCCGCGCCCTCCGGAGACCCCGCCGGCCGGAACGGCTCCAGCGCGAGCACGCCGCTCTCCCGCGCCTTCTCCGCCCATTGCGCAAGCGTTTGCGCATCGGTCACCAGCGGGTAGGCGGCGGGGAGGGCGGCCGTCTCTTCCGGCTCCGCCTCCTCCTCCGCGAGCCTCGATTCCCCGTCTTCGCCGTCGAGCCGCGCGGCGATCGACCGGAAGCCGTTCTCCTGGAAGAAGGCGCGGAGCGCGCCCGGCTCCGGCTGCCGCCGCGCCAGCGCCTCCAGCGGCATCGGCAGCGGCGCATCGCGGCGCAGCGTGACCAGCTCCCGCGAGACGCGCGCCATCTCGGCGTGTTCGATCAGGTTCTGGCGCCGCTTGGGCTGCTTGATCTCCTCGGCACGCGCCAGCAGTTCGTCGAGGTCGCCATAGTCGTTGATGAGCTGCGCCGCGGTCTTGACCCCGATGCCCGGCACGCCCGGCACGTTGTCGGAGCTGTCGCCGGCGAGCGCCTGGACGTCGATCACCCGCTCAGGTCCCACGCCGAAGCGCTCCTGCACCTGATCCGGGCCGATCTCCCTGTTCTTGAAGTAGTCGTACATGATCACCGAGTCGCCTTCGACGAGCTGCATCAGATCCTTGTCGGCGGAGACGATGGTGACCCGGGCGCCCCTGGCCCGCGCGGCGACGGCATAGGCCGCGATCAGGTCGTCGGCCTCGAAGCCCTCCAGCTCGATGGAGGCCAGGTTGAAGGCGCCGGCAGCCTCCCGCACCAGCGGGAACTGCGGGATCAGCTCCTCCGGCGTCTCGCCCCGGTTCGCCTTGTAGGGCTCGTAGATCTCGTTGCGGAAGGTCAGCCGCGCGGTGTCAAAGATCACCGCCGCATGGTCCGCATCGGTCTCCCGCAGAATCTTCCACAGCATGTTTGTGAAGCCGAGCACCGCGTTGACCGGCGTGCCGTCGGGGCGCGTGAGCGGGGGAAGCGCATGGAAGGCGCGGAAGATGAAGCCCGAGCCGTCGATCAGGTAGAGATGGCGCAGGGCGCTCGCGTCGTCGGGGGCGTTGCTGCTCACGGTGGGCGTTCCGGCTTCAGGGTCTCGCCGGCGGCCACTTGCCCTCGGCGATGCGCGCCACTATGCCACGCAGGCCGGCCCTCGCACAGCGGGCGCCGCGCGGACGCTGCCCACCATCGCCAACCGCGAGCCACGCCCGTGTCTGCCCGCAGCGCTTCCATCTCTTACGCGGCGCCCCGCATCTCCGCGTTCTATGCGGCGTATTTCCTGGTGGCCGGCGTGGCGCTGCCGTTCTGGCCGCTCTTTCTGCAGACGCGCGGCCTCTCGGTGACCGAGATCGGGCTGATGCTGGGGCTCACGCTCATGCTGCGCGCTGCCGTGGGCCCCTTCATCGGCCGCTTCGCCGACCGCCGCGACAGCACGCGGGGACCGCTCGTCGCCTGCGCGTTTACGGTGCTGCTGGTCACCGTCGCTTTCTACTGGACCTGGGGCTTCTGGCCGATCTTCGTGGTGAGCACCGTCTTCACCCTGGTCTACGCCGGCGTGCTGCCGCTGGGGGAGACCATCGCGCTCCGCACGGTCTCGCCCGAATCCGGCTACGGCCGCGTCCGGCTCTGGGGCTCGGTCTCCTACCTTCTGGCAGCGGCGGTGGGCGGTGCGGTGCTGGAGGTCGCGGCGGTGCCGTCGGCCGAGCTCATCGTCACCATGATCCTGGTCTGCGTCGCGCTGATGATCGCGGGCGCCGCTGCCATGCCGGACAAGCGGGGCGGCGAGGTGCCGCCTGCAGCGCCGATCCTGAGCGTGCTGGGCGAGCGCCAGTTCCGTCTCATGCTCTATGCCACCACGGCGGTTCACGGCGCGCATGCCGTCTTCTACGGCTTCTCGACCCTGCACTGGCTCTCGGCCGGGATCACGGAGTGGGTGATCGGGATGCTTTGGGCGGGCGGCGTCGTCGCAGAGGTGATCCTGTTCGCCTGCAACGCGCCGTTGCTGCGGCGCATCGGCCCGGTGGGGCTGCTCGGCGCGGCGGCGGTCGCGGGCGTGATCCGCTGGGCGGTGCTGGCGCTAACCACGGAGGTCTGGGCGCTGGCGCTCGCGCAATGCCTGCACGCGCTCACCTTCGGCGCCATGCACCTGGGCGCGATGGTGTTCATCGCCCGCACGGTGCCCGCCGGCTCGTCCAACACGGCGCAGGCGCTGTTCGCTGCGCTCACCAACGGCCTGGGACTCGGCGCCGGGCTCCTGATCGCGGGCCTGCTCTATGCCGCCTGGGGCGCGGGCGCCTACTGGGTGTGCGCGGCGGTCTCCGGCCTGGGTTTCGTGGCCGTGCTGGCGATGATGACAGCCGCCGGAAGAAAGACGGCCTAGTGGCCGGCGGAGCCTGCCGCCCCCTTTTTCAGGACGAAGCGCCGGTCGCAATAGGGGCAGTCTATGAAGCCATCCGATTCCAGATTGAGGAACACCCGCGGATGGCCGAGCGCGCCGCCGCCGCCGTTGCAGGAAACGACGGTCTCCTCGACCTCGATGATCTCCGGTGGATCAATGGTCACGGGCCGTCCCTCGTCGCTTCCGGTGGCGCCGGGCCGGGATTTGACCCCGGCGGCGGGGCGATGATACCCATTGCCCGCCGCCGTTCAACCGGGCGCCGCCACCTGCGGCGGCAGCATCCGCGCCACCGATATCCGCACCGCCGCGAGGCCGCCCCATGAGCGAGCCCCTCCCCTACGTCCGCGAGCTGGAATTCACCTATGGCGCGGTGGCGCAGGTCTCGCCGCTGATCCGCCGGGTCATCGCGCACAACCCGAGCGTCTTCACCTTCCACGGAACCGGCACCTATATCGTGGGCCGCGGCAGGGTGGCGATCATCGATGCCGGGCCGGATCTCGCGGAACATGTCGACGCCGTGCTGGCGGCCGTGCGGGGCGAGACCGTGACCCACCTCGTCGTGACCCACACCCACATCGACCACTCGCCGGCAACCCGCCACGTCAAGGCCGCGACGGGCGCGGAAAGCTATGGCTTCGGCCCACACGGAGGCGGGGAGGGGCCGGCGGTCGAGGAAGGGGCGGATCGCGACTTCGTGCCGGACCACCGGCTAGGCGACGGCGCGGTCGTCGCAGGGGACGGCTGGACCCTGGAGGCCGTGCACACGCCCGGTCACACCTCGAACCACCTCTGCTTCACGCTGGCGGAGGAGAGCGCGCTCTTCTCCGGCGATCATGTGATGGGATGGTCGACCACGGTGGTCTCGCCGCCGGACGGCGACATGGGCGCCTACATGGCCTCGCTGGAGAAGCTCAAGGCCCGCGGAGAGCAGACCTACTGGCCTACGCACGGGCCGCCGATCCCGACGCCGCAGCGCTACGTCGGCAAGCTGCTCGCTCACCGGCGCCAGCGGGAATCGGAGATCCTCTCTGCCGTCGCCGAAGGCGCTTCGACCATTCCGGAAATCGTGGCGCTCCGCTACCGGGGGCTCGACCCGCGCCTGCGCCCCGCTGCCGCCCGCACCGTGCTTGCCCACCTGATCCATCTGGTCGAGAGCGGCCGCGCCGCCTGCCCCGGCACGCCGGACGAGGACGCGCACTACCGCGCGATCTGAGCGGGCACCACCCGTCTCCCCCTTTGCAGCGCGGGGCAGCCGTTCCCGCCCTATCGTCGCATCTTCGGCGGCGAGTCGCGGAACTCCTTGACCTGGCTCGCGGCCGCGCGCTGGAGCAGGCGCGCATCGCCGCCTGCGATGACCATGTGGTAGCCGCGCTCGAAGGTCCAGTTGACGGACTTGCCGGGGCGGGTGACCGTGCCGAGCAGCTTGCCCGTCGCCCGCAACTTGCGCTCCGCCTTCTGGATGAGCCGGATCACCTTGGGCTCCTGCATGTCGAGCATGTGGTCGATGCTCGCGGAGACGTCGCTCGGTCCTAGGAACAGCATGTCGACGCCGTCGACCGCCGCGATCTCCTCGATGTTGTCGATGGCCTCCTCGGTCTCGATCTGGCAGGCGACCAGCAGCTCGTGCGGCATCGCGTCGAGGTAGGCCTTGAGCCGCGTGCCCCAGCCCGAGCAACGGCCCGCGTGGGGTGCCACGCCGCGCACGCCGGTGGTGGGGAAGCGGCAGGCGGCGACCGCGGCTTCGGCCTCGGCGGCGTTCTGCACGTAGGGAATGATGATCCCCATCACGCCGATGTCGAGCGCGCGCTTGATGTAGACCATGTCGTTCCACGGCACGCGCATCATCGGCGTGGCCCCGGAGGCGCTCGCGGCCTGCATGAGGGTTACGGCGTTCAGGAGGTCGCCGGGGCCGTGCTCGTGATCCATGATGACCGCGTCGTAGCCGGCGTCGGCGACGATCTCGGCGGCGATGGGGCTGCCCATGGAAAGCCAGGCCCCGAGCGCGGGCTCGCCCGCGAGCATCTTTCTCTTGCAGCGGTTCTCGACGGTCATGCGCGGCGCCTCCAGTTGATAGGGTGAATGCGTGAGAGGGGGCGGCCATCGCCCCAGGACGCGCGGGCGACGGGCGCGGGCGGTTTCTAGCCCGGATATCTCTTCAATGTCACGGCCTGCGTCGTGTCCCGGCGCTCGATCCGCCATAGTTCGTTAGGTCTGCCGTCGCTAGCGCGGTTTGTCGAGATCGGGATCGGCGAACGCCTCCAGCCAACGGGGGGCGAAGGCGAGGATGGGCACGTCCGGCGGGAGCTGCGGGTTGAAGAGCGCGTTGTGCCACCAGGTCTCTTCGCGTCGCGGGTCGTCGCGCCCGAGCCTCTGAACGACGCAGGGCAGCCGGTAGCGCTGGGCGTCCTGATCGAAGGCGAGCACGCAGCGCCCCTCCCGCATGAGCCTTTCGGCGAGCGGTGAATCGGCCGCGAAGGTCGCCATCAGCCGGTCGCTGAAATCGCGGGCATGCTGGTAGTAGCGCTCGGCCAAAAGCGCGAGCGCCGCCTCGCGCCGGTCCCGCGGGTCGTGGGTGCGTCGCGCCAGGTGGCGGAACTCGGGCGCGAAGGACTCCGCCTCGCGGCGAACGAGCAGCGTCGTCACCGCCGGCGCGAGCGCCTCACCCGCCGTGTTCAGCACCTGCGGGCACATCCCCGGCGACGGCCGCCCGTCCCGGCGGCGCATGGCCTCGGCGCGGATGCGGCACTGCCAGCCGACGAAGTGATCGCGCAGGCGCTCGGCGCGTGGGGCAAGTGGCACGGCCCTTCAGTCCCGATATACAAGGTCGGTTCTCATGGCGGCTTGCGATGGTAGCCGCGGCGTCGGGTCGCGGCCATCGGGATCGGCGCCGCCTCCTCCCGCCGTTGTCGCCGATGCCGCGCGGCCCTAGGATCGACCGCCACACCCCACCAGACGAGACGAGGCCCCCCATGTCCCGAGGTCCGGAACTCCCTACCGTCGATCAGCTCGCCGCCATCGCCCAGGATTTCGGGCTCGAGATGACGCAAGAGGACCTGGCGAACCAGCGGGAGGCGGTGCTGGGGGCCATCAGGAGCCTGCGCCACATCGACGACGTGCCGGAGGAGCGCCCGCTGGTCACCTATCCGCGCACCTCGGGCTACCGGCCGCACCCGGACGAGAACCCGTACAACGCCTGGTACTGGCGGACCGACATCAAGGGCGCCGATTCAGGGCCGCTCGCGGGCGAGGCGATCGGCATCAAGGACGTGGTCTCCGTGGCCGGTGTGCCGATGATGAACGGTGCGCGTGTCCTCGAGGGTTACGTGCCGACCATCGACGCAACCATCGTGACCCGCTTGCTCGACGCGGGCGCCACCATCGTCGGCAAGACCGCCTGCGCCGACTTCTCCTTCTCGGGCGGCGGCCATACCAGCGGCTACGGGCCGGTGCGCAATCCGCGCAAGCCGACCCATGCGCCCGGCGGCTCGTCCAAGGGGAGCGGCGCCGCAGTCGCCGCCGGCGACGTGGCGATGGCGATCGGCGGCGATCAGGGCGGCTCGATCCGCATCCCCGCCTCCTGGTGCGGCGTGGTCGGCCACAAGGCGACCTACGGCCTCATTCCCTACACCGGCTGCCTCGCCATCGAGATGACCCTCGACCACATCGGCCCGATGACGGACACGGTGGAGAACACGGCCCGCATGCTCTCGGTGCTGGCCGGCCCCGACCCGCTCGATCCGCGCCAGCGCGGCACGATCCCCGCGAACCACGTTCAGGACTACATGCCGGCGATCGGCGCGGGCTGCGAGGGGATCCGCGTGGGCGTGCTGACCGAGGGCTTCGGCCAGACCGAGGAGACCTGGCCCGAGTTCGGCCTGCCGGGGAGCGATCCCGCGGTGGACGGAGCGGTGCGCGCCGCGGTGCGGAGGCTCGAGGAGCGCGGCGCCCAGGTCACCGAGGTCTCGGTGCCCCTGCACTTTCACGGGCTCAGGGTCTGGTTCGCCATCGCGGCAGAGGGCGCGACCGAGTTCATGCTCAAGGCGGGCGGAGTCGGCACCGGCTGGTTCGGCTACTACGACACGCAGTTCCTGGAGCATGCGTCCCGCGCGGCGCTCACGCGACAGAACGACTACCCGCTCACCGTGAAGAACGTGCTCCTGCTGGGCGGCTACCTCAAGCGCTACTACCACGGCACCTACTACGCCAAGGCGCAGAACCAGCGCGGGCGGCTGACCGCGGCCTACGACAAGGCGCTCGCCGAGGTGGACGTGCTGGTGCTGCCGACCATCCCGCACTTGCCGGCGCCGATCCCGAGCCTGGACGCCGATTTCGGCGAGTACATGTCGCGGGCGCTCAGCATGATCAACAACACGCCGCAGTTCAATCTGACCGGCCATCCCGCGATCAGCGTGCCCTGCGGCGTGAGCGACGACCTGCCCATCGGCTGCCAGATCGTGGGCCGCCACTTCGACGACCTTACGGTGCTCAAGGTCGCCGACGCACTGGAAAAGAGCGCGGACTGGCAGAGCGTCTAGCGGCGGCGGCGTAAGGCCCGGGCTTCGGGGAGTGCTGCATGGCGACGGTGACGGAGAAGCCCGAGCGCTGGGTCGTCCGCAAGCCGGCGGTGACGAGCCCGGGCGGCGTGGTCGCGACCCAGCACCAGTCCGCGTCCGAAGTCGGCGCGCAGGTGCTGGCGGACGGCGGCAATGCCGTGGATGCCGCGATTGCGACGAGCCTTGCGCTGGCCGCGGTCGAGCCCTGGATGAGCGGGCTGGGCGGCGGGGGCTACATGCTCGTCCGAACCGCAGGCGAGGATCGCACCTGGGCGGTCTCCTTCGGGATGGTGGCGCCTGGTGCGCTTGAGCCTGCGGACTATCCGCTTACCGGCGAAGAAGGCGCCGACATGTTCGGCTGGCCGGCCGTCGAGGAGGACCGCAACATGCGGGGCCCGCTCGCGGTCGCGGTGCCGGGGCAGGTGGCGGGCCTCGGGACGGCGCACGCGCGCTTCGGCTCCTGGAGCTGGGCCGACCTCGTGGCGCCGGCATGCGTGCTGGCCCAGCGAGGCATGGAGGTGGACTGGCATGCCACCCTCGCGATTGCGGCGTCGGCGCCGGAACTCGCGCAGGACTCCGACTCTGCCGCCACCTACCTCGCGGGCGGCTTCCCGCAGGCCACGCCCTGGACCGGGGACGCGCCGCGTATCCGCCTGGGCCGGCTCGCGGACACGCTGCGCTGGCTCGCCGCGGCGGGGCCTGCCGACTTCTACACGGGCGAGATCGCCGCGGCGATCGCCGCAGACATGGTGGCGCTCGGCGGGCGCCTGTCTGCGACCGACCTGGCGGACTACGAGGCCCAGGTCGAGGAGGTGGCGCCGGTGTCCTACCGCGGCTCCCGCGTCTGGGCTGCGCCGGGGTTGACCGCGGGGCCGACGCTGATCGACGTGCTGAGCCGCCTCGCCACGTCCCTCGATCCCGGCGCGGCGCCGGACGGCGAGACCTACGCGGCCTACGCCGAGGCGTTGCAGGCGGCCTCCGCCGCGCGGCTCCGGGGCATGGGCGCGGGCAGCGATGCCGACCGCGCGTCCTGCACCAGCCACCTCGGCGTCGCCGACCGTGAGGGCACCGTCGTCACGCTGACCCAGACGCTGCTCTCCCCCTTCGGCGCCAAGGTGATGCTTCCGGAGACCGGGATTCTGCTGAACAACGGCATCATGTGGTTCGACCCCCGGCCGGGCCGTCCCAACTCGATCGCGCCCGGCAAGCGGCCGCTCTCCAACATGTGCCCGACGGTGGTGGAGCTGGCGGACGGGCGCCGCGCCGGGCTCGGCGCCTCCGGCGGGCGCCGCATCCTGCCTGCGGTGGCGCAGCTTCTCTCCTTCCTCGCGGACTTCGGGATGAGCCCGGACGACGCCGCGCACTGCCCGCGCATCAACGTGGATGGCCCGGACCTCGTCGAGGCCGACGCGCGGCTCGCGGCAGAGGCGCTCGCCGTGCTGGAGGCCCGGTTCGCGCTGGGCGTTCGGCCCCACGGCGTCCATCCGTCGTCTTACGCCTGCCCCAACGCGGTCGTCTGGGATCCGGAAAGCGGCACTGCGACCGGCATCGCCCACGTGATGTCGCCCAACGCGTGCGTCGGCGCGCCGTAACGTCGAAGCGGAGGTATCCATGGCGAGCCAGACGCGCATCGGCATGATCACGCCGTCGCTCAACACGGTGCTGGAGCCCGTGACCTATGCCTTGCTCGCGGACCTGCCCGACGTGACAGCGCACTTCAGCCGGGTACAAGTGTCCCGGATCTCGCTCGAGGAGGACTCGACGGCCCAGTTCGCCGACGAGCCGATGCTGGCCGCCGCACGCATGCTGGCCGATGCCCGCGTCCACGCGATCTGCTGGAACGGCACCGCCGGAAGCTGGCTCGGCCCCGACTTCGACCGCAGGCTCTGCGAGACGATCACGCGCGAGACCGGCATCCCGGCAACGAGCGCCACGCTCGCGCTGGCCGAGCTCTTCCGCAGCCGGGGGATCAGCCGCTTCGCCCTGGTGACGCCGTTCGAGAGCGCGCTGCAGGAGGCGATCATCGAGACGTACGGGCGGGAGGGCTTCGAGTGCGTGGCCGAGCGCCACCTCGATAGCGAGGACACCTTCAACTACGCCACGATCCCGCCCGCCGAGACCGAAGGCATGATCCGCGCCGTGGCGGGCGCCGAGCCCGAGGCCATTGCCGCCGTCTGCACGAATCTGAAGGGCGCGCCCCACGCGCCCGCGCTGGAGGCGGAGGCCGGACGGCCGATCTACGACAGCGTGGCCGCAGCACTCTGGGGCACGCTCGCGCTCGCCGGCGTCGATCCCGGCCGCATTGCCGGCTGGGGCGAGATCTTCTCCGTCGCGCCGGCCTCGCTGGAGCGTCTCGGCGCCCGGCCGTAGCCGGCCCCTGGGCGTCGCCCGGCTCCCGCTTGTGTCCCGCTTATGCCCTTGAAACCTGCCGGCGCAGCGAGTACAAGGGCGCGCGCCCGGCGCCCCCTCTTCCATCGAGAGACCACGAGAAACGCGAGACGCTTATGTCCAAGCTCAAGTCCAAGAGCAGCGCCAAGAAGCGGTTCTCCGCCACGGGGCGCGGCAAGCTCCGCCGGCGCACGGCCTTCCACCGGCACAACCTGACCAAGCGCGAGAAGAAGGTGAAGCGCAACCAGCGCGGAGCGAAGATCCTGTCCGCATCGGATGCGGCGATCGTGCGGCCGTTCCTGCCTTATCTCTGAGCGCGGCGGAGGACTCCTCGAATGGCACGGATCAAGCGGGGCGTGACCACCCACGCCCGGCACAAGAAGGTGCTGAAGATGGCCCGCGGCTATCGCGGTCGCGGCCATTCCAGCTACCGGGTGGCGCTGGGCCGGGTCGAGAAGGCGCTGCAGTACGCCTACCGCGACCGGCGCACCCGCAAGCGCCGGTTCCGCGCGCTCTGGATCCAGCGGATCAACGCCGCCGCCCGCGAGCACGGGCTCACCTATTCGCAGCTCATGCACGGTCTCGCGCTCGCCAAGATCGATATCGACCGCAAGGTGCTGGCCGACCTCGCCGTCCGTGAGCCGGCGGCGTTCGCCGCCGTCGTGGAGCAGGCGCGGAGCGCGCACGGCGCGACCGGCTGATCGGCCGCCGCCCCCGGCGGGGGTGAGGATGGCCGACGGAGAGTGTTCCTTGGAAGACCTCCACGCCCTGGAAGAGCGGATGCTGGCCGGGATCGAGACGGCCGGCGACCTGCCCGCGCTGGAGCAGGCGCGCGTCGCCGCGCTCGGCAAGAAGTCCCCCCTCACTCAGGCGATGAAGGGCCTGGGCGGGCTCGACATCGACGCCCGCAAGGAGGCCGGCGCCCGGCTCAACCAGATCAAGCGCAGGCTCGCCGATGCCGTCGATGGGCGGCGTGCGGCGCTGGAGCGTGCCGCCCTGGACGAGCGCCTTGCGACCGAGCGGGTGGACGTGACGCTCCCGCCCCGGCCTGAAGCCTGCGGCACCGTTCATCCCATCAGCCAGGTGCTGGACGAGCTGATCGCGATCTTCGCCGACATGGGCTTCCGCGTCGTCGAGGGGCCGGATATCGAGGACGATTTCCACAATTTCACGGCGCTCAACATCCCGCCGGAGCACCCGGCGCGGCAGATGCACGACACCTTCTATTTCGGCGCCGACGAGGGGGGCGAGCGCATGCTGCTCCGGACCCACACCTCGCCGGTGCAGATCAGGACGATGCAGGCCGAGCCGCCGCCGCACCGGATCATCGCGCCGGGCCGCACCTACCGCTGCGATTACGACATGACCCACACGCCCATGTTCCATCAGATCGAGGGGCTGGTGATCGACGAGAGCACCCACATGGGCCATCTCAAGGGTTGCCTGATCGATCTGGCGCGGGCGTTCTTCGAGGTGGAAGACCTGCCGGTGCGCTTCCGCCCGAGCTACTTCCCCTTCACCGAGCCGTCCGCCGAGATGGACATCGGCTGCTCGCGCGAAGGCGGCGGCTTGCGCATCGGCCACGGCGCCGACTGGATGGAGATTCTGGGCTGCGGCATGGTTCACCCACGGGTGCTGGAGATCGTGGGGCTCGACCCCGCGCGCTACCAGGGCTTCGCCTTCGGCATCGGGGTCGAGCGCCCGGCCATGCTGAAGTACGGCATTCCCGACCTGCGCAGCTTCTTCGACGCCGACCTGCGCTGGCTGCGCCACTACGGCTTCGCGCCCTTCGACGTGCCGAGCCTGGCTGCGGGGCTGAGCGCGTGAAGTTCACCCTCTCCTGGCTGAAGACGCATCTGGAGACGGACGCGTCGCTCGACGACATCGCGGCCAAGCTCACCGCAGTCGGCCTCGAGGTCGAGGGGGTGCGCCGGCCCGGCGAAGACCTCGCGCCCTTCACCGTGGCCCACGTGGTCGAGGCGCGGCAGCACCCGAACGCCGACAAGCTCAGGCTCTGCGTGGTCGATACGGGGACAAGCCAGGTCGAGGTGGTCTGCGGCGCGCCCAACGCCAGGACCGGCATGAAGGGCGTCTTCGCCCCGCCCGGCACCACCATCCCCGGCACCGGCGTGGTGCTCAAGAAGGCGAAGATCCGGGGCGTCGAGAGCTGCGGCATGCTCTGCTCCGAGCGCGAGATGGGGCTCAGCGACGAGCACGAAGGGATCATCGAGCTCGACGCCGATGCCCCGGTGGGCGCGCCCTTCGCCGAGGTCATGGGCCTGGACGATCCGCTGTTCGACATCGCGATCACGCCCAACCGCGGCGATTGCCTGGGCGTCCACGGCATCGCCCGCGACCTCGCGGCCGCAGGCCTCGGCCGCTTGAAGACCGCGGAGATCGAGCCGGTCGCCGGCGCGTTCAAGAGCCCCATCGACGTGATCCTCGACTTCCCCGGCGAGGGCCCGAGCCCGTGTCCGCTCTTCCTCGGCCGCTACGTGCGGGGTGTGCGCAACTGCGAGAGCCCGCGCTGGCTCAAGGAGAGGCTCGCCTCCATCGGCCTCCGCCCGATCTCGGCGCTGGTCGATCTCACCAACTTCCTGACCATCGACCGCAACAGGCCCGTGCACGTCTTCGACGCCGGCAAGGTGAAGGGCGACATCTGGCTCCGGCTCGGCCAGGGCAGCGCCACGTTCGCAGCACTCAACGGCAAGGAGTATGCGCTCAGCGACACGATGACCGCCATCGGCGACGAGAGCGGCGTGATCAGCCTCGCCGGCGTCATGGGGGGCGAGCCCACCGGCTGCACGATGGCGACGACGGACGTCTTCATCGAGATCGCGCTCTTCGATCCCGTGCGCACGGCGGCGACCGGGCGCGCGTTCAACCTGGAGAGCGACGCCCGCTATCGCTTCGAGCGCGGCATCGATCCGGCGTTCGCTGGGCCCGGCATGGAGCTGATGACGCGCCTCGTGATCGAGCTCTGCGGTGGCGAGGCGAGCGAGGTCGTGGTGGCGGGCGCGGAGCCTGAGTGGTGGCGCGAGATCGCCTTCCGCCCCTCCCGGGTGAAGGCGCTCGGCGGCGTCGACAGCGCGCGTGCGGAATCCCTCGGCATTCTCACGGCTCTCGGTTTCGCCTGCGAGGAGCAGGACGACGACCGGGTGGCGGTGCAGCCGCCGGCCTGGCGCGGCGACATCGTGGGCGAGGCCGACCTGGTGGAGGAAGTGCTGCGGATCGCGGGCTTCGACCAGATCCCCGCAGTCTCCCTCGCGCCTGCCGCAGCCGAGAGGGCGCGGCCCGCGCTCTCGCCCATACGCCGCCGGCTCGGCGCCGTGCGCCGCTCGCTCACGGCGCGCGGCATGTTCGAGGCCGTGACCTGGTCGTTCATGCCACGGCAGCACGCGACGCTCTTCGGCGGCGGCGCAGATGCGCTCGTGCTGGCGAACCCGATCAATGCCGAGCTCGACGCCATGCGCCCCTCGATCCTGCCCAACCTGATCGAAGCCTGCCGGCGCAATGCGGATCGGGGCCTCGGCGACGTTGCGCTCTTCGAGACCGGCCCCGTCTACGGCGGCACGAAGCCGGACGACCAGCGCGCGCACGTTGCCGGCGTGCGGGCTGCGGCGGCGGTTCCCCGCAACTGGCACGGGGCCGCGCGGCCGGTCGACCCCTTCGATGCTAAGGCCGATGCCCTCGCCACGCTCAGTGCCGCCGGCGTATCGCCCGGCCGCCTCCAGACGAGCGCGGAGGGGCCGGCGTGGTATCACCCCGGCCGGGTCGGCACGCTGGGGCTCGGACGCAACGCGCTGGCCCATTTCGGCGAGCTGCATCCGGGCGTGCTCGCGGAACTCGGGGCGGATGGGCCGATGGTGGGCTTCGAGGTGATGGTGGACGCGCTGCCTAGACCGAAGGCGAAGGCCACGCGCGCGAGGCCGCCGCTCAAGGCCTCGGACTACCCGGCAGCCGAACGCGACTTCGCCTTCATCCTCGACAGCGGGGTGCCTGCGGCGGAGGTCGAGCGCGCCGCCCGCAACGCGGAGAAGGCGCTCGTCAAGGCGGTCACGGTGTTCGACGTCTATGCCGGCCCCGGCATCGACGCGGACAAGAAATCCCTCGCGATCGCCGTTCGCCTGGAAGCCCCGGACCGCACGCTGACCGATCCGGAAATCGACGCGGCGGCCGCGAAGATCGTCGCCAACGTGGCGAAGATCACCGGCGGCGTGTTGCGCGGCTAACCCGCCGGCCGACGCGTGGAGCTGCGGCCATGAGCGAGCTTGCGCGCATCCGCAACGTCGCGATCATCGCCCACATCGACCACGGCAAGTCCACGCTTGCGGACCGGCTGATCGAGCGCTGCGGTGGCCTGCAGAAGCGCGAGATGACGAGCCAGGTGCTCGATTCCATGGAGCTGGAGCGCGAGCGCGGGATCACGATCAAGGCGCAGACGGTGCGCCTCGCCCACCGCGGCGCCGACGGCGCGGAGCATGTGGTCAACCTGGTGGACACGCCCGGCCACGTGGATTTCTCCTACGAGGTGAGCCGCTCGCTCGCCGCATGCGAGGGCTCGCTCCTGGTCGTCGACGCCACCCAGGGGGTGGAGGCGCAGACCCTCGCCAACGCCTACCAGGCGGTGGACCACGACCACGAGATCGTGCCGGTGCTCAACAAGATGGACCTCGCCTCGGCCGAGCCGGAGCGGGTCAAGCAGCAGATCGAGGACGTCATCGGCATCGACGCGTCGGGCGCAGTAGAGGTCTCGGCCAAGACCGGGCAAGGCATCGAGAGAGTGCTCGACGCGCTGATCGCCCGCCTGCCCGCGCCCGAGGGCGACGCGGACGCGCCGCTCACGGCGCTCCTCGTCGACAGCTGGTACGACCCCTATCTCGGCGTGGTGATCCTGGTGCGGGTCCTGCACGGCCGGCTCACGCCACGCACCAGGATCCGCATGATGGCGTCGGGCGCCGAGCACGAGGTCGAGCGCGTCGGCGTGTTCACGCCCAAGAAGACGCTGGTGCAGAGCTTGGGCCCCGGCGAGATCGGCTTCATCACCGCCGCCATCAAGGACGTGGGCGACTGCGATGTGGGCGATACCATCACCGCGGTGAAGAGGCCCGCTGCGGCGGCGCTGCCGGGCTTTCGGCCGAGCGTGCCGGTGGTCTTCTGCGGGCTCTTCCCGGTCGATTCGAACGACTACGAGCGGCTGCGCGAGAGCCTCGCCAAGCTCCGCCTGAACGATTCGAGCTTCCACTACGACGCCGAGAGCTCGCCTGCTCTCGGTTTCGGTTTCCGCTGCGGCTTCCTCGGCCTCCTGCACCTGGAGATCGTGCAGGAGCGGCTGGAGCGCGAGTTCGGCCTCGACCTCGTGGCGACGGCGCCGAGCGTGGTCTACCGCGTGACGCTGACCGACGGCACGGCGCTCTCGCTCCACAACCCGGCGGACATGCCCGATCCCACACGCATCAAGCGCATCGACGAGCCCTGGATTCACGCGACGATCCTGGTGCCGGACGAGCATCTCGGCGGCGTGCTCGCGCTCTGCGAGGAGAAGCGCGGCATCCAGCAGGACCTCACCTACGCCGGCAACCGGGCGATGGTGATCTACCGGCTGCCGCTCAACGAGGTCGTCTTCGACTTTTACGACCGGCTCAAGTCGGTCTCGCGCGGATACGCCAGCTTCGACTACCGGCTGGACGACTACCTGGAGAGCGACCTGGTCAAGCTCGCCATCATGATCAACGGGGAGCCCGTGGACGCGCTGGCCCTGATCGCCCACAGGAGCCAGGCCGAGCGGCGCGGCCGCGCGCTCTGCGTCCGCCTCAAGGAGCTGATCCCGCGCCAACTCTTCAAAATCGCGATTCAGGCCGCGATCGGCGGCAAGATCATCGCGCGCGAGACGGTGAGCCCCTTACGCAAGGACGTGCTGGCGAAGTGCTACGGGGGCGACGTGACGCGCAAGCGCAAGCTTCTCGAGAAGCAGAGGAAGGGCAAGAAGCGCATGCGCCAGATCGGCAACGTCGAGATCCCGCAGGAGGCGTTTCTCGCCGCGCTCAAGATGGACGAGGGCTAGGACACCGGTCGAGCCGGCATTGCAGCCCGGGACGAGGCCGCCTCACGTCCAGATCTTGCGATGCCGCCGCCTTGCCAGCAGGACCAGCAGGAGCAGCAGCGCTGCCGGCACCAGGGGGATTGCCCACGCGGGTCCACGCAGCACCGGCAGCACGATGTCGGACCAGAGCCAGGGGGCGATGTTCTTCTCGATGAGGGCTTGGAAGCCGACGAGGCTGTTCCCGTCGAACATGAACCAGAGCTCGCCGCCCGAAATCAGGCGGTAGCCGCTACCGGTCACGGCGCCGTAGACCTCGTGGCCGAACACGGCGAGGAACACGAGCAGGAGCACGATCCCGAGGAGGCGAACGATCACCATATGACGTCTCCTTTCGACCAATATGGTGTCTCGCGTATTGCGGCGCCAGATGTTGTTGCTATTGTTCCGCCCCCGCGGAGGGATGGCCGAGTGGTTTAAGGCGCACGCCTGGAAAGCGTGTTCACCGAAAGGTGTCCGGGGTTCGAATCCCCGTCCCTCCGCCATGCTCCCTTCCAGACAGTACCCGTGAATGCCATGAAAACCCGGTGTTTCCGGGGTTTTCCTCCATATGACAGTCTGTCGAGCGTTCTTTTACTTGGCACCGCCGAAGAAAGCATCCACCGAAGATCGCCGGGTATCTCGGGCCGAGTTTGGCGGCAGGGTAGTTCCAGCGATTAGCTGCAGGGCGAGGGTCTCAGTTTACGCGGCCTGATCGTGCCGCTGGGCGTCTTCCCAGTTCCAAGGCAAGAGTTGATCGAGCCGGGTCTGCGTCTGCTCGGCGATGCGGGCGAGGACGTCGGCGAGCCAGGCCTGGGGGTCGACGTCGTTGAGCTTGGCGGTGCCGATCAGGGTGTACATCGCCGCCGCCCGCTCGCCGCCGCGATCGGAGCCCGCGAACAGCCAGGATTTGCGTCCGAGACAGAGCGGCCTGAGCGCGCGCTCGGCGGCGTTATCCCGGATCACGGATTATTCCCGAATCGCCGCGGGACCCG
>JAPPMY010000155.1 GCA_028818855.1 Rhodospirillales bacterium
CGGAGATGGTGGCGCCGAAGAGGCCCATCTCCTTCATCTTCTCGACGATGTCCTCGGGGTAGATGTCGTCGTGCTCCAGCGCGGAGACGTGGGGGCGGACGTCGCGCTCCAGGAAGCGCTCGATTCCGTCGAGGATCAGCGCTTCCTGTTCTGCATCCACGGTCTCGGCCCGGTCCGCCATCGCTGCCTGCTCCCGTTGCATTGTGTGGGGGCGGCGAGCATATCCCGCCGACCTGCCTGAGAAAATGCTTGAGGCTGCGTCGTCTGGGCGGTATGTCAATCTGTCTTGGTATCGACGACGTTGGCCCAAAGGGGGCGGCGAGACCCCCGTGCGGGCGAAGGGACGCTGGGAGCCATGGCCGAACGCGGCGATGTAGAAATCAGGGGCGTGACCAAGCGGTTCGGCCCCACGGTTGCTGTAGAGGACATCAACCTCACGATCCCCGACGGATCCTATTGTTGCCTGCTGGGGCCGAGCGGCTGCGGCAAGACGACGCTGCTCCGCATCATCGCGGGGCACGAGGTGCCGACGGAAGGCGACGTGCTGATCGGCGGCGAATCGGTGATCGGCAAGCCCACCGGGCAGCGCGGCACGTCGATGATGTTTCAGAGCTACGCGCTCTTCCCGCATCTGACGGTGCTCGACAACGTCGCCTTCAGCCTGAAGATGAAGCGCGTCGCCAAGAACGAGCGCCGCGAGCGCGCCTACGAGGTGCTGCAGCGCGTGCAGCTCGATCCGCTCGCCGACCGCATGCCGGCGCAGCTCTCCGGCGGGCAGCAGCAGCGTGTCGCGCTCGCCCGCTCGCTGATCACGAATCCGAAGGTGCTGCTGCTGGACGAGCCGCTGTCGGCTTTGGATGAGTTCCTGCGCCTGCAGATGCGCGCCGAGCTGAAGTTCATCCAGATCGACCTCGGCATCACCTTCATCCACGTCACCCACACCCAGCCCGAGGCGCTGGCGATCGCCGACATGGTCGTGGTGATGGACACGGGCCGCATCGAGCAGGCGGCGACGGGGCCGGAGATCTACGACGAGCCGCGCACCACCTACGTCGCCGAGTTCATGGGCGGCTGGAACGTGTTCGCCGGCAAGGTGTCGGGTGTCGAGGACACGGTGGTGACGGTGGCCGGAACCGAGGGCGACCAGTTCCACCTGCCGCGCAACGGCCACCAGGTCGGCCAGGACGTGAACTTCGGCATCCGCCGCGACAAGGTGCACCTGGCGGGCGGAAGCGCCGAGGCGGGCGGCGGCAACGCGTTGGGCGGCACGGTCCACGCCATCGAGTATCAGGGCAACTGGGTCAAGCTCACCATGACCCGGGAGCAGAAGCGGGACTTCGTCGCAGTGATCGAGGACCGGGAGTATTTCGCCAACCCGACCAAGGTGGGCGACGCGGTCACCGTCACCTGGGCGAGCGAGGACGTGCGCCTGATGGAGCGCGCCACCGGCAGCCAGAACCTGATCGGGGAGAGCTTCGACTAACGCGAATTCACTGGCGGCCGCCGGCAGCCGTCGCACTGCACCGACCGAGGAAAATCGCCCAGGCCGGCGAGGGGGCGAGCATTCGAGGAACGCAGGCGAGGGAGGAAAGCATGCGCAAGACCAGTAGCGACAAGAGCAAGACGGGCGTGAGCCGCCGCTCGATCCTCAAGGGGACGGCGGCCGCGGCCGGCGTCGCCGCGGCGACCCAGCTCAGCGGCGGGTTCCCGACCGTATGGTCGCAGGACATCAAGGACATCACCGTGCGCACCGTGGGCATGGCGGTGTCCAACATGAAGCCGCTCGAGGACATGGCCAACGAGGCCCTCGACTTCCAGGTCAGGCAGACCGCTGCCGAAATTCCGGCGATCCAGTCCCGCGCGCTGACCCAGCCCGACTCGGGCGACCTCTTCGAGCCGCCCTACATGCTGATGAAGTTCATGTGGCCGTCCGGCAACTTCCAGGCCTGGGACACCACCAAGCTGCCCGAGTGGGACTCGGTGGTCGACCTCTACAAGGCGCCGGGCAAGATCTGGCCGGATGCCTGGTTCGGCGATGGCCAGAACCCGAGCACCGTGGCCTATACCTCTGGCCCCGATGCGACGGACTTCGTCGAGGCGGGCTCGACCCAGTGGATCACCAACCACCCGGTGCTGCACAACGCCGACACCCTCGGCATCCGGCCCGACCTGATCGGCCGGCCCATCGATACCTGGGCAGAGCTGATCAATCCGGAGTTCGCCGGCAAGGCGGCGCTCGTCGCCTTCCCGCAGATCGGGCTCATGGACGCCGCGCAGGCGTTCCAGGCCAACGGCGAGATCGAGTACGGCGACAAGGGCAACATGACCCGCGACGAGATCGACTACTCCATCGACCGCCTGATCGAGCTGAAGGAGGCCGGCCACTGGCGCGTCCTCTGGTCGACCTTCAACGAGTCGGTCCAGCTCATGGTCGAGGGTGAGGTCGTCATCCAGTCCATGTGGTCGCCGGCGGTGACTGCCGTGCGCGAGCAGGGCGTGCCCTGCATCTACCAGGATCTGAAGGAAGGCTACCGCTCCTGGACGCTCGGCCACCTGCTTCCCAAGCACGTCGAGGGCAAGCACCTCGGCGCGGTCTACGACTACGTGACCTGGTACCACTCGGGCCCGGCCGGCGCGTTCTTCGCCCGCCAGGGCTACTACGTGGTGACGCCCGGCAACACCCAGAAGTACCTGCCCGAAGCCGAGTGGGACTTCTGGTTCGAGGGCAAGCCGGCCACGGTCGATATCTACAGCCCGTTCGGCAAGCTCATGGAGAAGCCGGGCGCGGTGCGCGACGGCGGCTCCTACAAGAACCGCATGGGCCGCGTTGCGGTGTGGAACTCGGTCATGGACGAGAACGAGTACCTCACCGACCGCTGGAACGAGTTCATCGCCGCGTAAGGGGCGACAACATATGGGAGTGGGGGGGGCCCCGCCCCCCCCCCCCCCCCAAAAAAATTTTTTAAAAAAAAAAAAAAAAAATAACCAAAATAAGGGGGGGTGGGGGGGGGGGAAGCCAATTTTTAAAAAAAAAC
>JAPPMY010000226.1 GCA_028818855.1 Rhodospirillales bacterium
GTCTCCATCATCGACGAGGAGGGCCGCGACTACATCGAGGGCGTCGCCGGCATGTGGTGCGCCAACTTCGGCTTCAGCGAGAGCGCGCTGGTGGATGCCGCGATCGAGCAGTTCCGGGCGCTGCCCTACTACCACTCGCTGATCGACAAGACGACCGAGCCCATGGGCCGGCTCGCCGAGCGCCTCAAGGCGTCGACGCACGTGCCGATGGCGCGGGTCTTCTTCGCCAACTCGGGCTCCGAGGCCAACGACACGCTGGTCAAGCTCGCCTGGTACTACCACAACGCCATCGGCAAGCCGGAGAAGAAGAAGATCATCTCCCGCTTCATGGGCTTCCACGGCGTGACCTGCGGCGCGGCCAGCGTCACCGGCATCCCGCAGATGCACACGGACTTCGACCTGCCGGTCAACGACCTCTTCCTCAAGACCGATTGCCCGCACTACTACCGCTACGGAGAGCCCGGCGAGAGCGAGGAGGACTATGCGTCCCGGCTCGCCGGCAACCTGGAAGAGCTGATCGTGCGCGAGGGGCCGGAGACGGTCGCGGCCTTCTTCGCCGAGCCCGTCATGGGCGGCGGCGGCTGCATCGTGCCGCCCCGGACCTACTTCGAGAAGATGCAGGCCGTGCTCGACAGGTACGAGGTCCTGTTCTTCGCCGACGAGGTCATCACCGGCTCAGGCCGGACGGGCAACTGGCTGGGATCGGAGACCTTCAACATCAGGCCGGACGGCCTCTCGCTCGCCAAGGGGCTGGCCAGCGCCTACCAGCCGATCTCGGCGGTGATGATCAACCAGAAGCTCTACGACGCGATGCTCGCCGAGAGCCGCAAGCTGGGCTTCTTCGCCCACGCCTTCACCACCACCGGCCACCCGGTGGCGGTCGCCGTGGCGCTCCGCTGCCAGGAGCTGATGGAGGAGCGCGACGTGCTCGGCAACGTGCGCCGCGTGGGCGCCCTGCTGCAGGAGCGCATCAGGGGCTTCGCCGACCACCCGCTGGTGGGCACGACGCGGGGTGTGGGCATGATGGCCGCCATCGAGCTGGTGGCGGACAAGGAGACGCGGCGCTCCTTCGATCCGGTGTGCGGCGTCAAGACCTACGCGGTGGACCGCGCCCGCGAGCACGGGCTCATCATCAGGAGCGCGCTCGCCGGCGACAGCCTCGCCTTCGCGCCGCCCCTGGTGATGACTGAGGCCGAGGTCGACGAGATGATGCGCCGCTTCACCCTGGCGCTCGACGACACCACCCGCTGGGTGGACGAGAACGGGCTCAAGACCAAGCAGGCGGCGTAGCGGCTTTCGCCCCTACCCCTCGTTTCTGATCGGTGAATTGCCGCGCGCTCAGAACGCGATGCGGCGGACGCCTGCGACCACGTCGAAATGACGGTCGTTGCTCAAGACCGGGAGGCCGTGCTGGCGGGCGAGCGCCGCGATCCAGGCATCGTTCGACGGTATGGGAGCCCCCATCCGCTTCAATTCCAGGCGTATTTCGGCATAGGCGTGGGCCGTCGCCGAAGTGACGGCCGCGATTTCGGTAAGAGGCAGATTACGGGAGAGCCACGCCTCATAGCGGCTTCGAAGACGCGACTGACGAATTCCGAAGTAGTACTCGCCCAGTACAACGCTGGGCACCACCAAGCGGTCGGCCGCGCGCAGCGGGGCTTCGACCGTGACGTGGCCATCCGCCCACGCAGACACGGCGTTGGTGTCGAGGATCACGTCACGTCTTCGGGCGACAGCCGCTCGAACTCGTCCTCAATTAATTCCATCACTCGGCGGTTCTCGTCCCGAATATCGGACAGCGCTCCGAAGCCGGCCATCCAGGGCGGTTCCTCACTTTCGCCACTTCCATAGCCAACAGAACGCCGAAGTTTCTCCTCGAGCGCTTCGGTGAAGAACCGCCTCATAGTGACGCCGCGGGCGGCGGCCAGCGCCTTGCTTTGTCGGAACAAGGTATCGGGAAGCTCAACAGTCGTCTTCATACGCCCATATTCCCATAAATCCGGGGTGCCGACAAGCCGCGTTCGGTGCCCGCGGGCCGCCGCCCATGCGACGGCCCTCCCCGGGCGCGCTCAGCCCGCCGGGCTGAAGCCATACTCCGACTTTAGGTCGGCCGTGAGCTTGTCGAGGCCGCGGGAGAAGCGGTCGATCACATCGTCCACCTGCGCCGGCGTAATCGAGAGCGGCGGCGCGAACGAGGTCGAGTTGTGGCCGAAGAAACCGCGCGTGATGAGCTTCTCCTCCAGGCAGAGGTCGAAGAGGCGGTGGGAGCAGTCCCACTCCAGGTTCAGCTCCTCCTTCGTCTCCTTGTTGGCCACCAGCTCGATCGCGAGCATCAGCCCGTCGCCCCGGATCTCACCCATCAGCGGATGCGGGCCGACGCGCTCCTCGAGCTGCTGCTTGAAGTAGGCGCCGGTGGAGGCGGCGTTCCTCACCATGTCCTCCTGCTCCATGAGCGCGAGGTTGGCGTTGGCGGCGGCGCAGGCGAGCGGATGGGCGCTCGCCGTGTGTCCGTGGGCGAAGATCGGGATGTCCTTCGAGCCCTCGTGCAGCACCTCCCACACACGGTCCGAGATGACGGAGGCGGAGAGCGGCACGTAGGCGCTGGTGATGCCCTTGGAGAGCGTCATCAGGTCGGGGTCGAGGCCGTACTTCTCGCTCGCGAACCAGGTGCCGAGGCGGCCGAAGCCGGTAATCACCTCGTCGGCGATGAAAAGCACGTCGTGGCGCTTGCAGACGGCCTGGATCTCCTCGAAGTAGCCCTCCGCTGGCGCGACGCAGGCCGAAGCGCCCATGACGGGCTCAGCGATGAAGGCGCAGACGGTCTCCGGCCCCTCCCGGACGATCATCTCTTCTAACGCGGCGGCCATGCGCTTGGAGAAGTCGCGTTCGCTCTCGCCGGGCTCGCCCTCCCAGAAGTAGTGGCCCTTCTCGGTGTGCAGGAAGCCAGGCAGCGGCAGCCCGAAGGCCTCGTGCATCAGCGGCAGGCCGGAGAGGTTGGTCGCGAT
>JAPPMY010000120.1 GCA_028818855.1 Rhodospirillales bacterium
GGGCGCCGCGCGCACGCGGCTCCGGCGGCGGCGCGTTGCCGGCCGCGCCCTCGGTTACGTCCTCGGGCAGCGAGACGGCGACCGGCCCGGGCCTGCCGTCCAGGGCGATCGCGTGGGCCTCCGCGGCGGCGTCTGCGACCTCTTGCGGCGTCTGCGGCTCGAACACCGCCTTGGTCAGCGGCCCCAGCATGCGGTGATAGTCGATCTCCTGAAACGCCTCGCGGCCGCGCTGCCCCGAGGGCACCTGGCCGATGAAGAGCAGCAGCGGCACGGAATCCTGCCGCGCCGTGTGGAGGCCGATGGCGCCGTTGGTGGCGCCGGGCCCGCGGGTGACGAAGGCGACGCCCGGCTTGCGCGCGAGCCGGCCGTAGGCGCAGGCGGCGAAGGTCGCGCCGGACTCGTGGCGCGTGACGACGAAGCGGAGCCGATCCTGCGCCCCCCGCAGCGCCTCGAGGACGGCGAGGTAGCTCTCGCCCGGCACGCCGAACGCGGTGTCGACGCCGTGGTCGAGCAGGGTCCGGACCAGCGTGTCGCCGCCTGTGACGGCGCGATTCGCCGGGTCCTCCTCCCGCCTGAGCTGCGCGCCGGCGCCGCGTCTGCGGCTGATGTCCCGCGCCTCGATCGAACTCGCCATGGCCCTCCTCCGCTGAAGCCGCGCGAGGATACAGGCAGCCGCCCGGCGGAGAAAGCAACGGGGCGCGGGGTTCGCGGACGGGGGAGGGGATTGAAACCGGCGACCGGGATCCTTGTTGGCCTATCCGCCTCTTTGTCGGCCAGTCGTGGCCGCTAAGTCGCGTTGTTGGCCATATTTGAGGGAAAGTGGCCGTCAAATCCCGTTGTGTGCCACAGATGGCCGTCAAAGCGTACCGTCTTCTACGATCTCCCGGAGATCAGGAAACGAAATAATGGCAGTTCGGCGTCCCGCGCCCGGCACGACCACGTGCAGCACGCCGTTTTCGCACAGAACGTCCAGCATCCGTCTTGCCGTTCGTGTGCCACAAACCATCTCCGAAACGAAATCGGCGCTGCCAAATAGGGGACGCGCAAATATCCAATCCAAGGCATGGATTGCGTACCGGGAGCGCGTGAGGTCTGCCACACGTTGTTTCAATCGCTCGTAGAGATCGAGGATTTCCTGCGCCTTGGTGAGATTGTCCTCGGCCTGAGCCTGAACCGCTTGGAGGAAGAACCGGCACCAGCCGGTCCAATCGTTATCGCGCGACACAGCGAGCAGGCCTTCGTAATACTCGTCCCGATTAGCCTCAAGATAGGCACTAACGTAGAAAGTCGGTTCTCTGATGTGGCCGCGTTGCCACAGGAATAAAGGCACCAGCAAACGGCCCAGACGGCCATTGCCATCCAGGAACGGATGCAGGGCCTCGAATTCGGCATGCAGTATGGCGAGCTGAACCAATTGATCGGGAGCGTCGGCATGGATATAGCGCTCCCACTCGCTCATGGCGTCGGGGAGACGTCCCGCGTCAATCGGAACGAACTTGGCTTGGTCGATGGTACACCCCGGCGGCCCGATCCAATTTGGTATACGACGGTATTCGCCGGGGGCCATTCCCTCGCCTCGGGCATGAGACAGCAAGACGCTATGCGCTTCACGGATGACCCTCTGGGACAGCGGTATCTCCCGCAGCATCGTCTCGGCTTGACGCATGGCGGCGCGGTACTTGAGCACCTCAAGGAAGTCGTCACGGCGGGCAGGCGAAGTCGGTTCCTGCCCGGCCTCGAACTCCAGAACTTCTCCCATCGTTGCTTGAGTGCCCTCGATGCGCGAGGAGAGAACCGCTTCCCGCGTGATCAAAGGCGCCAGCAAGATGCGGGGATTAGGAATAGCGGCGAGCGTACCGTCGTAGCGCGCTACCGCCGCCATGGTCGGTCCGATAAGCGGAATCAGCTTGGGCCAATCCAAGTCTTCGGGCGGAAATCTTCCGATATGGTAGTGAACAGGCGGCATTGTTCTCTCAGTTCGCCAGCTATGGTGCTCCTCCTTGTCGGCCAATCGTGACCGCCAAGGCCCTTTGAGGGCCATTATATCACGAAACTGACCGTCAAAACGCCTTGTGTGCCACGGATGGCCGTCAAGGCATGCTTGCACCTGGCGGCTGGCCGCCCGACCATGGTGGGCTCAATCCTGCAACGGGGGATCGCATCCCATGGGACTCGCAAGACGTGACATTCTCGTCGGTCTCGCCGGGCTGCCGCTTGCGGCGGTCCTTGCCGATCCGCGGCTCGCGCGCGCCGCCGCGGCCGGCCTCGAGACCGTCTCGATCACCACCGCAGGCGGCCGTGAGGTCTCGGCGGCGCTCGGCGTGCCTGCGGCGTTGCCGGCACCGGCCGTCATTCTGGTGCACGAATGGTGGGGACTGAACGACCAGATCAAGTCGGTCGCGGCCGCGCTCGCCGACGAAGGCTACCTGGCGCTCGCGATCGATCTCTACGGCGGCCAGGTGACCGACGATCCGGGGCGAGCGCGCGAGCTGGTGCGCGCGCTGAGCGCCGAGGCCGCGACCGATGCCTGCGCCTCGTGGGTGGGCTGGCTCAGGGGCCATGAGAGCGGCACCGGCAAGGTCGGCACCGTGGGCTGGTGCTTCGGCGGCGCCTGGTCGCTCAACGCGTCGCTCGCCGCGCCGGTGGATGCGACGGTCGTCTACTACGGCAACGTGAAGAAGGGACGCGATCGCCTCGCGTCGCTTGCCGGGCCGGTGCTCGGCCACTTCGCCACCCGCGACAAGTGGATCAACGAGGAGATGGTGGGCGGCTTCGAGGCGGAGATGGCCGCCGCCGGCAAGAGCGCCGAGAACCACTGGTACGAGGCTCACCACGGCTTCGCCAACCCGACCAAGGCCGCCTACGACGAGGAGGACGCCGCGCTCGCCTGGCAGCGGACCCTGGACTTCTTCGCGGCGCACCTCGGCTAAGGGCTGAGGCGGGCCGGCCCTCGACGAACGCGCGACGGACCGGGACTGCGGCCCGCCGCTCCTGCGGCGGCAACGCCACGCGAAGGAGAGGCCGATGACCGTCCCTGCAACGCTCGATACCGTGGCCGTCGTCGGCAACGGCCGCGTCGGCCACGGCATGGCCCAGATATTCGCGGCTGCGGGCCATCGGGTCGTCATGATCGGCCGGCGCGAGGAGAGCCTCGCCGCGGCGATGGACTTGATCGCGAAGAGCCTCGCCGGCTTCGAGGCGCACGGGCTTGTCACGGCCGGCGACGCGGGCGCCGCGCTCGGCCGCATCCGCACGTCGACCGCGCTGAAGGACGCGGCGGAGGCGCAGCTCGTCCTCGAGGCGGTTCCGGCCGAGCGCGCGGTGCAGGACGAGGTGTACGGGCGGCTCGACGCAATCTGCGCGCCTCCCGCCGTCCTCGCCTCGGGCAGCGGGCAGCCCGCGAGCGAGCTTGTCTCCGACGTCACGCACCGCGGGCGCGTGGTCGCCGCGCACTTCTGGTACCCGCCGCAGCTCATTCCGCTCGTCGAAGTCTGCGCCGGGCCGGAGAGCGACCCGGACGTGGCGCCCTGGCTCTGCGGCGTGCTGCGGGCAGCGGGAAAGGAGCCGGTGATCGTCGACAAGGAGGTTCCGGGCTTCATCGGCAACCGGCTTCAGTACGCGATCCTGCGCGAGGCCTGGGCGCTGTGGGCGGAGGGGGCGGCGTCGGCCCAGGCGATCGACACGGTGGTCAAGGCGTCCTTCGGGCGGCGCCTCGCGATCACCGGCCCCATCGAGTCGGCCGACATCGGGGGCCTCGACGTGCTGCACGCCTTCGGCGCGTACCTGATCCCGCATTTGAAGACGGGTTCCCGGCCTGCCCAGGCGGTCAGCGCGCTGGTCGATGCGGGGCATCGCGGTCTGCCGTCCGGCCGGGGCGTCTACGACTGGAGCGCGCGCGACGGCGATGCGCTGCTCGAGGACCGCGAGGAGGAACTGTTCCGCCACCTGGCCCGGGACAAGGCCCGGCGCCAGTAGTGCTCGGCGGGCCGCGGACGCGCCCTAGGCGCTCCGGAGCCTGGGGCGGGATTCGAAGGCGCGCTCGTCGCGGGGCTTCTCGTCGAAGAGCTCGGCGAGCTTCTCGGTCATCGTGCCGCCGAGCTGCTCGGCATCGGTGAGCGTGACGGCGCGGCGGTAGTAGCGGGTCACGTCGTGGCCGATGCCGATGGCCAGGAGCTGCACCGGCGAGAAGGTCTCGATCCAGTCGATGACGGAGCGCAGGTGACGCTCCAGATAGTTGCGCGCATTGACCGAGAGCGTGCTGTCGTCGACCGGCGCGCCGTCGGAGATCACCATGAGGATGCGCCGCTCCTCCGAGCGGCCAAGGAGGCGGTCGTGCGCCCAGAGCAACGCCTCGCCGTCGATGTTCTCCTTGAGCAGGCCCTCGCGCAGCATGAGGCCGAGGCTGCGGCGCGCCCGGCGCCAGGGCTCGTCCGCATTCTTGTAGATGATGTGGCGGAGGTCGTTGAGGCGGCCCGGATTGCGCGTGCGCCCCTCGGCCAGCCAGCGCTCGCGCGACTGGCCGCCCTTCCACGCCCGGGTGGTGAAGCCCAGGATCTCCACCTTCACGCCGCAGCGCTCCAGCGTCCGCGCCAGGATGTCGCCGCTCATGGCCGCGACCATGATCGGCCGCCCGCGCATGGAGCCAGAGTTGTCGATGAGCAGCGTGACCGCGGTATCCCTGAACGAGGTCTCCTTCTCCATCTTGTAGGAGAGCGGGTGGAGCGGGTTGGTGACGACGCGGGAGAGACGCGCGGTATCCAGCAGGCCCTCCTCCAGGTCGAACTCCCAGGACCGCGTCTGGCGCGCGAGCAGGCGCCGCTGCAGCCGGTTCGCAAGCCGGCTGATGACGCCGTGAAGCTGCGAAAGCTGCTGGTCGAGCTGCAGCCTGAGCCGGGTCAGCTCCTCCGCATCGCAAAGCTCGGACGCGTTCACGATCTCGTCGAAGGCGGTCGTGAACGCCTTGTAGGGCGGCTCCCTGCCCCCCGGCCCGGAGCCAGGATGGAAGCGCCGCCGGCCGGCCTCCTCGTCGTCCTCCTCGCCCTCGCTCATGGAGGCGTCGGCGTCCTCGTCCGCCGCGTCCTGCGCGTCGGCGTCCGCATCCGCGTCGGCGTCCGCCTCCCGGTCGCTGTCCGAATCCATCTCGTCGCCGCGCTCGGCCTCGCCGGGCTGGCTGGCGTCGTCGTCGTCAGTCTGTTCCGGGCTCGACTGGTCCTCGGCGTCGTCCGGGTCCTCGGCGTCCTCGTCGGGCAGGTCCAGGTCCTTGATGAGGCGCCGGGACAGCATGGAGAACTGGGACTGATCCTCCATCGCGCGCATGAGCTGCGTGGTGTACCGGGCGCCCTTGTTCTCGAACCAGGGCCGCCACAGGTCGGCCATGTGGCGGGCGGACTGCGGCAGGTGCCGGCCGGTGAGCTTCTCGCGCATGATCATGGCGAGCGCTTCGGCGATCGGCACCTCTTCGGGCATCGTGCAGTGGTCGTAGCCCTTGCGCCGGCACCTCTGCTCCAGCGCTGAATCGAGGTTGGCCGCGACGCCGGCCATCCGGCCTGCGCCCAGCGCCTCGACCCGCGTCTGCTCGATGGCGTCGAAGATCGCGCGCGCGGTCTTGCCGCGCGGCTGCTCGCGCACGTGGGACCCCTGGTCGTGGTAGCGGAGCCTGAGCGCCAGCGCGTCGGCCGAGCCCCGCACCAGCTCGACGTCGAGCGCGTTGAGATCGCGCGCCGGGAAGGGGAGCTGGACCTGGTCGCCTGCGACCTGCGGCTGGTCCGCGCCGAAGGAGACCTGCAGCTCCTCGCCCGCTTCGCCCGCGATGGCGCGCACCGCCGAGCCGACGGCCCGCTGGAAGGTCTCGACCGGGGTTTCCTCCTGGGCCACGGGGCGCGTGCTCCGGCTCAGGCGCTCGGCTGCAAGGGCGCCGAGGACTCAGGCAGCTCCATGCCCAGACATCGCTGGAAGTACTCGGCGATGATGGGGCGCTCCATCTCGTCGCACTTGTTGACGAAGGTGGTGCGGAAGGCGTAGCCCACGTCGCCGAAGATCTCGGCGTTCTCGGCCCAGTGGATGACCGTGCGGGGCGACATGACGGTGGAGACGTCGCCCGCCATGAAGCCCGCGCGTGAGAGCGCCGCGACCTCGACCATCGCGTGGATGAGCTTGAGCCTCTCCTCGGTCTCGTAGGAGGGCACCTTGGAGAGCACGATCTTCACCTCCTCGTCGTGAGCGAGGTAGTTGAGCGTCGCCACCAGGTTCCAGCGGTCCATCTGGCCCTGGTTGATCTGCTGTGTGCCGTGATAGAGGCCGGTGGTGTCGCCGAGGCCGACGGTGTTGGTGGTGGAGAAGATGCGAAAGGCGGGGTGCGGGCGCACCACCCGGTTCTGGTCGAGCAGGGTGAGCTTTCCGTCGACCTCGAGAATGCGCTGGATCACGAACATGACGTCCGGCCGGCCGGCGTCGTACTCGTCGAACACCAGCGCCGTCGGGTGCTGCAGCGCCCACGGCAGGAGGCCCTCGCGGAACTCGGTCACCTGCTTGCCGTCGCGGATCACGATCGCATCCTTGCCGATCAGGTCGATGCGGCTGATGTGACTGTCCAGATTGATGCGGATGCAGGGCCAGTTGAGGCGGGCGGCGACCTGCTCGATGTGGGTGGACTTGCCGGTGCCGTGGTAGCCCTGGATCATCACCCGGCGGTTGTGCGCGAAGCCGGCCAGGATGGTCAGGGTGGTGTCGCGGTCGAAACGGTACGCGGTGTCGATGTCCGGCACGTGGTCCGTCGGCTCCGAGAACGCCGGCACCTCCATGTCGGTGTCGATGCCGAACGTCTGGCTGACGGAAACCTGAATGTCCGGCACGCTGCCGTTGGCGCCCGCCGCCTCTGCCTCGCTCTTCTGCATTGCGCGCTTTCCCTCCGCACAAAGAAGGCCGCCATCGGCGGCCCTTCCCGTGCCACTCCGATCGACCTCGCCTTCGTCTACGAACACTCCTTCTTGAGGTAGTTATAGGCTTGATTGATGTGTTTCAAAAGCTCCTCGGACTCGCGTGAGCCGCCGTTGGCGTCGGGGTGGTGCCGCTTGACCAGGGTCTTGTAGCGCCGCTTGAGCGCATCGAGGTCGAAGGGCGGCGTGAGGTCGAAGAGCGCGAGCGCTTCGAGCCTGGCTTCCGAGAGCGGGTGCCCGCCCGGCCGCCGGTGTCCGTTCTGTCCGTCGTCGCCGCCCAGCCAGTCCCGCGCGAAGATGCGGAACGCCTCCTCCAGCTCCTCCCGCCTGCGCCCGCCGGGACCGTTGCAGAACGGCCAGGTCGGCCGGTGGCCGGTCATGTCGTCCCGCTGAAAGCGCTCGATGTCGTTCTGGCTCCAGCCGGCGAAGAAGTTCCACGAGCGGTTGTAGTCGCGCACGTGGTCGAGGCAGAACCAGCGGTATGAGCGGAGGTCGTCCGGCGCGCGCGGCGCGCGGTGGTCCGCCTCGCGCTCGCACTCGGGGTGCTCGCAGACGCGGACGGGCGGCTCCTCCGCCTCGTGCGGCGCACCCCTCTCCGCTGCATGGCGCCATTCCATGACGGCACTATGCCGCCCCCACCAGGGTGGAGCAAGGCGGCCGGGATCAAGAAGTGGTCGGCGAGACAGTCTCTGCGAACCGCTCAGTGAATTGCGGGATGAGGAACCTAGATATCCTCTAGCGCCATGAATCACGGCGACGTTTGAGGCGACCGAAGCTGCTTCAGTGCGATCCAGTCCGTGTCTCCGGGGCGTTTGACGTACCAATAGTTCCAGCCGTCCAACTGCGTGTGTTTTCCGTCTTTCGTAACAGCGACACGGCTGGCCGCAGCTGATGGGGTTCTAAAGCGTTGGCCCTCCACGACCCATTCGCCAAAGTCGATTTGGCCCGTGTACTGACGGCTGTTGTACTCCATGCGCACTTCCGTGCCGTGGGGGAGGGATACACCCTTCCCGGACCAAGGTGTTCCTTCGGAAGAGTTCGTTGGGGCGGCGGAAGAGGATTCGTCCAACTTAAGTAGGCGACGCAGAGCGACGTTGGGCGTCTCGGAGAAGCTCCTGCGCTCCATTTCGATCATTTGATGTATCTCAAAATCGACCTCAATCGACCGATATTTCGTCATAGGCCCAACTCCTTTCTGGCTAGCGATTGGCTCTGAGCAAGGATATGGGCCACTGGGAGTACGAGTCAAGAGTAAAGTAGTAACAGAGTAGAGTAGTGAGAGCAGGAGCGCTTCTTCGCGCCCGCTAGAGTCGGGAAGAGGGCACGAAAGGGTTGAAGCGCGGGCGATCGGCGGAGCAGGCGGCCGCAGGGATATCCGAATTCGGGCGCCACCCACTCCACGTCTTGGGGGAGCAGCGAGAGCGGGCCACCCGACCGCCTTAATTGTGGTCGCGGCGGATCATGTCGGCGGCCTTCTCGCCGATCATGATGGTGGGCGCGTTGGTGTTGCCGGACGGGATCGCGGGCATGATCGAGGCGTCGGCGACCCGCAAGCCCGCGATGCCGTGGACCCGGAGCCGCGCATCGACGACGCTCATCGCATCGCTCCCCATCCTGCAGGTGCCCACCGGGTGATAGACCGTGCCCGCGGTCTCGCGCACGTAGGCGACCAGCGCCTCGTCGCTCTCTACGTCTGCGCCGGGCCGCTCCTCGGAGACGACGCATGACGCAAAGGGCTCTGTGGCGAGGATGCGGCGCAGGATGCGGACGCCGCGCACGAGGCTCATCACGTCCTCGTCGTGATCGAGATAGTTGGGCTGGATCGCGGTGCGCCGCGTGCCGTCGGCAGCGCGGGCGAGGGTGACCCGGCCGCGGCTCATGGGCCGGGTGGCGCAGACCGAGCTGGTGCCGCCGGGGTAGGGGTGCGCGCGCCAGCCGCCGTCCGCCAGCAGGTCGAAGCTGAGCGGGCGGAAGGTGATCTCGATATCGGGCCTGCAACCGCGCTCCGTGGAGTCGAGAAAGCCGCAGACCTCGCACGAGGTGAGCGACAGCGCGCCGGTGCGGAAAAGGCCGTAGCGCAGCACCTCGGCCGCAAGCCGCGGGCGGCTCCGCAGCAGCCGGTTGAGCGTCGGCACCCCCTTCTTCAGCCGGGGCTGCACGAACACGAAGAGATGGTCGTGGAGGTTCTCGCCGACGCCGGGCAGGTGGTGGACCGGTGCGATATCCAGCGCCTTGAGCCGGGCCGCATCGCCGATGCCGGATTGCTGCAGGATCTGGGGCGAGGCCACGGCGCCGGCGCAGAGCACGACCTCGCGCTCGCAACGCGCGGTGACGGTGGCGCCCGACTTGTCCGTAAAGACGACGCCGGTGGCGATGCCGTCTTCGACGACGATGCGCTCCACCAGCGCCTCGGTCACGATGCGCAGGTTCTCCCGCGCCATCGCCGGCCGCAGGTAGCCGACAGCGGTGGTCATGCGCCGGCCGTTCCTGATCGTGCCCTGGACGTGCGCGATGCCGTGCTGGTCACCGGTGTTGAGATCGTCGAGGCGGGGGATGCCGCAGCGCGCCGCAGCCTCCACGAAGAGCCGCGACGCCGGGCTGCTCGGCCGCGTGTCGCTCACCCCGATGGGGCCGCCGGCGCCGTGGCTCTCGCTCTCGCCGTGCTGCTGGTCCTCGGCCTTGCGGAAGTAGGGCAGCACGTCGTCCCAGCCCCAGCCCTCGTTGCCGGCGTCACGCCAGGCGTCGTAGTCCTCCGCCTGGCCGCGGATGTAGAGCATGCCGTTGATCGCGCTGGAGCCGCCGAGCACCTTGCCGGCGGGGAAGGGCATGCGCCGGCCGCCGAGGCCCGGCACAGGCTCCGACTGCCGCCGCCAGTTGAGCTTTGGGTGGGTGAGCAGGCGGGTGAAGCCGGCGGGGATGTGGATGAAGGGGTTGGTGTCCTTCGGCCCTGCTTCCAGCAGCAGCACCTGGTTGCGCGGGTCCTCGGCGAGGCGGCCCGCGACCGCGGCGCCGCCGGAGCCTGAGCCGATGATGACGTAATCGGCTTGCATCCGGGGCGCCTCAGGCGAGCGCTTCCGCGAGCGCGGTGGAGTCGGCGACGGTCAGGTCCGGCCGGTGCGGGGTCTCGCCGAAGGGCCGGCTGCGGCGGTCGATGAAGACCGTGCGCATGCCGTAGGCCTTGGCGCCGATGCAGTCGAAGGCGTGATTGGCGACGAGGGCGCAGGCCGTGCGGTCGACGCCGATGATCTCCGCGGCCCTGGCGTATGTCTTCCAGTGGGGCTTGAAGCGGCCGGCCTCCTGCACCGAGATGACGTGGTCGAAGGGGATGCCGACGTGCGGCATGGCGGCTTCCAGCATGTCGCGGTCGCCGTTGGAGAGGATGGCGAGCGCGTAGCCTGCGCCGCGCAGCCTCTCCAGCGCCGCCGGCACCTCGGGGAATGGCCTCAGCGTCTCGATCCGGCTCACCAGCCGGACCACCTCCTCCTGCGTGTAGGGGAAGCCGCACCGGTCCACCACGTAGGCGAGCGCGCGTTGGCTGATCTCGCGATACGAGGTGTGGCCCCGGTCGCAGAGGGAGTCGATCATCGAGTTCTCGAAATGGGTGCGCCGCCACCACGTGACGAAGCGGTGGGGCGCGCCGTCCCAGCCCTTCTCCCGGAGGTAGGGGGTCGCGGCCTCGGTCAGCCCCGCCTGCATGTCCACGACCGTGCCGTAGAGGTCGAAGATCAGGACCTTCGTCCCGCGCTTGAGGATCGCCGCCCGCTCCCGGGCCGCGCCGAGATCAGTCGACAAAGCGGGCGGCTCCGGGCTCCAGGTAGGCGCGCCAGGATTCGGGGTAGGCGAGGCCGTCCTTCACCTTGGCCTCCACCTCGGTCTCCATGCGCTTGATCTCGTCGACGTGGGCGATCACGTCGTCGAGCGCATCCCGGGGCACGACGACGACGCCATCCACATCGCCCACCACGACATCGCCGGGGTTGACCGTGACGCCGCCGATGCTGACGGCGAGGCCCACCGTGCCGGGGCCGTTCCGCTGCGGCGAGTTGGGGCTGACGCCCGCGCAATAGACCGGCAGGCCCACGCCGATGATGCCGGGCGTGTCGCGCACCGCGCCGTCGGTGACCAGGGCCGCCGCCCCGCAGTTGAGCAGCATGCCCGCCATCAGGTCGCCGATCACGGCAGTGCCGAGATAGCCCTCGGTGCCGACGACGAGCACGTCGCCGGGCTCCGCGTAAGCGAGCGCGCCGACCAGGCCGAGCTGGTCCGCCGGGCTGTTCATGCAGGTGAGGGCCGTGCCGACGAAGCCCTTCATGGCAGGCGGTGCGTCGGCGATCGGCTTGATCGAGGGGTCGAGCGCGCCCAGCCCGCCGAGGGCGTCGGCGACCTGGCCGGTCATCGCGCCTTCCAGCGCGGCGATGGTATCGCGCGGCGGCCGCCGGAACGTGCGGCGAATGGTGAGGGCAGGCGGGGTCTCAAGCATGGTGTGGTCCTTTCGTCATCGCGCGGGCCGGCATCGCCCGGTGTCTTCCGGGACGCGGTGTGTGGTAGCGCGCACGTGCTTCACGCCCTGACGGCGCGGAGCGGCAGGGATTCGAGGCCGCGCAGCACGATGCTGTTGCGGAAGCGCGGGGGCTCGCCCCGCAGGCCGATCCGGGAGAAGCGCTCCAGCAGCACCTCGAGGACGATCCGCCCTTCCAGGCGCGCAAGCGGCGCGCCGATGCAGTGGTGGATGCCGCGCCCGAAGGAGAGATGGGAGCGGTCGCCGCGGCCGACGTCGAGCGTGTCCGGCGCCTCGAACACGTCCGGGTCCCGGTTGGCCGAGCCGAGCAGCAGGACGATGTTCTCGCGCTGCTTCAACGGGATTCCGTTCACCTCGCAGTCGGTGAGCACGCGCCGGAAATCCGTCTGCACCGGCGAATCGAAGCGCAGCAGCTCATCCACCGCCAGCGGGATCAGGCTCGGATCGTCCCTGAGCCGCTGGAGCTGATCCGGGTAGCGCAGCAGCGCCAGAAAGCCGTTGCCGATGAGGTTGGTGGTGGTCTCGTTGCCGGCGATGAGCAGCAGGCGCAGCATGTTCAGCATCTCGCGCTCGTCCAGGCGGTCGCCATCCTCCTCCGCCTGCGCCAGCGCGCTCACGATGTCGTCCTGGGGCGCCGCGCGGCGCTCCCGGATGATCGGCAGGAAGTAGGCGTCAAACGCACGGGAGGCGCTCTCGGCGACTTCCCGCTCCTGCGGCGTGATCATCGGCTCCAGGATGCGCGCGCGCTGGTCGGACCAGAGCTTGAACTGCGCCCGGTCCTCCGGCGGGATGCCCAGCATCTCGGCGATGACGATCACGGGCAGCGGCTGCGCGACGGCCTGCATGAGGTCGAAGCCGGCAGGGTCGTCGATGTCGTCCAGCAGGGCGCCGAGCAGGTTGCGGATGTGGGGCTCGAGCGCGTTCACCGCCCTGGGCGTGAAGGCCTTGTTGACGAGCGCTCTCAGGCGCTTGTGGTCCGGCGGGTCGAGGAACAGCATCGTGAATTCGTCTTCCGCCGGCAGCTTGGCGCGCTGATCGCGCGAAAGCGTGCCCTTGCGGGGGTCGTTGCTGAAGCGCTGGTGGTCGCGCAGGATGATGTCGATGTCGGCGTGGCGCGAGAACAGCCAGGCCTTCATCAGCCGGCTGTGGTGCACGGGGCCGCGCGCGCGCAGGGCCGCGTAGACGGGGTAGGGATCCTGCGCGACCTCACTCGAGAGCGGGTTGTAGGCCACCCCGCTCTGCCAGCGTTCCCGCGCGAGCATCGAGCCCACCACGACGGACCTGATCGCCTGGCGCATCCACTGCATCGAAGCCTCCTTGCCGTCGCCCTTCCCGCGGCGCGGTCGCTCGCGCAAGAGAATAGCGCGGCAAGCCGAGAGAGCGCCATTGGCGCCGTTAGCGAAGCGGGAAACGCGACTCGGCGGCGGGTATCATGTCCCGCAAGTGGGCGCTGCGCCCTTCAGGCCGTTGGCGACACAACAAGGCTGGTAAAGGTGCAGAGGTAGCGACAAAACGATGCCTCCGCGACCAAACCCTTCGCTCCCGGCAATAAAGAATTTATCGTTGCGACGCTTATGAGTAGTCGTGCCACTGAATTGAACATTTCGTTCAGGCAGTGGGCTCTTGCCCTCATCGTCCAAATTCATACCACTTCATACGAAAACTCTCCTTGAAGAACGGACAACATGGTCCGTCGATACAAAGGACAACAACTGCCGGCATTCGCAAGTGTGAGCCCTTGGCTTCCCCGTGGTCGGCCACGTGGGCAGAGCGCGAGGCGCAGGCGTCAAGATCGTTTTGTTTCGGATGGACGAGCGGGGAGGTCCGTGTTGACGAAGGTGAGCGCACGCGCCTGTTTCCGCTGCCGGTGGGACGTCCGCCGGCCAATCCGGCGGCTCTTCAGGTCTACTCCAATTCGCCGGCGTTGAAGCTCCGAAAAATCCAGTCCGCGTCGTTCCGGCAGGCGCCGGCCGGCCGGGCACACCCGGTTGCCGATCTCTCTGCCGCGAAAACGCTCTGTCGCGAAAATTCCCGCGGCAAGGGCCGCGTCCATCCCCTGTTGCAGACACAGGCAACGGAGGCGCTTGCGGCATCAGGTGTTGCGGGAACGACGGCGACGCTGCCTGTCGGCCAGTTTCCGCTCCTGGCGGAACAATGCTTCGAATTGGCGCGAGTCGCCGAACAATGGACGCGGCGGTGGGCTGCCGGGGCTCGGTGTGGGAGCCGCCAACCGCCTGCCGCGCCGGAACGAAGCGCTTTCGGGTCCGAAAATCGAAAACGGCCCCCGACGATCGGGGACCGCACCGAACATCGCCAAACAGTTATTGTTTGGCCGGCTCGACGATGATCCGACCGCGACCGCGCCTCAGCAGGTAGCCGCCCCGAGGGATTGCAAGCGTACCCTGTTGGACCAGCGGCCAGAGAGTATCGACGATCAACGTGGCATTATCATCGGCCTTTGCGACCGGCCGCGACGCAAGCCACTCTGCAAACGCGCGCTCACCGACCTCGTCGCCCACCGATTTTCTGAGCGCGTCCAGTTTGCGGCGTTGTCCCTTGGTCAGAGCGCTTTCGTCGATCCGGGGGGGAGAGTTTTGAGCCATCGAATTGCCTTCTACAATTGCATCCGCGAGGTACCGCCTGCGCTGTATAGCATCTTTGTTTCCAAAAGTCCCGGATTAGATCAACGGTTTTATCTGCTGAATCCGCAACAAGGCGAAGAACGCCGCCCTGGTTCGCGTGTGATGAGCAGAACACGGAGCAGCTTGCGGGTGTTGGCTCGTGCGTCGACCGGGCAGCCAATGCGGCCGTGTTGCCGCCCGATTCCAACTGAATTGAGACGGCACGGCCCGGAAACAAAGTCGGCGTTGCGAATTCGGGACGTGCAATGGAAAGTCCCGGCCGCTATCCGTTTTTTCAATGCTTGGCGGCCCCGAGTGGCGCTTCCGCGCAGGACGTGCGACACCTGAAGAGACGCGCGGAACCGGGACGACGGGTGCGGCCCGCCACCAGGAACACGGAAAACGGTCAGGGTGACGACGATGGAGCAGCTCAAGACGATCCGTAACGGCGAAAAGGTCAGGCCGACATTCTCCGCGAGCGAGATGAACCGCCGGCTCGGGGCGTTGCGGGCCCACATGGCCGAGCGGCAGATCGACGCCTGCCTCTTCACCTCGATTCACAACATCCACTACTTCAGCGACTTCCTCTACTGCTCCTTCGGGCGCATTTATGGCCTGGTGGTCACGCAGGAGGGCCAGACCACGATCTCGGCCAACATCGACGGGGGGCAGCCCTGGCGGCGCACCTTCGGCGACAACGTCGCCTACACGGACTGGCACCGCGACAACTACTTCGTCGCCGTGAAGCGGCTGATCCCGGACGGCTCCCGGGTCGGCATCGAGCTGGATCACGTCACCGTGGAGAACCTGCGCAAGCTGCAGGGGGCGCTGCCGGCGGCGGAGCTGGTCGACGTGAGCAGGCCTGCCATGCGCATGCGCATGGTGAAGTCCGACGAGGAGATCGCCTGGATTCGCGAGAGCGCGCGCGTTGCCGACGTGGGCGGCGCGGCCGGCGTGGAGGCGATCGCGGTCGGCGTGCCGGAGTACGAGGTGGCGCTGCACGCGACCCAGGCCATGGTGCGCGAGATCGGCCGGAGCCAGCCCCACGTGGAGCTGATGGACACCTGGACCTGGTTCTCGTCGGGCATCAACACCGATGGCGCCCACAATCCCGTCACGTCGCGTCGGATCGAGCGGGGCGACATCCTGAGCCTCAACTGCTTTCCCATGCCGGCGGGCTACTACACGGCGCTCGAGCGCACGCTGTTCGCCGGGGAATGCCCGGACGCGCACCTACGGCTCTGGAACATCAACGTGGAGGTGCACGAGGCGGGGATCGCCCTCATCAGGCCCGGCGCGCGCTGCTGCGACATCGCCGCAGAGCTGAACACCATCTACGAGCGCCACGGGCTGCTGCCCAACCGCACGTTCGGTTACGGCCACAGCTTCGGCGTGCTCTGCCATTACTACGGCCGCGAGGCGGGCCTCGAGCTGCGCGAGGACGTGACGACCGTGCTGGAGCCCAACATGGTGGTCTCCATGGAGCCGATGATCATGATTCCGGACGGCGAGCCCGGCGCCGGCGGCTACCGCGAGCACAACATCCTGGTAGTGACCGGCGACGGCGCGGAGGACATAACCGGGTTCCCGTACGGGCCGGCGCACAACATCGTTGGCGGCTGACGCGCCCGGCGTGCGGTCGCCGGGAGGGGGCGTTTCGTGATAAGAGCAGGCAGCGGCACGGCAATTCCACGCGTTGCCCGGTAGGGAGGGCGATGGACGACATCCGGCACACGCTCGACGAGCGCCGCGCCCGCGCCCGGCTCGGCGGCGGCGAGGCGCGGATCGAACGGCAGCACGCAAAGGGCAAGCTCACGGCCCGCGAGCGCCTGGAGCTGCTCCTCGACGACGACTCGTTCGAGGAGTACGACATGTTCGTCGAGCATCGCAGCAGCGACTTCGGCATGGCCGAGCAGCGCGTGCCGGGCGATGGCGTCGTCACCGGGCGGGGCACGGTCAACGGGCGGCTGGTCTTCGTCTTCAGCCAGGACTTCACGGTCTTCGGCGGCTCGCTCAGCGAGGCGCACGCGGAGAAGATCTGCAAGGTCATGGACCACGCCATGCGGGTCGGCGCGCCGGTCATCGGCCTCAACGATTCCGGCGGCGCGCGCATCCACGAGGGCGTGGCGTCGCTCGCAGGCTATGCAGAGGTCTTCCAGCGCAACGTGCTGGCCTCCGGCGTCGTGCCGCAGGTCTCGGTGATCATGGGGCCCTGCGCCGGCGGCGCGGTCTATTCGCCGGCCATGACCGACGCGATCTTCATGGTCCAGGACAGCGCCTACATGTTCGTCACCGGGCCGGACGTGGTGAAGACGGTCACCCACGAGGTGGTGACGCACGAGGAGCTGGGCGGCGCGGGTACGCACACCGGCCGCTCGGGCGTCGCCGACCAGGCCTTCGAGAACGATGTCGAGGCGCTGGCCGAGACGCGCCGCTTCATCGACTTCCTGCCCGCCAGCAACCGCGAGCAGCCGCCCGCGTGGCCGGCCAGCGACCCCGTGAGCCGGGTCGAGCCCTCGCTCGACAGGCTGGTGCCGGGCAATCCCAACATGCCCTACGACATGCGGGAGCTGATCGGGAAGGTCGTGGACGAAGGCGACTTCTTCGAGCTGAAGCCCGCGTACGCGCAGAACATCATCACCGGCTTGGGCCGCATCGGCGGCAGGACCATCGGCATCGTCGCCAACCAGCCGACCGTGCTCGCGGGCTGCCTCGATATCGCGTCCTCGCGCAAGGCGGGGCGCTTCGTCCGCTTCTGCGACTGCTTCAACATCCCGCTGCTCACCTTCGTCGACGTGCCGGGCTTCCTGCCGGGCACCGATCAGGAATACGGCGGCATCATCACCCACGGCTCCAAGCTGCTCTACGCCTACGCCGAGGCGACGGTGCCGAAGGTGACCGTGATCACGCGCAAGGCCTATGGCGGCGCCTACGACGTGATGGCGTCGAAGCACCTGCGGGGCGACCTCAACTACGCCTGGCCCACCGCCGAGATCGCGGTCATGGGGCCAAAGGGCGCGGTGGAGATCATCTTCCGCGGCTCGCTCGACGATCCGGCGGCGGTGGACGCCAAGACGGAGGAGTACCGCCGCACCTTCGCCAACCCCTTCGTCGCCGCGAGCCGGGGCTTCATCGACGACGTGATCCGACCGCAGGACACCCGCGCCCGCGTGGCGCGCGCCTTCGAGACGCTGCGCACGAAGCGCCTCGAGAACCCGTGGAAGAAGCACGGGAACATCCCGCTGTAGGGCGGGAGGAGCGGCGCCGGTGTTCTCCAAGATCCTGATCGCCAATCGCGCGGAGATCGCCTGCAGGGTGATCCGCAGCGCCCGGCGGCTCGGCATCGGCACCGTCGCGGTCTATTCGGAGGCCGACAGCGGCGCGCTGCACACGCGCATGGCGGACGAGGCCGTCTGCATCGGCCCTGCCGCAGCAGTAGAGAGCTACCTGAACGTGGACGCCCTGCTCGCCGCCATCGCCGAGACCGGCGCCGAGGCGGTGCACCCGGGCTACGGCTTCCTCTCCGAGAGCGCGGCGTTCGCCGAGGCGCTGGCTGTGGAGGGGGTCACATTCATCGGCCCGCCGGCGGGCGCGATCGCGGCGATGGGGGACAAGCTCGCCGCCCGCAGGATCGCGGCCGATGCCGGCGTCGCGACCATTCCCGGCACCGAGGATGCCGTCGACGACGCCGGGGAGGCGATCGCGGCAGCGCGCCAGATCGGCTACCCGGTCATGATCAAGGCGGCGGCCGGCGGCGGCGGCAAGGGCATGCGGCTCGTCTGGGACGAGGCCCATCTGCGCGAGGACATGGCGTCCGCCATCAACGAGGCGACGTCGGCCTTCGGTGACGGCCGCGTCTTCGTCGAGCGCTTCATCGTGGACCCGCGCCACATCGAGATCCAGGTGCTGGCCGACGGCGCCGGTACGGTCGTCCACCTCGGCGAGCGCGAGTGCTCGATCCAGCGCCGCCACCAGAAGGTGATCGAGGAGGCGCCGAGCCCGCTGCTCGACGAGGCGACGCGGGCGGCGATGGGGGCGCAGGCCTGCGCGCTCACCGCCGCCGTCGGCTACCGCTCCGCCGGCACGGTGGAGTTCGTCGCCGACCAGCAGCGGAACTTCTACTTCCTGGAGATGAACACGCGCCTGCAGGTCGAGCACCCGGTCACCGAGATGGTCACCGGCGTGGACCTGGTGGAGCAGCAGATCAGGATCGCAGCCGGCGAGCCGCTCGCCTTCGGCCAGGCGGACGTGATGCGGAACGGCTGGGCGATGGAGTGCCGCATCTACGCCGAGGATCCGGTGCGCGGCTTCGTGCCCTCCATCGGGCGCCTCTCGCGCTACCGCGAGCCGCCCGCCAGCGATGCCTGCCGCGTCGATGCAGGCGTCGACGAGGGCTCCGAGATCTCCATGTACTACGATCCGATGATCGCGAAGCTGGTCACCTGGGGCGCGGACCGCCCGGCGGCGATCGCCGCGATGCAGGACGCGCTCGACCGCTACGAGCTGCAGGGCGTCGCCCACAATGCGGGCTTCCTCGGCGCGGTGGTGGTCCACCCGCGCTTCGCCGAAGGGCGGCTCTCCACCGCCTTCATCGAGGAGGAGTTCGGCGGGGGCTTCGATCCCGCGGCGCTGAGCGAGGACGCGCTCGCGGTGCTCGTGCCGGTGGCGGCGCTTGTGCACGCGCGGCTTGCGGCGCGCGCCGCCCGCATCTCGGGCCAGATCGAGGGCCGGGCGCCGCTCCGCCACATGGGCGATTGGGTGGTCGACCTCGGCGCGTCCCGGCACGACGTGCGGCTGAGCGAGAGCGCAGACGGGCTCGTCGTCGATCACGCGGGCCGTAGCGTTCCGGTCTCGGGCGCATGGCAGCCGCACGAGAGCCTCTTCGCGGGCACGGTGGCGGGCAGCGCCGTCACGGTCCAGGTCGCGCGGAGCGGCACGGCGCTCACGCTCCGCTGGCGGGGCTTCGAGGTCACGGCGCGGGTGCGGACGCCGCGGGCCGCCCAGCTCGCCGCGACCATGCCGGCGAAGGAGGCGCTCGACCTCTCGCGCTTCCTGCTCTCGCCCATGCCGGGGCTCGTGGTGGCGCTGCCAGCGGGCGAGGGGGACGAGGTGCGGGCGGGGCAGCCGCTCGCCATCGTCGATGCCATGAAGATGGAGAACGTGCTCCGCGCCGAGCGCGACGGGCGCGTCGCCGCCGTCCGCGTCCAGGTGGGCGACAGCCTGGCCGCCGACCAGGTCATCATGGAGTTCGCCCCGCAGGAGTAGTGCGCGACGCAGCCCGGATGGCGCCGCGGCGGCCAACAGCGGCGCGGAGGAGCGGGTTGGCGTTGACTCGGCCGCGTGCGCGGTGGTAATCACCTTTCGCCAAGGCGCGCGGCGCAGATATCGCCGCGCGCCCTTCCCCTATGAGGAGGCCCCAGCGTGGCGCGCATTGCCGGCGTCAACATCCCGACCAACAAGCGGGTCGAGATTTCGTTGACCTACATCCACGGGATCGGGCGGACCAAGGCCCGGCAGATCCGCGAAACGGTGGGGCTGCCGGCGGAGAAGCGGGTGAGCCAGCTCAGCGATGCGGAGGTCATCCGCATCCGCGAGGTGATCGACCAGAGCTACGTGGTCGAGGGCGACCTCCGCCGCGAGGTCGCGATGAACATCAAGCGGCTCATGGACCTCGGCACCTACCGGGGGCTCCGGCACCGGCGCGGCCTGCCGGTGCGCGGCCAGCGCACCCACACCAACGCACGCACGCGCAAGGGGCCGGCGCGCCCGATCGCGGGCAAGAAGAAATAGAGGGCAGCGAGAATGGCGAGGCCGACGCGCACGCGGCGCCGCGAGCGGAAGAACATCTCCTCCGGCATCGCCCATGTCAGCGCCACCTTCAACAGCACGATGATCACCATCACCGACGTCCAGGGCAATGCGATCGCCTGGTCGTCGGCCGGCAGCATGGGCTTTCGCGGCTCGCGCAAGTCGACCCCCTACGCTGCCCAGATGGCGGCCGAGGAAGCCGGCCGCAAGGCTGCGGAGCACGGCGTCAAGTCCCTCGAGGTCGAAATCAAGGGGCCGGGGTCTGGCCGTGAATCCGCGTTGCGCGCGCTGCAAAGCGCGGGCTTCGTGATCACCGCGATCCGCGACGTCACGCCGATCCCGCACAATGGCTGCCGGCCGCCGAAACGGCGGCGCGTCTGACGGCACCGTACCGGCGCGCCGCCGCGCGCCGCCTCGATCATTCAACGGGCGTACAACCCAACACACGGGGACAGTCTGCGTCATGAAGAAGAACTGGCAGGAACTCATCAAGCCGTCCAAGCTCGAAGTGACGCCCGAGGGCGACGGCTCCCGCTTCGCGCGGATCGTCGCCGAGCCGCTCGAGCGCGGCTACGGCATGACGCTCGGCAACGCGCTCAGGCGCATCCTGCTGTCGTCGCTGCAGGGGTCTGCGGTGACTTCGATGCAGATCAACGGCGTGCTTCACGAGTTCTCCTCCCTCCAGGGCGTGCGCGAGGACATCACCGACATCGTGCTCAACGTGAAGCTGCTGGCGCTCCGCATGCACGGCGAGGGGCCGAAGCGGATGACGCTGGTCGCGTCGGGGCCGGGCGAGGTCACGGCGGCGCAGATCCAGGCCGGCCACGGCATCGAGATCGTCGACCCCGGCGTGGTGATCTGCACGCTCGACGAGAATGCCCGGATCGACATGGAGTTCGTGGTCGAGACCGGCAAGGGCTACGTCACCGCCGCGCAGAACCGGCCCGAGGACGCGCCGATCGGGCTGATCCCGGTGGATGCGCTCTACAGCCCGGTCCGCAAGGTCGCCTACAAGGTGGACAACACGCGCGTGGGCCAGGTGACCGACTACGACAAGCTGACCATGCGGGTCGAGACCAACGGCACCGTCTCGCCCGAGGATGCCATCGCGCTCGCCGCGCGGATCCTCCAGGATCAGCTCCAGCTCTTCATCAACTTCGAGGAGCCGCGCGAGCTGCCTCGGGCCGAGGAGGCGGTGGAGCCCGAGTTCAATCCGAACCTGCTGCGCAAGGTGGACGAGCTGGAGCTCTCCGTCCGCTCCGCCAACTGCCTCAAGAACGACAACATCATCTACATCGGCGACCTGGTGCAGTATTCCGAAGCCGAAATGCTGCGGACGCCCAATTTCGGCCGCAAGTCGCTCAACGAGATCAAGGACGTGCTGGCCGGCATGGGCCTCTATCTCGGCATGGAGCTGAGCGACTGGCCGCCGGAGAACATCGAGGAGATGGCCAAGAGGCTGGACGAGCCCTACTAGGGCGCGCACCGGCCCCGGCCACGCCGCAGGGGGACAAGCCATGCGCCACCGACATGGCCAACGCAAGCTGAACCGGACGTCGAGCCACCGCCGCGCGATGTTCCGCAACATGGCGACGTCGCTGCTCAAGCACGAGCAGATCGAGACCACCCTGCCGAAGGCGAAGGAGCTGCGCGGCGTGGTCGAGCGCATGATCACCCTCGGCAAGCGGGGCGACCTCCACGCGCGCCGCCAGGCGCTGGGCTACCTCGTCGACGAGGCGGTGGTGCGCAAGCTCTTCGACACGCTCGGCCCCCGCTACGCCGAGCGCCCGGGCGGCTACACGCGCGTGCTCAAGGCCGGCTTCCGCTACGGCGATGCCGCGCCCATGGCGATCATCGAGCTTGTCGACCGGGACGAGGACGAGAAGGGCAAGGATTCCGGCCCCGTGCCCGGCGAGGACGACGAGTTCGAGGAGGAAGAAGCCGCGTAAGGCGCGGCCTGCCCTCTCAGCACACCCTTCAACGGACCCTGGCTCAGGTCGGGAACGCCTCTTTCAGCTCGGCGACCTGATCGTCCGTGAGCAGGCGCACCGGCGCGCCGCGCAGCAGCAGGTGCAGCTTCGCCGTCTCCTCCAGCTCCTCCGCCGCGTGGACCGCCGCATCCAGCGCCTTGCCGGCCACCACGGGGCCGTGGTTGGCGAGCAGCACCGCGTGATGGTCGCCCGCGAGATCGAAGACGGCCCCAGCGAGCGCGCGGTCGCCCGGCCGGTAGTAGGGGATGAGCGGCAGCCGGCCCACGCGCATCACGTAGTAGGCGGTGAGCGGGGGCAGCACGTCCGCCGGGTCGACGTCGGCGAGGCAGGAGACAGCGACCGAGCACGTGCTGTGGAGGTGCACGATGGCGCGCGCGTCCGGCCGGGCGCGGTACATCGAGTGGTGGAGGAACGCCTCCTTCGACGGCGCATCGCCGGAGAGGTGCGTGCCGTCCGGACCGAGCTTCGCGATCCGCGCAGGGTCCAGCCTGCCGAGGCAGGAGTTGGTGGGCGTCACCAGGATGCCGTCGTCGAGCACGGCGCTGATGTTGCCCGACGCGCCGCAGCCGTAGCCGCGCGTGAAGAGGGATTCGCCGTGCAGGGCGATCTGCTCGCGAAGGGCGGCCTCGCTCACGGGAGGACGGCAAACGCGCGGGTGAAGAAGTCCTGCCCGCCGAAGTTGCCGGACTTCAGCGCGAGATGGAGCCGGGGCTCGCCGACGCTCATGGTCCACGGCACGCCGGGGTCGATCTCGGCACCGATGCGGAGCGCGTTCACGCCGAGCGCGCCCACCACCGCGCCCGCGGTCTCTCCGCCGGCCACCACCAGGCGGCCGACGCCGGCCTCCACGAGGCCCAGCGCGATGCGGGCGAGGCAACGCTCGATCATCGCGCCCGCCTTGTCGACGCCGAGCCGCCTCTGAATCCGCCGGACCCGCGCCGGCGGCGCGCTGGCGTAGATCAGCACCGGCCCGTCGGCGAGGCGGGGCCCTGCCCAGGCCAGCGCCTCGGCCGCCACCCGCTTGCGGGCGGCGAGCGCCTCGGCATCGACGAAGAACACGGGGCAGGACGCCGCCATCGCCTCGATCTGCCCGAGGGTGGCCGGCGAGCAGCTCCCGGCGATCACCGCCGCATGCCCGGAGGCCGCCGGCAGTGTGGCCGCCTCGCCGGCCCCGGTGAGTAGCCGGCGCGCGCGGAAGTTCGCCGGCAATCCCGTGGCGACGCCCGAGCCGCCCGTCACCAGCGGCAGGTCCGCGCACGCGGTGCCGATCGCCACGAGGTCCGCGTCGGTGATGGCATCGACGACGGCGTGGCGCGTGTCGGCCTGCCGCAGCCCGTCCAGCGCAGCGCGGATGGCATCGGCGCCGCGCCGCACCGTCGCGTGCCCCACCAGACCCACCGGGCGGGGCGTCTGGGCGCCCAGCACGGCCACGAGATTGGAATCCCGCATCGGCGTCAGCGGGTGGTTGCGCATGCCCGAGTGCTCGAGCAGCACGTCGCCGACGAAGAGATGGCCCTTGTAGACGGTCCGCCCGTTGGTGGGGAAGGCCGGGCAGGCGATGGTGAGGCCGGCGCCGAGGTCGTCAAGCAGCGCGTCCGCCACCGGCCCGATGTTGCCGCGCGGCGTGGAATCGAAGGTCGAGCAGTACTTGAAGACGATCTGCCGGGCGCCGCCCGCCCTCAGCCAGGCGAGCGCCGCGCGGGACTCGCGCACCGCCTTCGCGGGCGCCACCGTGCGGGACTTGAGCGCCACCACGACGGCATCGGCGTCGGGCACCGGAGTCGTCCCGCCCGGCACGCCGATCACCTGGACCGTGCGCATGCCGCCCGCCACCAGCGTGTTGCAGAGATCGGTCGCGCCGGTGAGGTCGTCGGCGATCGCGCCGAGCAGGAACCCGGTTCCCCGCCTCCTGCCGCCGCGCCGCGCCATTGTCAGGCGAAGGCCTGGATGCCGGTCTGCGCCCGGCCGAGGATCAGGGCGTGGATGTCGTGGGTGCCCTCGTAGGTGTTGACCGCCTCGAGGTTCATGACGTGGCGGATCACGTGGAACTCGTCGCTGATGCCGTTGCCGCCCAGCATGTCGCGGGCGGTGCGCGCCATCTCCAGCGCCTTGCCGCAGGAGTTGCGCTTGATGAGCGAGATCATCTCGGGCGTCGCCCGGCCCTCGTCGAAGAGGCGGCCGACGCGCAGGCACGCCTGCAGGCCGATGGCGATCTCGGTCTGCATGTCGGCGAGCTTCTTCTGGACGAGCTGGTTGGCGGCGAGCGGCCGGCCGAACTGCTTGCGGTCCATCGTGTACGCGCGCGCGGTTCGCCAGCAGAACTCGGCGGCACCGAGCGCGCCCCAGCCGATGCCGTAGCGCGCCCGGTTGAGGCAGCGGAAGGGGCCGGAAAGCCCGCTCGCGCCGGGAAGCTCGTTCTCCGCCGGCACGAACACCTCGTCCATCTGGATCATGCCGGTGACGGAGGCGCGGAGCGAGAACTTGCCCTCGATCTTTGGCGCCGCCAGCCCCTTCATGCCCTTCTCGAGCAGGTAGCCCCGGATCGTGCCCTCGTCGTTCTTGGCCCAGACCAGGAGGACATCGGCGATGGGCGAGTTGGAGATCCAGTTCTTCGCGCCGGAGAGGAGGAAGCCGCCGTCGACCGCGCGCGCCCGCGTCCTCATGCTGCCGGGATCGGAGCCGGAGTCGGGCTCGGTGAGGCCGAAGCAGCCGACGGCGTCGCCGCTCGCCAGCGGCGGCAGCCACTTCTGCTTCTGCGCCTCGGTGCCGTAGGCGTCGATGGGATACATCACCAGGCTCGACTGCACGCTCATCGCCGAGCGGTAGCCGGAATCGACCGCCTCCACCTCCCGCGCGGCGAGGCCGTAGCAGACGTAGCTGACCCCGGCGCAGCCGTAGCCCCGGATGGTCGATCCCAGCAGGCCCAGCGCGCCCATCTCGTTCATGATCTCGCGGTCGAAGCGCTCGTGCCGGTTCGCTTCGAGGATGCGGGGCATCAGCTTCTCTTGGGCGTAGGCGCGCGTGGTGTCGCGCACCAGCCGCTCGTCCTCGCGGAGCTGATCGTCGAGGAGGAAGGGATCGTCCCACTGGAACGCGGGCTTCGTGCGGGACGGGGCGGCGTCCGCGGCCGCGGCGGTCTGAGCCATGACTTTCTCCTGGACGATGCGCCGTTCTAGCCCGGATTCACCACCAAGGCCACGGTGAGAGACGCGGGCGGGCGGCCCGCACCATGGTGCTATGTCTGTAGGTTCCTGCCAATGTCAGGAATACTGTACTAATAATGGAAGTTATATCGGTATGTTACGACGCTCGTTCAGATCGTTCGGCGCGACCGGCACAAGCCCCAGGCACCACATAGGCGCAACTTGATTTCGCACTCCTGAGTACACCTTTCGCCTATTCAGTAGGATTCTTGCCACGTGCTTTCCGAATATCGAAAGTTGCGGGCGGCCCGAACACGGCCCGTTGGCCGGGTAGGAGGGGTCGTTGCCGCGCCCCGCAGCGAGCCGGTCGGCCGCTCACGCTCCACCGACCGGGAGTCGATGGCAAGGATACTAGGCTCGATTTCGACCGTGTGAGCGCAAGGCGCCCGGCTGTCTTCTTGAGTCTGCGGCCTCCCTCGACCGTGGCATCACGACTCGGTTTCGCGGACATAGTTTCCGATTCTCCCCCTCGGTCCCTCCTTGCGCTCCAGAAGCTCCCGGCTTTCCAGATCGCGGCAGATCTGCTTGACGCGCCGGGCCGGCGTCAGCCCCGACAGTCTGGCGAGTTCGTCGTCGTCCAGACCGGGAAAGCGCCCAAGCAGGAAGAAAACCAGATCGTGCTCATCCATCCATCATACACTCCCGGGTCTCGGCCCGCCGGTCCGATCAGCGGGCGAAGGAGCGATAGACGGGCACGTGTTCGCCGGAGCGGGGTTATCCGGCGGCCCGATCCGAACCTCCCGCCACAGACGGAGAGCCAGATCGAACTCGCCGCCGGCGAGCGCGATCACGGCGCGCACGGAAACGGAAGCATGACAGCGGTGGAGTGCGCAGGCCCTGTCCGCAAGGACCCGCGCCCGGTCGCCGCAACCGCCTGCGAGCGCGGACGCCGCCCGTCGCCGACACTGCGCGGCAGCTTGCTCGATGGCAAGCACCTGGCGCAAGTCGGTCCGGCAGCGGCGGCATGACGGGCCCTCGATCTCCCTGGCGCCGCAGGTCGGGCAGCGGAGCACCGGCCTACTCCAGATAGAAGAGTATCTCGTCGAGGTTCTGCCTGATTGCGGCAGCATCCTCGTCGCGGCCCTCGCCGAGCGCCGCACGCAGCCTTGCGATCAGCGAGGCGATCTCCTCGCGGTCCTCGTCCGGGGCGGTGTCGAGCGCCCGCTCGGCCCGCTCCAGTATGTCCTGGAGCTGCGGGCGGGCGACTGCCGGGGGCGCCTCCGCCGCCGGTGCCCCGTCGACGCTCTCCTCGGCCTGCGCCTCTCCGTCCCAGAGCCCCTCGATCCGCTCCTTCGAGGCGGCAAGCTCCTCTCCGGTCGAACGCCCCAGCGCGTTCTCGACTATCCCGTGAATTTCCTGCCCCGTGGCCCGTTCCACCGCATGCACCTTCAGAAGACCGTCGAGGTCGAGATGGTAGGTGAACAGAAGTCCCTCGTCGTAGGCCGACAGGCGCCGGTTCAGGCCGGCAAAGTGGAACGAGCCGATCTCGACGTTCTTCAGCGCGTCCGGGTCTTCGCCCTGGTAGACCTTGATCTCCACCGCTTCCTGCTCGGCAAACACGGTGAAGAAGGCTTCCGTCCGGGTCGCCGGGAGCTTCGTGTTGCGCCGGATGATGGGAACGAACTGGTGCGCATAGGGTTGGCCGTAGAGCTGGCCCAGCGTGCTGGTCCCGAAGGTATAGGGCGTGATGTCGACCAGCACGGCGCGCATGTCCCGGCCCATCTCGATCCCGGCCTGCACCGCAGCCCCCAGCGCCACGCACAGGTCCGGGTCGACCTCGCCGTGGGGCTCCTGTCCCAGCCTTTCCGCGAGCAGCTGCGTGATGCGCGGAATGCGCGTCGAGCCGCCCACCATCAGAATGCGGTCGAGCTGGCTCGGACGCACGTCCGCGTCATTGAGCGCCGTGGTCACGGACTGCATGGTGCGTGCAAGCAACTCTTCGACGTCTTGTTCGAACGCGATCCGGCTCAACTCGCACGACAGATGCTTCGCCTCGCCGGCGACCGTCGCCACATGGTCCTCTTCGACGCGCACGTAGGGCCGGCTCGACAGCTCGATCTTCGCCGCCTCGGCGGCGCGCCGCAGCCGCGCCTGCAGAACGCGGTCGTCGCCAGCGCCGTCGACGCCGAGATCGCTCTCGACATGGCCGTTGAGCCGAGCGGCGACGAACCCGTCGAAATCGTCCCCTCCCAGGCGGTTGTCCCCCGTGGACGCCAGCACCTCGACCACACCCTCCTCGATCGCCACCACCGAGACGTCGAAGGTGCCGCCGCCGAGGTCGTAGACCAGGATCGTACGGCTCCCCTCGCTGCGGCTCTCGTAGCTGAGCGCGGCGGCGGTCGGCTCGTTGATGATACGAACCACCTCCAGCCCGGCGATCTCGCCCGCCTCCCGCGTCGCCTGTCGCTGCGCGTCGGTGAAGTAGGCAGGAACGGTGATGACCGCCTTGTGCACATCGTGGCCCAGGGCGCGCGCCGCGCGGTCCCTCAGCGCCTTGAGTATGAACGCCGAGATCTCCTGCGGCGTGTACTCCTCCGTCCCCATGGCCACCCGCTCGTCGGTGCCCATCAGCCGCTTGATCGAAAGCACCGTCCGCTCCGGCGCCGCCGCCCACTGGTTGCGGGCCTGGCGACCGACAATGACGCTGCCCGCCTCGTCCACCCCGACGCAGGAGGGCACGAGCGCCTCGCCGTCCTCGCGCACCACCTCCGGCTCTCCCTCCGACAGGATCGCCACCTCCGAGTTGGTCGTGCCCAAGTCGATGCCGATGATCGTGTCGCTCGCCATCAGGATCACTCCTGCCTCTCGTTGCGGTTCACGGCCACCTCGGCGAGGCGCAGAATGTCGCCGTCCCGGGTATAGCCACTGAGCAGCTCCTCGACCACCATGCCGCTCCCGGTCCCCGCGACCCGGCGAACCTCCGCCGCATGCATGGTGCGCGCATCGAACGGTCTGCCCGCGGTCCGCAGGCGCTCGACCCCGAACCCGGACAGCACCCTGTCGAAACGTCTGAGGGCGATCTCGTAGCCCTCGGCGACACCGCGGATGCCCCGCGGCGGGCGGCGGAACAAGCCGGGGCTTTCGCGCAACGCGTTCGCCGCTTCGAGGCCCCGGACCAGGGCGTCGCGCACCTCGAGAACCGAGCGCAGGCAGCGGTTCTCGGCCTCGCGCGAGACCCGTGCCTCGAATGCCGCCAGATCCTCCTCGCGCCGCTTCATCAACGCCGCCGCGCCGTCGTAACGCGCCGCCGCCTGGGCAAGCTCCCGCCCCGCCTTCGACTGCTCGCGGTTCTGCAGCCGGACTTCCTGGCGCAGCGCCGCGAGCTCGGCGAACAGGTCGCGCAGATCGGGCTCGGGAACTATACCGGCTCCGTCGTCGCCGGTGTCCTCCTCCAACCCGTCGAGCCAATACCCGAAATCTTCCAGGACACGGCGCTTCCAATCGACCTCCGGTTCACTCATCCTGCGCGCCTTCCGCCGCAATCAGCGCCTGCAGGCCCGGGGCGGCACGCCCGCGCGGGCGCGCCTGCACCAGCGCCGCCAGCGCCAGCTCGAAATCGCCATGCCGGGACATCCCGAACAGCGCCGTCTCCACGCGCGAGCGATCGTCCTTCAGGGCTTCGTAGGCGGCCACGATCCGCTGGCTGTACTCCGGCTCCCGGCTCGGCGGATGCGCCCGGATCAGCGCGAGGTAGCGCCGGCGAACCTCCTCCCGCGATGCGGAGGGGGTAAGCCCCAGTGCAAGATAATGCGCCAGCATCGTCTATGCCCTCCGGCGGCCCCGCTTGCGGGGAAAGAGGAAGATGCGCGCCTCCCGGCTCAACCCGTCGCGGAGGCCCGCCTCCTCGCACTTGCGGGCGCTGCGGTCCAGGTTGTGCCGAATCTCCGGCTCCGCTCTCGCCACCTCCGCCACCTCTATCAGCAGCGGAGACAGGACCCCGCGCAACCAGTGCCGGTCGATCAAGCCTTCCAGCGTCTCCAGCTCACGTCTCGCCTCGTCGTCGAACAACGAGCCCTGGCAAGGCTCTCCCGGCAATCCCGCCTGCAGGCCGACCCGCAGCGCATCCAGGAACGCGTCGAGAGACGGTTCTTCGCCGGGCGGCTCTTCCTCGGGTCCCAGCATCTCGTCCAGCAGGCTGGAGAGCGGTCCCGGAACATCTCCGCCGAACAGCGGATCGGGCGGGTCCAGAAGCCCGAAGTCGAACGTCTGAAGCGCTTCGCGCAGGATGCCCGCGGTGACCCGGGCAAGCCGCTCGGTACCCGCCCGCAGGCGCTCACGCTCGGACGGAGCTGCCGCCTCCAGCGCCTCCACGAAGCGCCTGGAATCGTGATCGTCGCCCTCCTGGTAGCGGATCACCGCCAGGTAGAGCAGCAGCAACGAATCACGCTCCGCCTTGTCCATCCTGGACAGGCGGAGCCCGATCTCGACCCGCACGGCAGCGCGGCCGCCGCAGTCCAGCAGGATGTCGAAGACATCCAGCAGACCCTCGTCCTGCTGGCCGCGCATGATCGCGCCCCACCAGTCGGCCAGGACCGGGGCGACGTGAAGACGGCCGTAGAGGATCCGAAAAGCCGCAGGAAGCGGCGCGAGCAGAGCGGCCGCCTCCTCCGCATCGATCTCGCCGATCATGGGCGCCCTCAGAGCCAGAAGGCCTCGCACGGCGCGCGTCATCTCGGGCGTGACGTTCTTGACGGCACTGTTCTCTTCCAGCTCGTGAAGCAGCAGCGCCAGGGTCTTGACCTGACCGGCGGGAGGCAGGGCGGACAGACGGGGAGCCACCACCGCTGCGGCATCCCCGCCCGATGACACCAGGTCCAGCAGAAGCCTCTTCACCGGCGCGACATCGGCAAGCCGGGGCCACCCCAACGCTTCGGCCCGCTGCAAGTCCCGGGCCGCCAACTCGAACCGTCCGCTCTTGCGGCTCTGGTCCGACGACTTGAGGAAGCCCACCGCCTGCAGGCCGACAATGCGATCATCGTGCGGAGCGCGCCGCCGGGCTTCGGCAAGGGCCTCCTCCGCCCGCCGGTATGCATTGCCGGCATAGTGAAGCTCGGTCAACTCAAGCCAGGGCTCCGCATCCTCGGGAAAACGGGCCGCCGTCTCTTCCAGCACCCGCCGCAGGCGGTTCCGATCCTGCCTGCGGCCCCGCAACAGCTCCGCCAGAAAGCGATGGCCGTCGCGGTTGCCGGGATCGGCCAGGAGGCTCGCCTCCATCAGATCGGCAAACACCGTCTCTGCCTCGAAGCTCCGCCCATCGAGAAGCACGATCAACTCCCGTACCTTCGGGGCCGGCAGAAAATCCGGCTGCACGCTCCGATGCCCGCTCCTCGCCAGAGCCTCGTATACGCGGCCCCGAACCAGGGCATGATCCCCGGACCGGGGAAACTCCTCGTAAAGACGGCCCAGCAGTGAGGTCGCCGCGCCGGGGTTCCATGGGCCCAGGGAGGCCTGTTGGAGAACCAGTCCGATCCTGGCCACCAGGCCGTGAACCCGTCTGGCCGGCAGAAGATGCTGTGCCAGCCGCTCCACCGCGCCCATGGAGAGATGGCTCCGCGCGGTGGCCAGGCCCGCAATCTGCACCAGATCGACAAGAGCCGGCAGGGGATCGTCGGGGCTGAGAGCCTCGGCCAGGCGGCTCATCAGGCGCTCGATGACCCGCGTCCGCTCGTTCCTGCGAAGGGCTTGGCGCAGCGCCTCGCCCAGCTCCGAGACCGTCGTGCCGTCCGTTCCCAGGGCCCGCTGCGCCATGGCCGGGCCGCCCTTGCCGCCGCCCCCGCCGGCACGCCGCAACTCGGCGACGATGCCGGCAAGCGCGAAGTTCTCGGGCAGCAGGTCCACCGCCCGGAGCAGGCCGTGATCGTCGCCGGCCCCGAAACACGCCATCGCCTTGCAGAACACCCGCCACGCCGCGAACGGCGAGCGCCGGTGCAGCCCCCGCAGCAGATCGGCCGCGCGCTCCCACTCTCCCGCGTCCATCGCGTCGAGACCGCGCTTGACGTGGTCTGCGTCGCGGCGAAGCGCATGGCTTTCGTCGAGGGCGTCCAGGCTCGCCCAGCACCGCCGCATCACCAGCCGGTCAGCCAGCAGGCGTTCCGCCTCGGCGAACGGCGATCCCGCCGTCAGGTATGCCGCGTAGGTTGCGACCGCATCGCCCGCGTCGAGCTGGCCGAGGTAGCACACCAGGTCTTCCTCTCCCAGCGCGCCGGCGGGGATGGACGACCGCTGCTCGGCGGCCCGCGCGCGCATGGCGGCCGCCTCCCTCTTCTGGCCCCTCCGGGCCAGTTGGCCGGCCCGCTGCGTCAGGGCGCAGAAGTGCAGGCACGCCTTCCCCGCCGGATCGTGCTCCCCGTCCGGCACCCGCTTCAGGAGATCGAGGGCGCCGCGGGCGTCCCCGCTGGCCAGCCGCCGCCGCGCCTGATCCATCTGTTCGGCGGCGGAGACCTTGCCCGGCCGCCTGCGCCTACGCCCCTTGCGGTTGTGCTTCCTGGACGCCATGCCCGCTTGCCCTGCCGCCCCCTCAACCCTCGATGCTCATGCAGGAGCCTCGGCCGGGGTCGCGAGCAGGTGCCTCCCCGTACGCGGCGCAACGCTGCAGGATCCGCGACGCCCAATCCCGACTGTGCATGGAAATCGACTCTCCCTCGGGTCGACGCGCACGGCCTCCAATGGCCGGAGTTGCCGCAGCCTTGGGGTGCGTCGGCAGGCGATCATATCCACGACGCCATCTCGGTGGTAGGCCGCGCCGTCGCCGATGCCGTCGCCTGCCCGTCCATGAGGCCGGTGAGCGCCGGGCTCGCTCTTCTTGCCGATCGGTACGGGGGGCGCCTCGCCGCGACGGTGGTTGCCCGGCAGGTCGGAGGGGCGCCCCTCTGTCGCCGAGTGGTCGTGGGATTGTTCGCCGAAAACAGCACCGAGGTACGTACCGCCGGCCCGCCTTCCGGCATCGCGACGCCGCAGCCGCAGCCGACCCGCGCCACGTCCGTGCTTGTGCGCCAACGAGAGGGAGAGTTTGGCCTGGAGCGGGGCGGCGGGGGCGGTCGTTCCAGAGCGAGGCCGTCCCTCGCCTTCCAACCATCCACCAGGCGGGGGGCGTCATGCAGATCGGCAGCGCGCAGCGCGGCAACACCGAAACGTACTTGGTCCACATCTTCGGGCGCGGTCTCGAGGACGACCGCTACGTCGTCGAGCGCTTCCGCTCGGCGGCCGACGGCGCGA
>JAPPMY010000213.1 GCA_028818855.1 Rhodospirillales bacterium
GCGCCACGACGTGCTGGTCTGCCCCTGCGTGATCGTGCCGCCCTTCGACGTGGACACGCGCTGGGTCGACGAGATCGAGGGCCACCGCTTCGACAACTACGTCGACTGGCTGGGCCTCACCTTCGTGCTGACGCTCACCGCCTGCCCCTCGGCCTCCGTCCCGGTGGGCTTCACCGAATCAGGCCTGCCGGTCGGCCTCCAGATCCTGGGCCCGCCGCGCGGCGAAGCGGCGGTGCTGCGCGCGGCGGCGGCCATCGAGGAGGCCATCCCCCTTAGTGAGCAGACTCCCATAGACCCCCGCGCCGCCGACGGCACGGTGCTCGCCGCCGCCTGAACGCGCCCCTCAATCCGCGAACGGGTCGCGGACGAGGATGGTGTCTTCGCGCTCGGGGCTGGTGGAGAGCATGGCCACGGGCGCCTCGATCAGCTCCTCGATGCGGCGGATGTACTTGACCGCCGTGGCCGGCAGGTCGGCCCAGGAGCGGGCGCCCCGCGTGCTCTCCTGCCAGCCGTCGAAGGTCTCGTAGACCGGGCGCACCAGCGCCTGATCCGCGGCGGCGGCCGGGATGTGGTCGAGCATCGCGCCGTTGGTCCGGTAGCCGATGCACACCTTGAGTGCCGGCATGCCGTCCAGCACGTCGAGCTTGGTGAGCGCGATGCCCCGGATGCCGCCGATCTTCACCGCCTGGCGCACCAGCACGGCATCGAACCAGCCGCAGCGGCGCGGGCGGCCGGTCACGGTGCCGAACTCGCGCCCGCGCTCGCCGAGGCCCCGGCCCACCTCGTCGTCCAGCTCGGTGGGGAACGGCCCGCCGCCCACGCGCGTCGTGTAGGCCTTGGTGATGCCGAGCACGTAGCCGATGGTCCCGGGCCCAACGCCGGCGCCGGCAGCCGCCTGGCCGGCCAAGGTGTTGGACGAGGTGACGAAGGGGTAGGTGCCGTGGTCGATGTCGAGCATCGCCCCCTGCGCGCCCTCGAAGAGGATGCGCTTGCCCGCCTGCCGGGCACGGTCGAGCTTACGCCAGACCGGCGCCGCGAAGGGCAGCAGGCGGGGCGCGATCGCGAGCAGGGCCTGCTCCAGCTCTGCGGCGTCCGCATCCGCAATCCCGAAGCCGCGCCTGAGCGCGTTGTGGTGAAGCAGCAACTCGCCGAGCCGGGGCCGCAGCGTCTCCACGTCGCGCAGGTCGCAGAGCCGGATCGCGCGGCGGCCCACCTTGTCCTCGTAGGCCGGGCCGATACCCCGGCCCGTCGTGCCGAGCCTGGCGCGGCCCCGCGCCTCCTCCCGCGCCTGGTCGAGCTCGCGGTGGATCGGCAGGATGAGGCAGACGTTCTCCGCGATCGTCAGCGTCTCCGGGCTCACGTGGACGCCCTTGCCCGCCATCGTGTCGATCTCGGCCAGCAGCGCCCACGGATCGATCACCACGCCGTTGCCGATCACCGAGAGCTTGCCGCCGCGCACCACGCCCGACGGCAGCAGGCTCAGCTTGTACTCGACGCCGTCCACCACCAGCGTGTGGCCGGCGTTATGACCGCCCTGAAAGCGCACCACGACGTCCGCCCGGCTGGAGAGCCAGTCGACGATCTTGCCCTTGCCCTCGTCACCCCACTGGGAGCCGACGACCGCCACGTTGCCCATGCCTAGTCGTCTCCGGCGATGGCCTGGGCTGCGCCGCCCTGCCACACGTGACTGCAGCCGAGCCGGGCGGCCTCGGCGGCGAGGTCCGGCTCGGGCGCGAGGCCGGCGATCGTGACCCAGCCCTTGCCCCGGAGCCCGGCACCGTCCGATCGCGGCGTGCCGTGCGGCAGGTAGACCCGGCGCGGCGCGGGTGGCGCGGGCGCGGCGCGGAGCACCGTGTCGACGTAGATCGTGCAGCCGGCGGCCTCTTCCGCCTCCGCGCCGGTGCTCTCCACCGAGTAACGCCCGCCCCGGCCGAGCTCCGAGCGCACGCCGCCCGCGAACAGGCTGAAGCTCGTGCCGGTGTGGTACTCGAAGCCGCGCCACTCGACGGGATCGATGGTGAGCGCGAGCCCCGGCGCCGCCTCGCGCAGCAGCGTCGCGACCTCCAGCAGCTGGGCAAGCGCCCCTGCCGCCGCACCCGGCAGCGCGAGCCGCGCCAGCGGGTCCAGCGCCGTCTCGGCGACGCCCGTGGTCCGCAGCAGGCGCACGAGAAGATCAGCCGCCTCGCCGCCGATCCCTTCGACCGCCGCCCTGTCCTTGCGGTCGAGAGCTTCGCGCAGCCGGCTGGCGCGCCCGGCGTCGAGGCCCGCGTCGGCGATGAGCGAGGCGACCAGAGTAGGCGCGTTGAGATCGACCGAGAGGCCGCCCTCGAGCCTGAGCCCGGCGAGCGCTTCGGCCGCCAGCAGGATGACCTCGGCATCGCAGGCGGCGCCCGCCCCGATGCCGATCAGCTCGAAGCCCACCTGGCGGAACTGGCGCTCAGGCCGCAGCTCGCCGCCCCGCGCCCGCAGGATCTCGCCGGCGTAGCTCAGCCTGAGCGGCCGCGGGCTCCGCGCCAGCCGCGAGGCCGCGATGCGCGCGATCTGCGGCGTGAGGTCGCTGCGCACCGCCATCATGCGGTGCGACGCCGGGTCCATCAGGCGGAAGGTCTGGTCGGCGAGGCCCGCGCCCGCGCCGCTCAGCATGCTCTCCTCGAACTCGACCAGCGGCGGCTTCACCCGCTCGTAGCCCTCTGCCGCGAAGCGCCCGAGCAGGGCTTCGGCGAGCGCCGCCTCCGCGCCCGCCTCGGGCGGCAGCAGGTCGCGCAGGCCGGTCGGCAGCAGGGCCGGTGTCTTGGGGTCCGTCATGGCGGTGACACTCTACAGCCCCGACGCTGCAGCCGAAACGGCACGAGCGGCGGCGGGCCTCAGGCGCCGGAGACGGCCGCTTGACCCCCCGTCGGCCCCTCCCTATCGTCTCGCCCCAGGGCGCGCCCGTAGCTCAGGTGGTAGAGCATCTGACTTTTAATCAGAGGGTCCCTG
>JAPPMY010000192.1:0-135691 GCA_028818855.1 Rhodospirillales bacterium
CGGGCAAGACCAAGCTCGCGCTCGACCGCATGAAGGAGGCGACGATCGTCTTCGGCCTCGCGCAGATCGAGGCGGGCGCCGACGCGCTCACGGTCCCCGATCACGCCACCGGCGACCTGGTGAGCGCCGACTACTACAAGCGCTTTCTCCGGGACCTCCACATCGAGTTCGTGGAGCGCCTGCCGGTGCCGCTCATCCTCCATATCTGCGGGCGCACCGTGGACCGCATGGGCTACATCGCCGAGACCGGAATCGCGGCCTTCCACTTCGATTCCAAGAACGCACCGGCCGAGTCCATGGCGGCGATGGACGACAGGGTGTCGCTGGTCGGCAACATCAACAACCCCGAGACGCTGTTCGCCAAGGGCCCGGAGGATGTGCGCAAGGAGGTCTATGCCAACCTCGACGCCGGTGTGCAGGGGGTGGGGCCAGAATGCGCCATCCCGCTGCAGACCTCGGTGGAGAACCTGCGCGAGATTCCGCTGGCGGTGCGCGACTGGCACGCCGAGCATGGCCGCCCCCACTAAGGCCCCGTGACACCCCGCCGCGCCTAGCACCGAGTCCCCGATGGCCGAGCTTTCCGACATCGCCAACGCGGTGATCCGCGACGAAATCGAGGAGTTCCTCGAGCGCCCGGACGAGATCGAGCGCAACGTCGCGCTGTTTGCCCGCATGCGGCCCGAGATGCAGGACATCGCCGCGGCGCTGATCGAGGGCGACAATCACACCGTGGACGCGCTCACCGTCAAGGCGCTGGAAGAGGGCACCGAGGCGCTGGAAATCATGGACGACGGGCTCATCGCCGGCATGGGCATCGTCGGCATCAAGTTCCGCGAGAACTTCATCTTCGTGCCCGAGGTGCTGGCGTGCGCGCGGGCGATGAAGGCCGGCATGGCCCATATCGAGCCGATCCTCTCGGCCTCCGGCGTCGAGCCCATCGGCACCGTCATCATGGGCACGGTCAAGGGCGACCTCCACGATATCGGCAAGAACCTCTGCATCATGATGCTGGGCGGCGCGGGCTTCGACGTGGTCGACCTCGGCGTCGATACGTCGGAAGACGAATTCATCGCAGCACTCGAGGAGCACGGGGCGCCGATCATGGGCATGTCGGCCTTGCTGACGACGACCATGCCGAACATGGGAAAGACCATCGAGGCGCTGATCGACGCCGACCTCCGCGACGACGTGATGGTGATGGTGGGCGGCGCGCCGGTGACCCAGGAGTTCGCCGACGACATGGGCGCGGACGGCTACGGCAAGGACGCGCTCTCCTGCGTGGCGCTCGCCAAGAAGCTGATGGAAGAGCGCGGTTAGGCGAAGCCGTTGCCGAAGATCAGCCAGCAGGACTACCAGAAGCGGCTCGACCGCCTCACCGAGATTTTTTCGGACATCGTGAGCCATGCCGACGCGCAGGCCGCGCAGCGCTGCCCCTACCGCGATGCGCGCGACCGCTGCACCGCCGCCTTCTCCTGCGGCAACCAGATCGCCGCGGCGGAGAAGGACGAGCCGGCCACCTGCGGCCACGACGGCACCTTCGACTACAGCCTCGCGTGGGAGACGGACCCCGCCACGCGCGAACGCGCGCGCACGCAACTTGATCGCATCAAGCAGAATGCCGCAGCGCGGCGCGAGGGCGCGGCGCCGCCGGCCGGGCCCGGCACGGTCTCCCACGACGGCAGGACGGAGCCGCTTGCCATCGGCATGACGCTCTTCGACTGCGCCGACGAGCTTGCGGTGGAGGTGCCGACCTCGTGCCTTCGCAACGGCCGCTGCCATGAGTGCGTGGTCGAGGTGCGCGCAGGCGACGACGCGCTCTGCGCCCGCACCGAGGCGGAGGGCTTCCTGCGGCCTCCCTACCGTCTCGCCTGCCAGGCGCTGGTCGAGCGCGACGACATCGACGTGGCCTTCGCGCCGCTCCGCCGCCGCCCGCGCATCCTGGTGCGCGCCCATGCCGATGCGGCGGCCAAGGCCGAGACCCTGGATCCCCTCGTCACGCGCGAGGGCGACCAGGTGCTCTACGACGGCGCCGCGGTGGACCGCTACCGCGGGCACATGCTGGGGCTCGCGGTCGATCTCGGCACGACGACGGTGGTGCTCGACTTCGTCGACCTGGAAACCGGCAAGAGCGTCCACAGCGCGGCCTTCGAGAACCCGCAGGCCTTCGGCGGCAGCGACGTGATGAACCGCATCTCCTACGACCGCGACGACAAGGCCGGCGAGCTGCAGAAGGCCGCGGCCTCCGCCATCAGCCGCGCCATCGTGGACGGTTGCGCCCGGCTCGGGCTCGGCCGCGAGACGATCTACGAGATCGTGGTGGCGGCCAATCCCACCATGCGGGACATCCTCTTCAAGCTCGACGTGCAGGGCATCGGCCAGAAGCCCTACAAGTCGTCGGTCGAGCACGCCTTCCTCGCGGGCGATCGCCCCGACACGGCGCTCAGCGCGCTGGCCCGGCGCCTCGGCCTCCGCGCCAACCGCGAGGCGCGGGTCTACGGGCTCCCGCTGATCGCGAGCCATGTGGGAGGCGATGCCGCCGCCGCGCTGGTGGCGCTGGAAGAGGGGTTCGCGGAGGCGGAGACGGTGATGCTCGTCGACATGGGCACCAACACCGAGGTCGTGCTGAAGCACGGGGGACGCCTGCTCGCCGCCTCCTGCCCGGCGGGGCCTGCGTTCGAGGGCGGGCTGGTGCGTTACGGCATGCCGGCCTGCGACGGCGCCATCGAGACCGTCCGTCTCGGCGCCGACGGTGCGGCCATCTACGAGACCATCGGCGGCGCGGAGCCCACGGGCCTCTGCGGCTCCGGCCTGATCGACCTGCTGGCGGAGGTCAGGCGGCACGACGTGCTCACCGCCAAGGGCATCTTCACCGCCGACCGCAAGCGGAAGGAAATGACGGTCGTGCCCGAGCATGGCATCACCTTCTCCAAGGAGGACGCGAGCAACCTCGGCCAGGCCAAGGCCGCCAATTACTGCGGGCAGTACATCGTCATGCGCGCGCTCGGCGTCGACCCCGCCGGGATCGAGCGGCTCTATCTCGCGGGCGGCTTCGCCAACTACGTCGACGTGCAGAACGCCCAGTCCATCGGCCTGCTGGCGCCGGTGCCCCCGGCGCGCGTCGTCAAGGCCGGCAACGCGGCGGCGCGCGGCGCCCGGGCGATCCTGCTCTCAGGGACCCGGCGCCGGGCGCTCGAGCGCGAGGTTCAGAGCATCGAGCATATCGAGCTCGAGACCACGCCGGATTTCTTCGACCTCTTCGTGGACGGCTGCCAGTTCAAGCCGATGCCCGCGCACCTCGCACCGGAAGGGACCGCCGCATGACCACCCCGCCGCTCATCGTCATCGGTGAGAACATCCACTGCACCCGCGTGGCGCTCCGCAAGGGCAAGCGCATCGCAGACCGTGACGGCGCCGAGGTCATCCTCTACGAGAGCGCGGACGGCGAGCAGCGCGCCCTCCCCGTCACCGAGGAAGCCAAGCGGACCAAGGACTACGAGGAAGGCCGGGTCAAGCACGTGCACGTCGCGATCGAGACCGCGATGGAGACGGCGGCGGGCGATCCCGCCGAGGGGATACGCTACATCGAGGCGCTGGTCCGCCATCAGGAGCGCACGGGCGCGGCCTTCCTCGACCTCAACGTCGACGAGATGTCGCCCAAGCTCAGCGTGCAGACCGGCGCCATGGCCTGGCTCGCGGCGACGGTGCAGGACCTGACCGCGCTTCCGCTCTCCATCGATTCCTCCAGCGTGGACGTGATTCGCGCAGGGCTGGAGGCGATCCGGCCCGCCAAGGCGCGCCCGATGCTCAATTCCGCCTCGCTGGAGCGGCAGGATGCGCTTGACCTCGCGCGGGAGCACGACTGCCGCGTGGTGGTGACGGCCGCCGGCGAGCGCGGCATGCCGAACGGCCCGGACGAGCGCGTGGCGAACGCGTCTCGCATGGTGGAGGCGGCGCTCGCCAGGGGCTTCGCGCCGGGCGATCTCTACGTCGACCCGCTGGTCTTCCCCATCTCCGTCGATTCCGCCTTCGGCCTGCACTGCTTCGATGCGATCCGCGCCTTGCGGCAGCGTTTCGGCAGCAACATCCACATTACGGGCGGCATGAGCAACGTCTCCTTCGGGCTTCCGGCCCGGAAGCTCCTGAACGAGATGTTCGTGCTGCTCGCGGTGGACGCCGGCGCCGACGGCGGCATCATGGACCCGGTGGCGAGCCCGCCGGAGGCGATCCTCGCCATCGACCGCTCGGACCCCAGCTACAAGCTCGCCGAGGACGTGCTGATGGGGCGCGACGAGCACTGCATGGCCTACATCCGCGCCTGGCGGAAGAGTCGTCGCACCCGCAAATAGACCCAGACGTGAAGACGAGACTCCCATGACCGAGACCGAACGGCCGCCGCAAACCGAGCCTGCGCTCCGCACGCTCGCCATGCCCGCCGACGCCAACCCCAATGGCGACATCTTCGGCGGCTGGGTGCTGGCGCAGATGGACCTTGCCGGCGGCGTCGTGGCGGCGCAACGCGCCCGCGGGCGCCTGGCCACGGTGGCGGTGGAGGCGATGCGCTTTCACGCGCCGATCGCCGTGGGCGACCTCGTGACCTGCTATGCCGAGGTGACGAGAGTCGGGACGACCTCGATCACCGTCGCCATTGAAACCTGGGCGCGGCGGCGGCGCGGCCCGGTCGAGGTCAAGGTGACCGAGGGCACCTTCATCTATGTCGCCATCGACGAAGACGGCCGCCCCCGGCCGGTCCCCGCAGAGCCGGCGGCGGGCTGACGGCCCCGATCTTCCCCGTCAGGAGGCGGCGCTGGTGGCGGGATCGTTCTCGGGATCGAGGCCGCGGATGATGACGCAGGGCATGGGCGACGCGCGAAGCGCCCGGCATGCGCGCACGGCATCGCTCTTGTAGAGCCCGAGAAAGCGTGCCCGATAGAGCCTGCCCGGCCCCACATCGCTGGGAACGAGGGTCGGCATCGCGTCGCCGAGCAGCGGCGCCCGCGCGGACGCGCGGCGCATGGCGATTTCGGCTGACGTGACCGATTCGTACGCCCCGACCTGGATGCCCCAGGGGCGAGCGGTCACCGAATCCGACTTGAACGCCTTCGGCGACGACGGGATTTCGGGCGCAGCCGTCAACGCCGCAACCGTCGCGGTCTCGGTCCCGGGCCGGGCGGGCGGAAGTTCCGGAGGCGGCGGGCCTGAGACAATCTCCGCCGCTGCCGGCTCGGCACGCTCGATCGGCTCGGCCGGAGGCGCCGCAGCCCCTTCGGCCAGTTCGGGCGGTTCTGCGGCAGCGAGCATGATCGTTGCAGGTTTGAAGCGGGGAGCCGGCGCGGCCAGGCCGGAGCCGGCGGGCGGGCGCGGGATGCCGGCGTATCGGACCCGGCCCTGCTTGGCGTCGCGCTCGGCGATCCGCGTGAACCCAAGGTCGAGGAGGTTGGCCATGTGCCTGTTGCGCGAGCGCGCGGTCTTGCCGCCGAAGACCACCGCGACGACGCGCCGGCCGTCGCGCTCCGCCGACGCCGCCAGATTGAAGCCGGACGCCCGGATGTAGCCCGTCTTGATTCCGTCCATGCCACGATAGCTGCCGAGCAGCCGGTTCGGCGAGCGATGCGACCTCCCGTTGTAGCGGAAGCGCTGGTCGTCGAAGTAGTGATAGCGGTGTGGGAAGTCCCGCATCAGAGCGCGCGCGAGATAGGACATATCGCGCGCGGTGCTGCGCTGCTTCCGGTTCGGCAGGCCGGACGCATTGCGGAAGGTGGTGCGAGTCATGCCGAGCGCCCGGGCCTTGCTCGTCATCATCCTGGCGAACTCGACCTCGGTCCCCCCCAGCGCTTCCGCGACCACGACCGCAATGTCGTTGGCCGACTTGACCACCAGCGCCTTGATCGCGTCCTCCACGCTGATCGTGGACCCCGCGCGCAAGCCCAGCTTCGACGCCGGCTGGCCGGCGGCGCGCTTCGAGACCTTGAGTCTGGAGGTGAGGTTGAGCCGCCCGTCGTCGACCGCCTCGAAGAGCAGATAGAGGGTCATCATCTTGGTCAGCGACGCCGGATACCTGCCAATGTCGGCGTTGCGGGAGCGCAGGACTTCGCCGGTCTCGGCGTCGACGACGATGGAGGCGTAGCGCGCGTGCGCCGTCTCGGAAGCGAAAACCTGGGACACGGCGAGGACGCAGACGGAGAGGACGAGACCTAAAACAATTGAGCCGGGCCGCATGATTTTTTTTCGTTGTTGCCGCGCTTCCACGTGCGCCCCGCTGCCCCGTCGACTCGAAACAGCGTTCCATATGGGTTCAAAGGGGCGCGTTCGTCAAGCTCAGCCTGTGGAAAACACCCTGGAAGTCGTTGATTCGGCACATCTCTTGCCGAGATGTTGCGGCCCTGTACGGCACAGCGTCGGGCAGCGAGGGCATGGAAGGTCCGGCCGCACCGAGCCCCGTCGCCCGAGTCGCGCCGGAATCGACAGCCCTCAGAAATCCGGCGGATCGACGCCGCACGCGCGCAGATGCAGCGCGAGTTCGTCCTTCAGGCGCTGCAGGGCGGCCTCGTCGGCGGCCTCGCAACGGGCCACCAGCATGGGCTGGGTGTTGGACGCACGCAGCAGCCACCAGCCGTCCGCGTTCTCGGCCCTGACCCCGTCGATGTCCGTGAACGCCGCTCCGGCGGCGCCGAGCCGGTCACGGATCTCGCCGGCCACCCGGAACTTGCGCGCGTCCGAACAGTGGAAGCGCACCTCGGGCGTGCTCACCAGGCTGGGCAGCTCGGCCCTGAGCGCGGCGAGCGGGCGCCCCTCGCCCGCGATCAGCCGCAGCAGCCGGAGGGCGGCGTAGATCGCGTCGTCGAAGCCGAAGTAGCGGTCAGCGAAGAAGACATGGCCGCTCATCTCGCCGGCGAGCGGCGCACCCACCTCCGCCATTTTCGCCTTGATCGGCGCGTGGCCCGTTCGCCACATCAGCGGCGTGCCGCCGAGGCGGGCGATCTCGTCGAACAGGACCCGGCTCGCCTTGACGTCGCCGATGACGGTGGCGCCCGGTCGCTCGCGCAACACCTCGCGCGCGAGCAGGGCCACGAGCTGATCGCCCCAGAGAATCGCGCCCTCGCCGTCCACGACCCCGATGCGGTCGCCATCGCCGTCGAAGGCGATGCCGAGATCGCACCCCTCGGCCCGAACCGTCCCCATAAGCTGGCTCAGGTTCTCGGCCACCGTGGGGTCCGGGTGGTGGGCGGGAAAGGTCCCGTCAACCGTGTCGTTCAGCAGGACGTGTCGGCCGGGAAGGCCGTCGGTGAGCGGGCCGAGCACCGCACCGGCGGCGCCGTTGCCGGCATCCCACGCCACCGCAGGCGAGCCCTCGACTGCCTCGACGAGAAGGCGCGCGACATAGGCCCCGGCCACATCGGCCTCCACCGCAGTGCCCTTGCCGGCCGCCGGGTCGGGGCCGGCGGCAACGGTCCTTGCAAGCTCCTCGATGTCGGGGCCGAAGAACGGACGGCCGCCCAGCACCATCTTGACGCCGTTGTAGTCCGGCGGATTGTGCGAGCCGGTAATCATCATGCCGCCCTGGCTCTCCCGCGCGTGAACGGCGAAGTAGAGCATCGGGGTGGGACCTGCGCCGATGCGGAGCACATCGGCGCCGGCGTCCGTCAGGCCCTCGACCAGATGGCCCTCCAGGTCGGGCGAACTCAGGCGACCGTCGCGCCCGACGCAGATCAGCGGCGGCTGCCCGGTCGCCGACCGACGGCGCGCGATCGTGGCGAAGCCCCGGCCGATGGCGGCCATGTCGGCGCCGGTCAGCGTCTCGCCGACGATCCCCCTGATGTCGTAGGCACCGAGGATCGCCGGATCGAGCATGCGTCCCCCGCTCACGGCGACGGCGCGATCCCGCGCAGGAAGGCCAGAAGATCCTGCCTCAGCTCCGCTCTCTCCAGCGCGCAGGCCACCGTCGCCTGAAGGTATCCGGCCGGGCTCCCGCAATCGAAGCGCCGGCCGGTGAAACGCACGCCGTAGAACGGCGCCTCACTTGCCATCGCGGCCATCGCGTCGGTCAGTTGAATCTCGCCGCCCGCTCCGGCCGGCTGCGCGGCGAGTCGTGCGAAGACCGCCGGCTGCAGGACGTAGCGCCCGATGAGCGCAAGACGCGACGGCGCGCGGCCGGGTTCAGGTTTCTCCACCATGCCGGAGAGGGTGACGGTCCGCCCCTCCTCCGCAGCGATCTCGGCGATGCCGTAACGGTTGGTCTCGGCCTGCGGCACCTCGGCAAGCGCCACGACGCTGCCCCCCGTCCGGCCGTGGACCTCGACAAGCTCGGCGAGGCACGGCGGCTCGCCCAGCAGCAACTCGTCGGCAAGCAGCACCGCAAAGGGCTCGTCGCCCACCAGATGGCGCGCGCAGAGGACGGCATGGCCGAGGCCCAGCGGCTCCTCCTGGCGCGTGAACGCAGCAGCGCCCGGCGCCAGCACGGCGCGCGCCGCGAGCGCCCGCGCGGTATCGTCGCCGCGTGCGGCAAGAAACGCGTCGAGCGCCTCGTCGGGGCCGAAATGATCCGCGATCGCCGCCTCTCCCCGGCCCGTGACGAAGATGAACTCCTCGATGCCCGCCGCCCGCGCCTCCTCGACCGCATACTGGATGAGCGGCTTGTCCACCACCGGCAGCATCACCTTGGGCACCGCCTTGCTCGCAGGCAGGAACCGCGTGGCCATGCCCGCGACCGGGAGAACGGCCTTCCTCACTGGCTGCGGCATTGCAGGGGCCTCGTCACGGCGGCCGGCGGCGAAGAGTGCGGAGGTGTGCCACGGCGACGCCAGCGCGGCAAGTCACGCGCGTCAGCCGCCGAGCAGCAGCTCCTTCGCCTGATTGATCTTGGCCGCGAGATAGTTGGAGCCGCCGTGATCAGGGTGGAGCTTGCGCATGAGCGTGCGATGCGCCTCCTTGATCTCGTCTTCGCCCGCGCCGGGCTGGAGGCCGAGGATCTCGTAAGCCTCTTCGCGGGTCATCGGCGTGCGGCCGGCGCTGGCGCCCTGGCGCTTGCGTCCCCAGCCCTGGCCCGTGCCGCCGGCGGCGGCGTGCGCGCGCTCGGCCTCCGCTTCGGCGCGCTCGCGCCAGTCCGGCCCCAGGGTGCGGTCGAGGTAGGCCTCGAGCAGCCGCCGGCCCTCGTCGTCCCTCAGGCTGCACTCGCCGAAGAGGTCCAGCAGCTCGTGCTCCGTGAGATCGTCCAGCCGGCGCCCGGCATGGCGGCCTTGCAGCACCGTCCCTTCCATCTCTCCGCTGTCATGGTCGAGCGTCATGCGGAGGTACGGGGTCTCGACATCCGAGCGTTGGCCGGCCGTCGGATGCGGATTCATCCGGCCCGCAGCCATGCGGCCCAGGAACCAGGGCAGCCCGGTGAGCGCGAGAGGCAGGAAGGCGAGATGCGCCTTGCCGGTCACACCGAGGTAGATCGTCGCCGCCGCGCCTGCGGCGATGAAGACCCACTTGACCCAGCGCGCGAGGTTGGACGGGTTGGCCGTGGCGAACCAGCGGCTGAGGAACACCACCAGCACCAGGAGTCCGAGCCCGAGAAGGACGTAGTGGATCATCGCGGGAGCAGTCTAGCGGATCGGAAGGCGCGTGCGCGTGCCGGGTGGGCTCATTTGATCTGGTGGGCGATCTGCAGCACCGCCTCGCCGCGCCGGCGGCCGTAGTCCGTGAGCGCCTTGCGCCCGCCGGCGGCGTAGACCGCGACCGCACCGAGCAGCTCCTTGAGCTGGCGCGCGCTCGACGCGTCGAAGCGCAGATAGGCGCCGTTGCTGAGCCGCGCGATCTGGCGAAAGGCCAGTGCGGCTCCCGGATCGTGCCCCTCGTGGAACATGAAGGCGGGAACCCCGCGCAAGCCCAGCTCGCCGGCGATGGCGCAGAGCTCGTCCACGTTCTCTTCCATGGCATCGCCGACGAAGACGAGCGCATGGACCCGCTGCGCGTTCGTCTCGTCGAGGGCGTGCTGCAGCACCCTGCGGATTTGGGTGTGGCCGCCGAGGCAGTGGACGGCGGTCATGGCCCGCACCAGGGCCCGCGAATCCCGCACCCACTTGCTCGCCCGGCATTCGCCGAAGCCGCGGTAGTAGACGAGCTGCACGGAGAGCCCGCCGAGCGAGGCCGTGGCGTCGAACATCTCCCCCTGGATCTGGCAGGCGTTGTCCCACGTCGGCTCCCGGCTCGCCGTCGCGTCCATGGCGAAGAGGAGGCGCCCAGTCTCGCCCTGCCGCACCGGCGCCGGCGCCGCGGCGACCCGGCGCAGGAAGGCATCCACGTCGGCGCTGTCGCTCTGACCTTTCGTCGGCAGCTTTCGGTCTGGGCTCATCTGAGGCTCCCCCCTCTATATGGGGGCCATCGGCAGCCGCGCCAGGCGCTCGATCAGCATGGCGAAGAAGCCATCGGCATCGACCCTTTCCAGAACGCGGGCGTTGGCGGCGGTGCCCGTGCGGCCGTGAAGGTCGCAGACCGTGCGCCCGAAGCAGTGCCCCTCGGCAAGCTCGACATCGACCCGCATGTCCCGGCCCTCGAAGAGGCCGGGCGACAGGAGGTAGGCGATCACGCAGGGGTCGTGCATGGGCGCGCCGTGGTGATAGGCCTCGACGTTCTTGGCGCCGTAGAGGTCGAGCATCCCGCAGACCGCGCTCGACGGCGCCGTGCCGAGCGCGCGGATCGCCTCCAGCCTGGGCGGAGTCGCGATCGCCTGGTGCGTGACATCGAGCCCGATCATGGTGAGCGGCACGCCCGCCTCGAACACCACGTGCGCCGCGTGGGGGTCGGCGTGGACGTTGAACTCGGCCGCGGGCGTGACGTTGCCGAGGCCGATCGCGCCCCCCATGGTGACGATCTCGCGCACGTTGGCGAGGATCGCCGGGTTCTTGACGATGGCAAGTGCGACATTGGTGAGGGGCCCGAGCGTCGCCAGCGTGATGGGCTCCGTCGCCGCGCTCAACGTATCGACCAGAAAATCCACCGCGTGAGCCGACTCGGGCGGACGGCTCGGCTCCGGCAGGTCGGCACCGTCGATTCCCGTTTCCCCGTGGATGTACTCGGCGCTCACGGGCTCGCGCACCATGGGCCGCGGGCAGCCGGCATAGACCGGCACCTCCGGCCGGCCCGCCAGATCCCTGATCCGGCGCGCGTTGTCCTCGGTCCGCGCCAGCGGAACGTTGCCCGCAACGGCGGTGATGCCGAGCAGGTCGAATTCCTGGGCGCTCGCGAACGCGAGCAGCAGGGCGACGGCGTCGTCCTGGCCGGGGTCGCAGTCGATGATCAGCGGCCGTGCGCTCATGACAGTGCCGAATCATACCTAGCGTCGCGAGCGGCGGATAGTGCTGGCGATCGAGACGGCACGCCGTGCCCGGCGCAACTGCGGTGCGCAAGCGCTCCTTGCGCTCGAGCCCGCGCCCTTCGATGGCGACGGCCGGCCGCGGCCGCTACCGCGGACTGGACATCCCCGTGCCCTGGTCGCCGGATCGAGGGGGATCGTTCGAAGCCGACTCCTCCGGTGGATCGCCGTCGTCTCCGGCGTCGGGATCGGCAGGGTCTTCGCCTTCGGCCTTGCCGTTGACGCCGCGGCGATCGATCCAAGTGGCTGGGCGGAAAGTGATCCCATGGCCGCCGGCGAGGCGATCGCCTCCGTCGGCGCCCTTCCACCAGGCCTCGGCCGCCTCGCGAATCGCATCCCAATTCAGCTCGAAGCCCAGCCCCGGCCTGTTGAGCACGGGCAGCATGCCGCCCTGCAGCTCCAGGTTGGGCTGCCCCACGATGTCCCAGGCCAGAAAGTTGTTCATGTACTGGTTGCCGTCGTCCAGGTTGGGTGTCACCGCCGCCACATGGGACGCCGCCACGGTGGTAATCCCGGTCTCGTGAAGCCCGTGAATGCAGACGTCGATGTTGGCCGCCTCCGCGATGTGCGCCACCTTGCAAAAGCGCAGCAGCCCGCCGGTCTCGTGCAGGCCGACGACGAGCAGGTCGGCGGCGGGCAGCCGGCAGAGGTCGAAGGCCTCGCCCAGCGCGATGACACCCTGGTCCGCCGCGATCGAAACCGGGCTCGTGGCCCGGACCCGCGCCAGCGCCTCGACGCTTTCCGCATCGATCGGCTGCTCCACGACTTCGATGTCGAACTGGGAAAGCCGCCGCATCATGCGGGTGGCCTGGACGGAGTGCCAGCGCCCGTTCGGGTCGAGGCGCAGGCGCTTGTCAGGCCCGATGGCGGCCCGGACCCGGGCCACGACCTCGGCGTCCAGATCGTCGCCCCGTCCCACCTCGAGAAAGATGACCTCGTGTCCCGAAGCCGCGAGCCGCGCGGCCTCGCTCGCGATTTCGCCTGCGCTATCGCCCTGCGGGAAGCCGAAGTAGCGCACCTCGTCGCGCACCGCACCGCCGAGGAGGGCATGAACGGTGCAACCCGCCGCCTTGCCCATGGCGTCCCACAGCGCCATCTCCAGCCCCGCAAGCGACTTGCCTGCGAGTGTGGAGGCTTTGGAAGACTCCTCGCGCCCGAACAGCGCGTTGCAGGCCTCGCCGATGAGACGGGCGTTCTCGAAAGGACTGCGCCCGACGCAGAAGTCTGCCGCAAGCGAGAGATGGGCTCGGACGGCGTCGGCCGAAGGCGCTGCAATCGATTCACCGTAACCGACGATGCCTTCGTCGGTGTGGACCTCGACCAGGATCACTTCGGCGCCGTGGGTTACGCCCAGGGACCAGTGAAACGGCTGCTTGTAGGGGACCCAGAGCGGCGTCGTGAGAACCTCGGTGATCTTCATATCCCTTCCTCCGGCGCTCGGCTCCTTCGGTCGCCGCCACGCAGTGCATGGAGCGAAACGCCTGGTCCTCTGCTCGAAACAGAGGGGGGTTGTGCGGATGCTGGCCTCGGGAGGTGGCGAGAAACCGTGGGGAGCAGAGGCTGCCAACAGGTAAAAGAGCCGGACACGGCCCCGCGCGCCGGCGTCAGGCCGAGATCGACCGAATCTCGTTCGCCCATGACGAACTCACGGCCTTCGATGTCGCAGTAACTGACTGGACGCACCCCCTCGCTCCCTAAGCTCCGGCAAGGACCGGACCTTGGAGAGGCTCAAGAGCCGGTTCTGGCCAGACTCGTTGGACCCGCGCGGTGACGGCTAGGCCGGCAACTGCCGCCTGACGGCCTGACCCCACCGGTTGGTCCACTTGGCATGGTAGTTGAGCAAAGCATGTAATGCCATATCTGATATGTTGGAATGTCGCAACCGGCGGGGTGAAGGCGATTCGGCGCGAGCGCGGGCATTGCGGGTGCCGGGCAGCCGATTGGGCGCGGGCGCGATGTGGTATCGTGGGCCATGACTCGCTCCGGCGCCCGCGACGTGGCGCTCCTTGCCACCTGCCAAGCGCTCTTCCTCACCTCGATGTCCGCGGTGGTGGCAGCAGCCGCCCTGATCGGGCACAGCCTCGCCGACACCAAGGTGCTGGCGACGCTCCCCATCGGCATCCAGTTCGTGATGACGATGGTGGCGACCGTGCCGGCATCGCTGCTCATGAAGCGCATCGGGCGGCGCGACGGCTTTACCGTGGGCGCGACCATCGGGCTCGCCGGCGCGCTGCTCGGCCTCTGGGCGATCTTTGAGGCGAGCTTCGCGCTCTTCTGCGTCGGTCTCGCGTTGATCGGCGCGGCCAACGGCTTCGCCCAGTACTACCGCTTCGCCGCGGCGGATGCCGCGAGCGAGGCGTTCAGGAGCCGCGCGATCTCGCTGGTGCTGGCCGGCGGCGTGATCGCCTCGGTAGGCCCCCTGCTCGCCGACTGGTCCAAGGACCTCTTCGCGCCGATCGCGTTCGCAGGCGTGTTCGCCACCATGGCCGCGCTCTACGTGGCCACGCTCGTCGTGCTCCGCTTCATCACCATCCCGCCGCCGGACGAGGAGGAGCGCAGCAAGGGCGGCCGTCCCCTGCTCACGATCATGCGCCAGCCGACATTCATCATCGCCGTGCTCGGCTCGCTGGTCGGCTACGCGATGATGTCCCTGCTGATGACCGCGACGCCGCTTGCCATGATGTTCTGCGGCTTCGGCTTTTCCGATTCGGCGCAGACCATCCAGTGGCACGTGCTCGGCATGTTCGCGCCGGCCTTCTTCACCGGCCACCTGATCAAGCGCTTCGGCACGAAGAGGATCATGGCCTGCGGCGCCCTGCTGATCGGGCTCTGCGCCGCGACCAACCTGCAGGGCATCGCGCTGGCCAACTTCCAGGTCGCGCTGGTTCTGCTGGGGGTGGGCTGGAACTTTCTCTTCACCGGCGGCACGACGCTGGTGACCGAGATTCACAGCCCCGCCGAGAAGGCGAAGACGCAGGCCGCCCACGACTTCACCGTCTTCACCGGGGTCGCGGCGGCGGCGCTGCTCTCCGGCGCGCTGCACGAGGCCGTCGGCTGGCAGACGATGAACTACGCCGTGCTGCCGTTCCTCGGCATCGTGCTCGTAGGCCTCGCCTGGCTCGGGCTCACCGGCCGCCGCGCCGCCGCAACCCCGACAGCGGCCGAGTAGCGCCGAAGTCGGGCCGACAGGCAGAAATCAGAGCGACTTCCTACCTTACGAGATCACCGCGGCCTCCAACCCACCTCCCCCTGTCCCCCTCCTCCCAGGAGGAGGGGGAACGAGGCGGCGCCAGCCTTTTCTCCCTCTCCTCCCTGGGGAGGAGAGGGCCGGGGTGAGGTGGGGGTTTCTTTTCGGCCGTTCGGCAAGCAAAGACGCGGACGTGCGGCAACCGGATACGATTCAATCCGGTCGGATAGCGTTCTCGTATTATATTCAATCAGTTAGGCGAAATTGGCTTCGTTTTGCAAAAAACCGTTTCCGCCGCCGATCCGGGGCAGGAAGCAGACCTCGCTCTCGGGCCGGACCGGGGCGAACAGGTCGTCCTGGTGGATCTGGCCATCGAGGGCGACGGCCATGCCCTCCTCCAGCTCGCGCCCGATCCCCGCATAGCGGGCCTCGAGCGCGCGGATCACGCCGCGGATGTCGCTCGCCTCGACCTCAAGCTCCTTCACCCCGCCCGTATACTTGGCGAGGCTGGTCGGCAGGACGACCCGCGCCAAGGCGCTCAGGCGCCCCCGTTGGCCCCGCCGTTGTCCATCGCCTCCAGGAGCCTCGGCGGCGACATCGGCAGGTCGGTCATGCGAATGCCGGTCGCGTTCTCGATCGCGTTGGCGACCGCCGCCATGGGCGGGACGATCGGCGTCTCGCCGACGCCGCGCACGCCGTAGGGGTGGTTCGGGTTCGGCACCTCGACGATGACCGCATCGATCATCGGCAGGTCCGAGGCCACCGGCATGCGGTAGTCGAGGAAGCCCGGATTCTCGAGGCAGCCATCCTTGTCGTAGATGTACTCCTCGTTGAGCGCCCAGCCGATGCCCTGGGCGGCGCCGCCCTGGATCTGGCCTTCGACGTAGCTCGGATGCACGGCCTTGCCGGCATCCTGCACGGCGGTGTAGCGGAGCACGGTGACGCGCCCGGTCTCGCGGTCCACCTCCACGTCGCAGACATGGGTGCCGAAGCCGGGGCCCGCGCCCTGCGCGTTGATGGACGCGGTCGCCGCGATGGGGCCGCCGGTCTTGCCCGCCTGGGCCGCGATCTCGGCCATGCTCAAGGGCTCGAATTCACCGGCGTTGCTGCCTGAAGGCTTGGCGTAGCCGTCCTCCCACTCGACCGCATCGACCGGGATGTCCCAGATCTTGGCGGCGCGCTCGCGGAGCTGCACCACGATCTTCCCCGCCGCCTCGATGGCGGCCATGCCCGTCGCGAAGGTGACTCGGCTGCCGCCGGTGAGGAAGGTGTAGCCGATGGAGTCGGTGTCGGCGACCAGCGGGCGCACCTTCTCCGGCGGGATGCCGAGGGCCTCCGCCGCCTGGAGCTGGATCGAGGCGCGCGAGCCGCCGATGTCGGGGTTGCCCTCGATCACGGTCGCCGTGCCGTCCTCGTTGACGTTGATGGTGGCGCAGGACTCGCCGCCGATGTTGAACCAGAAGCCGGTGGCGATGCCGCGCCCCTGGTTGGGGCCGAGCGGGGTCTTGTAATGCTCGCTGCTGCGCGCGGCCTCCAGCGTCTCGATGCAGCCGACCGGCCCGAACTTGGGCCCGTAGAGGGCGCGCGTGCCTTCCTTCGCCGCGTTCATCAGGCGGAACTCGGCCGGGTCGATGCCGAGCTTCTTGGCAAGCTCGTCGACCACCCCTTCGGACGCGAACTCGGAGATCGGCGCGCCCGGCGCGCGGTAGGCCGCCACCTTGGGCCGGTTCGTCACCACGTCGTAGCCCTCGACCTCGGCGTTCTCGATGTCGTAGGGGGCGAAGACGCACATGCAGCCCGGCCCGATCGGCGAGCCGGGGAAGGCGCCGGCCTGATAGGCGATCCACGCCTTGGCTGCGGTGATCTTGCCCTCCTTGGTGGCGCCCATCTTGATCGTCATGGCGCCTCCGGAAGTCGGCCCGCTGGCGCGGAAGACCTCCTCCCGCGACATCACCATCTTGACCGGCCGGCCGGCAAGCTGCGACAGCCTCAGCGCGATCGGCTCGAGGTACACCACGGTCTTGCCGCCGAAGCCGCCGCCGATCTCCGACGGCGTGACGTTGATCTTGCCGATCTCGATGCCGAGCAGGTTGGCGCAGTAGGCGCGCACGGTGAACTGCCCCTGGGTGCAGCACCAGATCTCGCACTGACCGTCCTCGCCGGCGCTGGCGACCACCGCGTGCGGCTCGATGTAGCCCTGATGCACGGGCTTGGTGGTGAAGGTGCGCTCCACGATCACGTCGGCCTGGGCGAATCCCTTCTCCAGGTCGCCGTGCGCGAACTCGACCTTCTTGAAGATGTTCGACGCCGTCTCCGGCGTGGGCTCCACGCCCTCGGTGAACATGTCGTCGTGCAGCACGGGCGCATCCGGCTCCATCGCCTCGCGCACGTCGATCACGTGCGGCAGCACCTCGTACTCCACCTCGATCAGATCGATCGCCTGCTTGGCGATGGCTGCGGACGTCGCCGCCACCGCGGCCACGGCGTGGCCGTCATAGAGCGCCTTCTCCCGCGCCATGACGTTCTGCGACATGTCGCGGTAGTTGACCGCCACCTCGCCCGCCGGCACCCACTGGTTCGGGATGTCAGGCAACTCGTCCCGGGTGACGATGGCCTTCACGCCAGGCAGCGCGCGGGCCGCCGACGTGTCGATGGAGATGATGCGCGCATGCGCGTGGGGGCTGCGCAGCATCCGGCCCACGAGCATGCCCGGCAGCGAGATGTCCGCGCCGAACTTGGCCCTGCCGGTCACCTTGTCGACGCCGTCGGGGCGCCACGGCCGCGTGCCGACGTACTTGAGCGAGCCGTTGCCGTTACCGATCTCCTGCTTGGCGGTTGCCATGAGCTATTCTCCCCTTAGCTCCGCCGCCGTCGTCATCACGGCGCGGATGATCTTGTCGTAGCCGGTGCAGCGGCAGAGGTTGCCGGCCAGCCAGTAGCGCGCTTCCGTCTCGGTGGGATTGGGGTTCTCGTCGAGCAGCGCCTTGGCAGCGACCAGGAAGCCCGGCGTGCAGATGCCGCACTGCAGCGCCGCATCCTCCAGGAACTGGCGCTGCAAGGGATGCAGCGTGTCGCCTTCGGCCATGCCCTCGATGGTGCCGATCTCGCGGCCCTCGGCCTCGGTGCCGAGCATCAGGCAGGAGCAGACCAGGGTGCCGTCCACGGTCACGCTGCAGGCGCCGCAGTCGCCGGTGGCGCAGCCTTCCTTCGTGCCGGTAAGCTCCAGCTCGTCGCGCAGCACGTCGAGCAGCGTCTGCTCGCCCGAGCAGAGGAACTCCGTCGGCTCTCCGTTGATGCTGGTGGTTACATGATACTTGGCCATCAGCCGTTGCTCCTCGCTCGCTCGAGGGCGATGAGCGCGGCCCGCCTGGCCAGCACTCCCGCCACCTTGACCCTGTATTCGATTGTCCCGCGCTTGTCGTCGATGGGATTGCAGGCGGCGCTCGCGGCCGCGGCAAGGTTGGCGAGCGCATCGTCGTCCACCGTGGTGCCGATCAGCGCCTTCGCGCCGTCCTCCACCAGCAGCGGCCGGGGCGCGACCGCGCCGAGGCCGAGCCTCGCGTGGGTGCAGACGCCCGCCTCGTCCAGCGTGAGCGCGACACCGGCGCCGACCACGGCAATGTCCATCTCGGTACGCGGGATGAAGCGCAGGTATGCGTCGCCCGAGCGCGGCGGCGGCTTCGGCATGACGAACGAGACGACGATCTCACCGGGGCCGAGGGCAAGCTGGCCCGGGCCCGTCACCACGTCCTCCACCGGCATGGAGCGGGTGCCGCCTGGCCCTGCGATCTCGCACACCGCGCCGGCCGCGATCAGCGCGGGCACGCTGTCGGCTGCCGGCGAGCCGTTGCAGAGGTTGCCGCCGAGCGAGGCGCGGCCCTGAATCTGGGTCGAGCCGATCAGCTCCAGCGCTTCCACCACCCCCGGCCACGCGGCCGTCACAGCCTCGTTCTTGCCGAGCGTCGCGCCGGAGACGGCCGCGCCGACGCGGATCTCGCCGCCGTTCACCGTCACGTCCATGAGCGCCGGAATGCGCTTCAGATCGACGATCAGGCCAGGCCGGACGAAGTCCGTCCGCAGCTGGACCAGGAGGTCGGTGCCGCCGGCGAGCGGCTTGGCTTCGCCGTCGGCCTCAGCGAGAAGCCGGACGGCGTCCTCCACCGTCTCGGGCGCCTCGAATCGTAGATTGCTCATGTGCGAGGGGTTCCTCCCATAGCCGCAGCACCGTGTTGGCGCTCTCTTTTACCCGAAAAGCCCGGAAGGTTCACAGGGGCAAAATGGCGTGGCATATCGCGGTTACACGAGCCGTGCGCCCGTGGCACTATCCGGGTGTACGAGGCTGCGAGCGCCGGAGAGCGGGAGCCCAGCGCCATGACCGATTTCGCCGACAAGACAGCCGCCGACTGGGAGGCCCTTGCCGCGGCCGAGCTGAAGGGCGGAGACCCGGCCGGGCTCGCGTGGGAGACGCCGGAAGGCATCACGGTCAAGCCGCTCTACACCGCGGCCGACCTGGAGGCGCTGGAGGACCAGCCGGGCCTGCCGGGGTTCGCGCCCTACACGCGGGGCGTCCGCGCCACCATGTTCGCCAACCGGCCGTGGACCATCCGCCAGTATGCGGGCTTCGCCACCGCCGAGGAGAGCAACGCCTTCTACAAGCGCAACCTCGCCGCCGGCCAGAAGGGTCTCTCCGTCGCCTTCGACCTCGCGACCCACCGGGGCTACGACAGCGACCACCCGCGCGTGCGCGGCGACGTGGGCAAGGCGGGCGTCGCCATCGACACCGTCGAAGACATGAAGCGCCTCTTCGACGGCATTCCCTTGGGCGAGGTCAGCGTGTCGATGACCATGAACGGCGCCGTGCTGCCGGTGCTGGCCGCCTACATCGTGGCGGCGGAAGAGCAGGGCGTGGGGCCCGAGAAGCTGGCCGGCACCATCCAGAACGACATCCTCAAGGAGTTCATGGTCCGCAACACCTACATCTACCCGCCCGAGCCCAGCATGCGGATCGTGGCCGACATCATCGCGTACACGGCCAGGCACATGCCGCGCTTCAACTCGATCTCGATCTCCGGCTACCACATGCAGGAGGCCGGGGCGACGCTGGTGCAGGAGCTGGGCTTCACGCTCGCCGACGGCCTCGACTACGTGCGCGCGGCGCATTCGCGCGGCCTCGCCATCGACGATTTCGCGCCCCGGCTCTCGTTCTTCTTCTGCATCGGCATGAACTTCTTCATGGAGGTGGCGAAGCTGCGCGCGGCCCGGCTGCTCTGGGCCAGGTTCATGCAAGGCTTCGGGGCCGAGGACCCGCGCTCGCTCATGCTCCGGACCCACTGCCAGACCTCGGGCGTCTCGCTGGCCGAGCAGGACCCCTACAACAACGTGGTCCGCACCGCCTACGAGGCGATGGCGGCGGTCCTCGGCGGCACCCAGTCGCTCCACACCAACGCGCTGGACGAGGCCGTGGCGCTGCCCACCGATTTTTCGGCCCGGATCGCGCGAAACACCCAGCTCATCCTGCAGCACGAGACCGGCGTGCCCCGGGTCGTGGACCCGCTGGGCGGTTCCTACTACGTGGAGGCGCTCACCGCCTCGCTCGCCCGCGAGGCGTCAGCGCTGATCGACGAGGTGGAGGCGTTGGGCGGCATGACCAAGGCGGTGGCCGCCGGCATGCCGAAGCTCCGCATCGAGGAGGCCGCCGCCCGCCGCCAGGCGCGGCTCGACCGGGCCGAGGATGTCGTCGTCGGCGTCAACCGCTACCAGACGGATTCGGACGACATGCCGGCGCTCCTCGACGTCGACAACTACGCGGTGCGCGAGGCCCAGATCGCCCGCATCGCCGAGGTTCGCGCCGGGCGGGACGAAGCGGCCTGCCGCGCCGCGCTGACGCGGCTCACGGAGGCCGCGAACGGGGACGGCAACCTGCTCGCGCTCACGGTCGACGCCATGCGCGCCAGGGCGACGGTGGGCGAGGTCTCCGACGCGATGGAAGCCGCATTCACGCGCCACCGGGCGACCGTGCGCACGGTCTCGGGCGTCTACGGCGCGGCCTACGCGAAGGACGACGCCTTTCAGACCATCCGCCGCGAGACCGCCCTCTTCGCCGAGGCGGAGGGGCGGCGGCCCCGCATCCTGGTGGTCAAGCTCGGCCAGGACGGCCACGACCGGGGCGCCAAGGTGATCGCGACGGCCTTCGCCGACATCGGCTTCGACGTCGATATCGGCCCGCTCTTCCAGACGCCCGGAGAGGCCGCCCGCGACGCGGTGGAGAACGACGTGCACGTCGTCGGCGTCTCCAGCCAGGCGGCCGGCCACAAGACCCTGGTGCCGGAGCTGGTGGAGGCGCTGCGCGAGGCCGGCGCGGGCCACGTGGTCGTCGTCTGCGGTGGCGTCATTCCGCCGCAGGACCACGCGTTCCTGCACGGGGCCGGCGTCGCCGCCGTCTACGGCCCCGGCACCAACATCCCCGCCGCCGCGCAGGACATCATGGCGCTCATCCGCCGCCCCGAGGCGGCCTGAAGCAACATCCGACCGGACGCGGTCACACCCGGCTGCCGCACGTTCCTCCTCTTGCATGCAGTGCGACCCGAGAAACCCCCACCTCACCCCGGCCCTCTCCTCCCCGACGGGGAGGAGAGGGAGAAAAAGCTGGCGCCGCTTTCGTTCCCCCTCCTCCTGGGAGGAGGGGGACAGGGGGAGGTGGGAGTCCTTCGGGCTGTCGTGATCGGGTCAGGTCGAAAAGCGCTCCAGCAGATACAGAAACGCGGACCGCACTCGCGCAGCAGGGATTCCGGGAAGCCCTGCAGGCGGGGGCCCGGCGCAGGCGGGCCTATTGCCGTGCGGTAGTGCCGCCGTCGATGGTGAGCACGGTGCCGTTGCAGTAGGTCGCCTCGTCGGAGCCGAGATAGAGGCAGCCGTAGGCCATCTCCTCCGGCGTGCCGGGGCGGGCCATCGGCGTGATGCGCTCCGCCATGTCCGCGTCGTCGAAGAGGTTGAGCACCGGCGCCACCATCGGCGTGTCGATGAAGCCGGGCGCCACGCAATTGGCCCGGATGTTGTCCTTGGCATAGGCGACGCAGAGCGAGCGCGTCAGGTTGATCGCCGCCCCCTTGGAGGCGGTGTAGGTGTGGGCGACGGGAAGCCCCTGGAAGCCGGAGATGCTGGCCACGTTGACGATCGCTCCGCCGCCCTGCTCCCGCATGAGCGGAACGACGCCGCGGCAGAGGTAGAAGTACGAATCGAGGTTGATCGCCATCACCTCCTGCCACTTCTCGGGCGTCGTGTTGACGACGTCGCCCATGGAGTCCGGGCTCTGCTGGAGCCAGCTGTAGCCGACGCTCGCGCAGTTCACGAGGATGTCGATGCGCCCGTAGGCATCCATCGCAGCCCGGATCAGGGCCTCCGCGCCCTCGGGCCGGGCCAGGTCGTGCGCGACCACGAGGCCCTCGCCGCCCGCCTCCTTCGTGAGCCGCATCGTCTCGTCGAGATTGGCCTGGGTGCGCGAGCAGCCGACCACGCTGGCACCCTCGCGCCCGAACAGAACCATGCAGGCGCGCCCGACGCCCGTGCCGGCGCCCGAGATGAGCGCGATCTTGCCGTCGACCCGTCCGGTCATGGTGTTCCTCCCGTCAGTCCCGCTGGGGGCGCAACAGCACCTTGCATTCGTCGGTCGGCGTCCTCAGCCGCTCGAAGCGCGCGGCGAGGTCGTCGAAGCCGATCACGTGGGTGATGAGCGGCGCGGGATCGATCCGCCCGCTCGCGAGCAGGTCGAGCACCACCTCGAAATCCCTCGGCTTGTAGCCGAGCGCCCACTGCAGGCACACCTCCTTCGCCAGCGCGGCGAGCGGGATGAAGCTCTCTTCCCTGGTGCAGACGCCGCAGACCATCACCTTGCCCTGGTGCTTCACCAGGTTGATGCAGAGCTCCAGCATGCCGGGCACGCCGACGCACTCGATGACGAGGTCGGGCGGGCCGCCGGCGATCGCCGCGTACTGCCCGGCCACGTCGCCCGCGTTCGGGTCGATGGCCGCGGTGGCGCCCATCGCCAGGGCGCGCTTGCGGCGGTTCTCGGCGAACTCGCTCACCACCACGTGGCGGGCGCCGGAGAAGCGGGCGAACGTGGTGCACGAGAGGCCGATGGGGCCGGCCCCGATCACCAGCACATTGGTGCCGGGCCGCATGGCGGCCTTGTCGATCACGTGGTGGCCGACGGAGAGCGGCTCCGCCGTGGCGCCGTCGCGAAAGCCGAGCCCCTGCGGCAGGCGCAGCGCGTTGCCGGCATCGACCCGGATGTATTCGGCGTATGCCCCCGGTGCGCCGAAGCCGGTGATGATGTTGTTCGGGCAGTGGATGCCCATGCCGAGCCTGCACTGGCGCCCGCACTCCGCGCACGCGTTGACCGGCACCGCGGTCACGTGGTCGCCGACCTTCCACTCGCCGCCCACGTCCGCACCCATCTCGACGACGGTGCCGGTGAACTCGTGGCCGAGGATCTGGCCGTCGGGCACCACCAGCGCGCCCGCCTCGGTCGCGTGCAGGTCGGAGCCGCAGATCCCGCAGTACTCGACCTTGATGAGGAGGTCGCCCGGACGCACCGCCGGCTCGTCGACCTGTTCGATCGACAGCGGGTTTCCGACGCCCCTGAACACTGCTGCTTCCATCTCTCTCCCTCCTCGATCCGGTCTGCGCGGGCACCGTTTCCGGTCTCAAGCCTCGTCGTAGCGATACCACCCCTTGCCGGTGCTGCGCCCATTGTAGCCCGCCTTGACCATCTGCTTCAGCAGCGGCCGCGGCATGAAGCGCGGCCCGTAGGCCTCGTGCAGGATCTCCTGCACGTCGAGGCTGAGGTTGTTGGTCACCGCATCCATGAGGCGGAAGGGTCCGACCGGAAGCCCCATTCCGAGCTTGCAGGCGGTGTCGATGTCCTCGGGCGTCGCCACGCCTTCCTCCACCAGGCGGATCGCCTCGATCCAGAAGATGTGGATCAGGCGGTTGACGGCGAAGCCCACCACATCCTTGATCGGCACCGGCGTCTTTCCCGCCTCCTCGCAGACGGCGGTGACGGCGGCGACCGTCTCGTCCGCCGTCTCCAGCCCCGGAATCACCTCCACCAGCTTCATGCGGGAGACCGGCGAGAAGAAGTGGGTGCCGAGGAAGAACGGCCGGCGCGCCTCGCCCACGTAGGAGGCGAGCACCGTGATCGAGATGCTCGACGTGTTGCTGGCGATCAGGCATTCGGGAGCCAGGATCCCGTCGAGCGTCGCGAACACGCCGGCCTTCACGTCCTCGTCCTCGAACACGGCCTCGATCACCATGTCGCAGGGCGCGAAGTCGCCGATGTCGAGGGTGGTCCGCAGGTTGGCGAGCGCCCTGGCCTTGTCGTCCTCGCTGTAGAAGCCGCGCGCGATTCCCTTGTCGAGAACCCCGTCGAGCTTGGCCGATGCCCTGTCGAGAAGCGCGCGGTCGCGGTCGCTCAGCAGCACCTTCTTGCCGGCGAGCGCCATCACCAGCGCGATCTCCGAGCCCATCATGCCGGCGCCCACCACGCCGATGGTGTTCACGCTCATCCGTCGACTCTCCCTCCTGCGGCGGAGCGGGATTGTATCGGCCGAAAGACCCCGGTCAAGGAACGCGCCCGGCGCCGTTGCATGGTAATATCAATCACTTACCGGACGACCTGTTTGAATGCGCAGCGCAGCGGGGGCGCCATGTCGATCTTGATAACGGGTGGGACCAAGGGCATCGGACGCGCCATCGCGCTCGCCTTCGCCGAACCCGGCGTCGACGCGTTCCTCAACTACCAGGGCGACGACGACGCGGCGCGCGAGGCGCGCTCCCTGGTCGAGGCGAAGGGCGCGCGCTGCCACCTCATCAAGCGGGATGTCGGCACGCCGGAGGGCGCGCGCGCCGTGCTCGCCGAGGTGGCGGCGCGGACCGATTCGCTCGACCAGCTCGTCCACTGCGCCGTCCGCGCCATCCCCCGGCCCGCGCTCGACTGCGACGCGGACGACTTCACCGCTGCCGTCAACCTCAACGGCACGGCGCTGCTCTACCTGGTGCAGGCGGCCGATCCCCTGCTCGTGAGCGGCAGCACGGTCTTCTTCCTCACCAGCAGGGGCGGGCGCACGGTCGTCCCCAACTACGCCGCCATCGGCGTCGCCAAGGCGCTGGCGGAATCGCTGGTTCGCTACCTCGCCAGCGAGCTTGCGCCGCGCGGCGTGCGGATCAACAGCATCGCGCCGGGCGTGGTGGAGACGGATGCGCTGCGGGCGCTCTTCGGCGACCAGGCGGCGGAGATCGCCAAGCACGCGGCCGAGACGAACCCCAGCGGGCGCGGCGTGCGCGACGAGGACTACACGAGCGTGATCCGGTTTCTCGCGAGCCCCGATGCGGCGTTCGTCCAGGGGCAGACGATCTTCGTCAACGGCGGCCACTTCCTCGCGGCGTGAGCGGCCTCTCCGGCGCCGTCCTCACCCCAGCCGCTCTATCAGCGTCGCGTTGGCCATGCCGCCGCTCTCGCACATGGTCTGAAGGCCGAGACGGCCCCCGCTCTCCTCCAGGCTGCCGATCAGGTTGGCGGTGAGCCGGCCGCCCGAGGCGCCCACGGGGTGGCCGAAGGCGATCGCGCCGCCGCCCACGTTCACGCGATCGAGGTCCGCGCCCAGCGCCTCCGCCCAGGCCAGCACCACGGGAGCGAAGGCCTCGTTGACCTCGAAGCGATCGATCTCGCCCAGGCTCCGGCCGCTTCGCGCCAACAGCTTCTCCGTCGCGGGGATGATCCCGGTCAGCATGAGCACCGGGTCGTCGCCGGAGACCGCGAAGTGCGTGATGGCGGCACGCGGCGCGCGCTGCAGCCGTCGTGCCATCTCTTCCGATGCGATCAGCATCGCCGAGGCGCCGTCGGAGACCTGGCTCGAGTTGCCCGCCGTCACCACCCAGCCGATCTCGGGAAAACGCTCGGCCGTCCCGGCATCGACGAACGCGGGCTCGAGCGCCGCAAGTTTTCCGGCGCTCGTGTCGCGGCGGATGCCCTCGTCCGTCGCCACGCCGTCGACGGGCAGGATGTCACGGGCGAAGACGCCGCGATCCTCGGCCGCCGCCGCGCGCTGGTGGGAGCGCAGCGCATAGGCGTCGAGCGCATCGCGCGAAAGCCCCCAGCGGGCGGCGATCAGCTCGGCGGAGATGCCCTGGTGCACCAGCCCTTCGGCGTAGCGCCGGCGCAGCATCGGCCCCAGGTGGTCCTTGCCGCGCCGGTTGCTGCCCATCGGCACGCGGCTCATCATCTCGACCCCGCAGGCGATCACGAGGTCGTAGGCGCCCGCCATCACGCCCTGCGCGGCGAAGTCCATGGCCTGCTGCGCCGAGCCGCACTTGCGGTCGATAGTGACGGCGGGGACGGCCTCGGGGAAGCCGGCGGCGAGCCACGCCTGGCGGCCGATATTCGCGGCCTGCTCGCCGACCTGGATGACGCAGCCGGCGATCACGTCGTCGACCGCGCCGGGGTCGATGCCGGTGCGCGCGACGAGCCCCTTCAGCGTGTGCGCCAGCAGGTCGACCGGATGAACCGCGCTCAGCGCCCCACCCTCGCGCCCCTTCGCAAAGGGGGTGCGGACGACATCCACGATGCAGGCGCGGCGCATCCCTGCGCTACCCGGCGCGACGCAGCGAGACCGAGAGCGTGGCGGTCTCCAGCTCCACGTATTTCGAGGTGGACAGCGCCATGAGCTTGCGCACGTGCTCCAGCTCGGGCGTCGAAAGGATGGGGAAGTCGCGTTTCACGGGGCCGGCCGCACGCATCCTGTCGAGATCCGCTGCCGGAACCAGGGCGCGCAGGATCAGCTCGTCGTCGTCCCCCGTGTCGTGGCGCCTGCGCAGCTCTTCCACCGTGGGCTGCTCCGGCGGCTCGGCCAGCACCTCCCGCGCCCGCGGCGCGGCCATGATCCGGTCCAGCACGTCCTCGTCGATAGGCGCGACGGGCTCGCCGTAGTGCCCGCCGGCATACTGGATCACCTCGTCAGGGATCACCGAGTAGCGCTCGCCGGTCACGATGTTGAGCACGGCCAGCGTGCCGACGAGCTGGGAAAACGGCGTCGCCATGCCGGGATAGCCCAGCTCCTGGCGCACGCGGCCGGTCTCCTCCAGCACGTCGTCGAGGCGCTCCGCCATCTCGTGCTGGGCGAGCTGCGCCTTCAGCGTCCCCATCATTCCGCCCGGTATCTGGTGGCGCACGGAGAAGAGGTCGTACTCCTGCGGCACGCCTGTGGGGAAGCCGGCCGCGGCGGCCACGCGCTCGAAGTGCTCGGCGATCTCGGGCAGCAGCGAGCGGTCGATGTTGTGGCTGTGGCCCAGGTGCTCGACGTTCCGCGTCATCACCTCGACCGAGGGGACCGAGGGGCCGTTCGCCATCGGCCCGCAGGCGGTATGCAGGATGCGGATGCCGAGCTTGATCGCCTCGACGTAGGCCCGCCCGGAGGCGCCCAGCAGGTTGTTCGAGTGGAACTCGATGGGCTTGCCGCGCGCCTTCGCCATGATGGCCGGCACCAGCGTGCGCATGCGGTCCGGCTCCAGCACGCCGCCGGTGTCGTAGAGCAGGAGCGTGTCGATATCCGAAGACGCCGAGAGCCTGTCCGCCTTGTCGGCGTAGTAGTCGTCGGTGTGCACGGGGCTCAGCGTGAACATGATGGCGCCCGCCACCTCGGCGCCGAACTCCTTGGCCACCTTTGCGAGCCGGTGGGTCTTGTCGATGTTGAAGAGCACGTCGTAGATCCAGAAGCTGCGGCAGCCGTGCACGCAGAGCCGGCGCATCCAGACGTCCATCAGCGCATCGGGCGTGACGCCGAAGGTCACGCTCGCATTGCTGCGCATGCCGCCCCGGATGGTGCTGCCCGGCATGGCGGCGACCAGGAGGTCCAGCCCCTCCCACGGGTTCTCGCGGCAGTGGCGGATCAGCACCTCGAAGAGGCTCGAGCCGGTGAGGTCCACCACGCGGTAGCCGACACGGTCGATCACCGGCGCGATGGGGAGCGCCATGCCTGCCTGCATGCGCATGCCCCACAGGCTCTGCTGCCCGTCCCGCATGGTCTCGTCGAGGAATTCGATGTGCGCCATCGTCACTCCCGCCTAATGCACGAGCGAGGGCATGAAGACGTCCTCCAGCCAGCGCGTGTTGAGCCTGTTGGCGGCGAAGTCCGGGTGCCGCACCAGCCGCGCCTGGAAGGCCAAGTTGGTGTCGATCCCGCCGATCCGGAAATCCGCCAGCGCGCCGCCCATGCGCGCCACCGCCTCGGCACGGCTGCCTGCGCGCACGATCAGCTTGGCGATCATGCTGTCGTAGAAGGGGGGCACGAGCGCGCCTGCGCGGCAATGGCTGTCTATGCGGATGCCCTGGCCCTCAGGCACGCACCAGGCGTCGATCAGGCCGGGCGAGGGCGCGAAGGCCCGCTCCGGCGCCTCGGCGTTGATGCGGCATTCGATGGCGTGGCCGCTCGGCGCGATGTCCTCCTGCGCGACGCTGAGACCGCCGCCGCCCGCGATCCTGAGCTGCTCCGCGATCAGGTCGATGCCCGTGATCTCCTCGGTCACGGGATGCTCCACCTGGATGCGCACGTTGGCCTCGATGAAGTAGGCCTCGCCGCGGGCCGTGTCGTAGAGGAACTCCACCGTGCCGGCGCTGCGGTAGTCGAGGTGCCGGGCGAGGCGGCAGGCGGCCGCGTGGATGTGCGCACGCGCCTCGGCGGGAAGCGACGCCGCCGGCGCCTCCTCCACCATCTTCTGGAAGCGCCGCTGCACCGAGCAGTCGCGCTCGCCGAAGTGGACGACCGTGCCCGCACCGTCCCCCATGATCTGCACCTCGACGTGGCGCGCGTCCTCCACGAAGCGCTCGGCGAAGAGGGCGCCGTCGCCGAAGGCGGCCTCGGCCTCCGCAGATGCGCGCTCGAAGCCGTCGTCGATATCCTTGTCCGTGCGCGCCACGAACATGCCGCGCCCGCCGCCGCCGGCGCTTGCCTTCATCAGCACGGGATAGCCGATGCGCGCGGCGAACTTCCGGGCCTCGGCCGCCGAGCGGATCGCGCCGGAGCCGGGGACGACCGGCACGCCCGCTTCGGCCGCGATGGCGCGCGCCATAAGCTTGTCGCCGAGCCGCTCGATGGTGTCCGCCCGCGGCCCCACGAACGCGATTCCCTCCCGCTCGCAGAGCGACACCAGCGCCGCCGATTCCGAGAGGAAGCCGTAGCCCGGATGGAGCGCGTCGCATGCGGTGGCCTTCGCCGCGTGCACCAGCAGGTTGGCGTTGAGGTAGCTGTCGCGCGCCGGCGCCGGCCCCAGCACGACGGCACGGTCCGCGCTCTCCGCCGCCAGGCTCTCGCGGTCCGCGTCGGAGACGCCGACGACGCTCTCCAGGCCGAGCGAGCGGCAGGCGCGGACGATGCGAACGGCGATCTCGCCCCGGTTGGCGACGAAGACGCGCGAGAGGGCCATCACGCCGTCTCGGCCGGCCCAGCCTCCGGCTCGACCAGGAAGAGCGGCGCGCCGAACTCCACCATCTCGCCGTCGTCCACGCAGGCGGCGACGATGCGGCCGCTGATGCCGGCGCGCACCGGCGTGAACAGCTTCATCACCTCGATCAGGCACACCTCGGTCGCCTCGGTGATGCTCTGGCCGACCTCCACGTAGGGCGCGGCGCCCGGCTTGGGCGCGCGGTAGAAGGTGCCGAGGTTGGGCGCGGTGATCGGAACCATCCCGTCGTTCGCAGCCGCGTTGTCCCGCTGGGCAGCCGGTTGGGGCGAAGCGCCTCCCGCCGGGGCTACGGCAGTCCAGGCTGGCGCGCCGCCGGGCACCGCCGCATCCGCGTCCTTGGAGAGCACCAGCTTCAGGCCATCGGTCTCCAACCGAAGCTCGTGCCAGTCCGAGCGGTCGAAGATGCGGATCAGCGCCTCGACCTCCTTGCGCTCGATGCTCATGCGGCGGGCTCCGTGTGCTCCGCACGCGCGGCGGCGCAGGCCGCGAGCAGCGCCGGCAGGGCCTGGCGCACGATGATGAACTCGAGATCGGCGGCGACGGCGGCCGCGACGCCGGCATCGCTGGCCAGCGCCCCGCCGCTTGCGCCCCGTGCGCCCTGCAGAAGCGCCGGCAACCGCCCGGCATCCTCGCCGCCGGGCGTGCGGTCGAGATCCAGCGCACCCTCCGGCGCCCTCTCGCCCGTCCGGTAGACCGCGATCGGCGCGGCCGCGCGGGCCCAGTCCGCGATCCGGCGCAGGTGCGGATCGTCCGTCTCCTCGGGCGCGCGCACCGGCAACGCGCCGTCGAACACCTGCCCCGCCGTGCCGTCCACCGTCACCTCCCTGCCCGCCAGCGCAGCGCCCACGCCCGCGCCGCAGCCGACGACGCAGGGAACGCCGAGGGAGCGGCTTACCACGGCGGCATGGGAGGTCGCACCCCCGGTCTCGGTCACGACGGCGCGGGCGGCGACCATGCCGTGCACGTCCTCCGGGCTGGTGGTCGGGCGCACCAGCACCACGTCCTCGCCGGCCTCTCCGCGCGCCTCCGCCTCGTCCGCCTCCAGGACGGCCCGGCCGATGCCGATGCCGGGGCTCGCCCCCTCGCCCTCGGCGAGCACTGTCGCCGCTTCCGCCGCGCCGTCGGCAAGGCGCGGCATGAGCAGCGTGCGGACCTGAGCCGCGCTGACGCGGGCGACCGCCTCGCCGGTGGAGATCGTTCCCTCGTTCACCAGATCGACCGCGATGCGGATGGCCGCCGCGGGCGCCCGCGCGGCGGTGCGGGTCTGCAACAGATAGAGCGCGCCTTCTTGTACCGAGAACTCGATGTCCTGAACATCCCGGTTCAGCGCCTCCAGCCGGCGCGCGGCCTGGGTCAGGGCGGCGTGCGCCGCCGGCAGGGAGGATGCCAGCGCATCCAGACCCTGGGGCGTCCGCTGGCCGGAGACCACGTCCTCGCCCTGGGCGCGGGCGAGATACTCGCCGTAGGGCTCCGGCACGCCGCTGAGCGGGTTGCGGCTGAAGAGCACGCCGGTCCCGCTCCGCCGGCCGAGGTTGCCGAACACCATCGCCTGCAGCGTGACCGCCGTGCCGGCGTCGTCGGAAAGCCCGTGATGGGCGCGGTAGCGCCGGGCGCGCCGCCCGTTCCATGACTCGAACACCGCGCGGACGGCGCCGAGAAGCTGATCGGCCGGCGCTGCAGGCACACTGCCCGTGGCTCCGCTCTCCGCCACCGCCGCGCGCCACGCCTCGACGGTCCCCTCAGGCTGAAGCCCGTCGATCCCCGCCCTGAGCACGATGCGCGCGTACATCTCGTGGAAGCGCCGGTGCGTGTCGCGGGCGAAGTCCGCATCGCCGCTCTCGCGCGCGAGCGCCGCCTCGATCTCCGCGTCGATGCCGAGATTGAGCACCGTATCAAGCATTCCGGGCATGCTCACGGCGGCGCCGGAGCGGACCGCCAGCAGCAGCGGGCGCTCGGGCGCGCCGAAGCGGCGCCCCGTCTCGGCCTCCAGCATGGCGATGCCCGCGTAAAGCTCGTCCGGGAGGCCCTCCGGCAGCTCGCCCCCGGCCAGATAGGCGCGGCAGGCCTCGGTGGTCATCACGAAGGCGGGCGGCACCGGGAGGCCCGCGTGGCGCATGACGGCGATGCCCCGGGCCTTGCTGCCGACCAGCGCGCGGTCCGGCAGCGCGGCGCCGTCGAGGGGCAGGACCCAACGGCCGATGGTCCCCACGGCTAGTCCTGACGCGTGCGGCCGAGGATGCGCAGCAGGTCTTCGTGAAGCTCGAACCATACCGTGTGGTAGGAGTCGATCCGCGCGCCGCTGACCCACTCGATGGCGCCATCCTCCGCCTTCTCCAGCGCGGCCTCGAGCTTTTGCGTGTAGATCGCGAGGCGCGGCAGCCCGGCCGCGAGCGCGCCCAAGACCGCCTCCGCCCGCTCGTGCAGGGCGCCGAGGCGGTCGATCAGGCGATCGTCGTAGTCCTTGTTGGCGTGGTCGTTGAGCACGCTCTCGCCATCGATCTCGATGGTCTGCCACGCGGTCATCAGGGCCTTGAGGTCCCGGTTGATCGTCTCGAAGCGCTCGTGGGCGGCGGCGAAGGCCGCGTCCGCCCGCTGCGCGGCGAACAGCCTGGAATAGGCGCCGTCGAGGGCCACGCGGGCGAGCGGCTGCAGGGTGTAGCCATCGCCGGCGCGCGCCACGCGGCCCGTCCCGACCGCCTCGTCGAGCGCCGCCCGCACGGCGGCAGCGTCGAGCCCGAGCGCGGCGGCGACCGCGACGGCGTCCGCGTGCCTCTTGATCGCGAGGCCGTGGAGGACGAGATAGGCGTCTGCCATCGCTCAGGCGCTCTTCCGCTCGCCGGCCGCTACGGATGCGAGAACACGGTCGCGCACCGCGCGCCTCAGGAGCTTGCCCGCCGCGCTCTTGGGCAGCGCGTCCCAGACCTCGACGCCCTTCGGGCACTTGTAGCCCGCGAGCCTCTCGCGGCAGAAGAGCCGCACGGCCTCCGGGTCGAGGCCGGGCCGGCCGGTGACCACGGCGTGGACGCGATCGCCCCACTTCTCGTCCGGCAAGCCCACGACCGCGGCCTCGACGACGCCCTCGTGCGCCAGCAGCACGTCCTCGATCTCGCGTGGATAGACGTTGTAGCCGCCGCTGATGAGCATGTCGTTCTTGCGGTCGAGAATGTAATAGAAGCCGTCCTCGTCCATGCGGCCGATGTCGCCGGTATGGAGCCAGCCGTTGCGGAAGGCCCTGGCCGTCTCCTCCGGCCGGTTCCAGTAGCGCGCCATGAGCTGCGTTCCGCGGCAGACGATCTCGCCCCGCTCGCCGGCGGGCACGGGCCGGTCGTCCGCGTCCCAGATCGCCACGTCCACGGTGGTGTAGGGCCGCCCGCACGAGCCCGTCCGGTCGTGGTCCTCCGGCGCCAGAAAGGTGATGACCATGGGCGATTCCGCCTGCCCGTACGTCTGGGCGAAGACCGGCCCGAAGCGGGCCATGGCGCGCTCCAGCAGGCTGGGCGCGATGGGCGAGGCGCCGTAGCAGATGCGCTTGAAGCGGAGGTCCGCGCTCTCCAGCGCGGGCTCCTCCATGATCATCGCCAGCATGGTTGGCACCAGGAACGTGTGGGTCGCGCGCCCCTCTGCGGCCATCTCGACGAAGCCGGCGGCGTCGAAGTGCGGCATGATGAGCTGTTGCGCGCCCCGCACCAACGCGGGCAGGAAGAAGGCGCCCGACGCGTGCGCGATGGGCGCTGCGTGGAGGAAGCGGTCGCCCGGCGCGAGGTCGGGCACCAGGTCCATGAGGAAGGCCGAGAGTTCCGCGGTCTCGCCCAGCGTGGTGAGCGTGACCGCCTTGGGCGCGCCGGTGGTCCCGCCGGTGAAGCCGAGGCGATAGGGCGCCTCGATTTCACGGTCCACGCGACACGCGCCGCTCGGCCCGCCTTCGATGAGTCGGCGGAGCGCGTCGGTGCCGTAGACCATCGGCGCGCCGAAGCCATCGGCACCGCCGACGTCGTCGTGGATGAGGCCGCGCGCGCCGCTGTCGCCGAGCTTGTAGCGGTGGTCCTCCGCCCTCTCGCGCACGTTGAGCGAGACCCGCACGAGGCCCGACTTGGCGAGCGCGTAGTAGGCGATCAGGCAGTCGATCCCGTTGGGCAGCAGCACGCCCACGCGATCGCCCGGCTCGAAGCCTTCGGCCAGCAGCGCGTTGCCGAGCCGGTCCGTCGCCGCGTCGAAGGCGCGGAAGCTCAGCGTGGTGGCGCCTTCGGTGAGCGCCGGTGCGTCGCCGTGCATGGCGCCCGCCCGCCGGATGTATTCGCCGATCTGCATGGAGCCTCGTCGCCCGGACGCGTGGTGGAGGGCGCGCGCCCCTAGTCGCGGGGGAGCGCCGCCAGCTCCTCTGCGCCGAGCGCGGCCCCGCCGCCCTGGATCTTGCGCGCGCGCTCCTGCTCCAGCCGGTACATCTCCTCGGCGCGCGGCGTGTCGTGGTTGTACTTGAACCAGGTCTCGTCCAGGAACCGGTAGCGGTCGGACCGGGGCGTGAAGGCGCGGACCCGCGCGTTGTACTCCTCCAGCGTCAGCACGCCCTGGCTGGTGCGGTAGCGGTCGGCCTTGGCGGGCAGCGTGGTGCCGCCGGGGTAGACCGGGCCGCAGGTCGGCACGTAGTCCTCGCCGTCCAGGATCGCGTAGGGGATCGGCGTGTACATGCGCGTCGGGCCGTTGCCGTGCTGCATCATGCTGTAGGACGAGAGGCGATGGCTCGGCAGCGTCAGCAGCCCCACCAGCTCGCCCAGGCAGTCGCGGCTGAACTCGTCGTTGAGCAGCGGGCGGAAGCGCTCGGCCCGCTCGTCGATCAGCATCCAGTCCTCGTGGGCGTAGACGCCGGCGACATGGGCGAGATCCTTGCAGATGCCGAAGTAGGTGAGCGCGCCGGCATCGAGCATCTGGTCGCGGCTCCAGCCGGCGATGCGCTTCCAGAGCCGCGCCGTCGCCTCCTTGAAGAGCCCGCCCAGCATGCGGAACGTCTCGGTCAGGGTCTCGCGGCTCTCCATCCCCACAGGCACGTGCCCGTCGGTGAGCGGGTCGGAGGCGTAGAGGCCGACGCCGACAATGCTGTCCGCCCGGAATTCGGGCTCGGACTCGAAGCTCCCCCAGTCGTCCACCAGGTAGAAGTGGCAGTCCTTCACCAGCATGGGCACGGTGAGGTTGTTGTAGGGGATGTCCGCCGCCACGTCGTCGAGCCAGGGGAAGTCGCCTTCGCCGAGGTCCATGAATTCGCGGACGATCATCTCGACGCCGTCGGCGACCTTGTAGGGGCCGGTGTTGAGCAGGCTGATGCGACTCTCGCAGCTGACCAGGAAGCCGTACTGCGCCGCCGACGCCATGAACTGGGTCGCGGCGCTGTGGAGCGCATCGCCGGCGGTGCAGCCGTAGGCGTCGGATTCGAAGACCTGGAGCCGGCGCTCGGGCAGGATCTGGCAGCGGTGGCCGAACTCCTTGTTGGTGATGTGGCCGTCGTTGCGATGCCAGGAGAGCTGCAGGCGCTTCCAGAAGTCCATCAGGTAGACGACGTCCTCGGCGGCGTCCTGCGGGCGCAGCAGGCCCATGTTGATGAGCCACTCGCGGCCGAGCAGGTAGAAGCCCGGCATCCCCCAGCCCATGGCGCTCTTGCCGGGCGGGCGCCCCTCGCGCGCGCGGTCGCCGATTTCCTCGGCCGTCATCACGCTCTCGACCTTCCGCAGCAGCGAGGGATAGCGATAGAACGCGTTGAGGTAGGAGAGCAGCATGTAGGGGGGCACGGGAAACAGCTTGGATTCCTGCACCGTCCGCGTGACGCAGAGCCAGTAGGTCTCGTCCGTGAAGGTCTGCAGGAGGTTGTTGGTCTCCAGCAGCTGGGCGTAGGAAAGCCGGGGCGCGCCGACCATCACGGGGCCTCCCGGACCAGCTTCCAGATGTCGGCGGTCATTTCCTCGCCCTTCTGGTAGGCCTCCGCCGTCTTGGCCGGGGCGGCCGTCTCCATCTCCAGCCGCTGGCCTTCCTTGATCCCGGTGATCCGGGCGTTCATGAAGCAGGGGATGCCGTATTCCCGCGCCAGGATGCCGAGGTGCGAGCGCACCGTGCCGCCCATGCAGATGATGCCGGTGAACCGCTCGAGGATCGGCGCAGTCAGCGTGCCGCCGGAATCGTCGATGATGGCGATGGTCTCGGGCGGCACGCCGTCGCCGAGGTAGTGCATGACCTGGCTGCTGGAGCGGACATAGCGCGCCGTCCCCACGGTGTTTCCGCTAACGCGCATCACGTTGTCGCCGACGCCGCAGAGCGCGCGGCCTTCGGCATCCGGCGCAGCAGAGGGCGCGTCCGGGTGCTCCATGGTCCAGTCGGGGTCGTCGCCCAGGATGCCCTCGGCGGGCTTGTAGGCCTCGGGCCGCTCGTTCACCGAGATCACGGCGGAGAAGTCGTAGCGGTGGCCGGCGTCGAGCAGCTTCTTCTCGATCTCCTCGAAATCGGCTGCGGCGATCAGGTCGTAGGACTTGTCGAAGACGAAGCTGTTCCAGTCCACGCCGCTCTCGTCGAGGCGGCGGCGGACGAGATCCTTGATCGCGCTGTGGAACGCCTCGACGGTCGGCGAGTTGGCCTGATCGCCGTACTTGTCCGAGTCCACGTATAGCTTGGCCACGCTCTCCCCCGGGGCAGGCTCGCCGCAACGGAGGCGCCAACATGCGGATCGGCCTTTGGGCTGTCAATGCCGGCCCGCCGCAGCGTCCGCCCGCGAGACACACGGCAGTCCGGAAGCGTCCTTGCGCTCGGCCGGCAGGGCGATGGAGACTGCCGCCCCCGCCTCGCGCGCCCGAAAGGACCCCCGCCATGCCAGCGGAGAGCGATCTCTCCCACCACCGCATTCTGGTGACCAACGACGACGGCATCCACGCCCGGGGCCTGAGAATCCTCGAGGCGATCGCGCGGGAGATGACGGACGACGTCTGGGTCGTCGCCCCGGATCACGAAAGGAGCGGCGCCGGCCATTCCATCTCGATGAACGTGCCGATCCGCCTGCGCCAGCTCGGAGACCGGCGCTACGCGGTGGTCGGCACGCCCACCGACTGCGTGCTCATGGCGATCTACGAGCTGATGCCGGACGACCGGCCCACGGTCCTGCTCTCGGGCATCAATCGCGGCGCCAACATGGCGGAGGACATGACCTACTCGGGCACCGTCGCGGCGGCGATGGAGGGTACCCTGCTCGGCATTCGCTCGATCGCGCTCAGCCAGGTGTTTGCGATGGGGGGCGAGGCGCTCTGGGCAACCGCGGAGACCCACGCGCCCGGCGTGATCGGGAAGCTCATGCGCCTGCCGGAGTGGCCTGCCGGCACGCTCGTCAACGTCAACTTCCCGGACGCGCCGCCGGAGGCCGTGCGCGGCGTCCTCATCACGAGCCAGGGGCAGAGGCCGCCGGGCTCCTTCACGATCGACCCGCGGATCGATACGCGCCACGTGCCCTACTTCTGGGTGGAGATCAGCTACAAGGACGGCGAGAAGCACCGCGGGACCGATCTGCACGCGATCCACGAGAACGCGATCTCGGTCTCGCCGATCCAGCTCGACATGACCAACCACGCATGGCGCGGCCCGTTGACGGAGGCGTTCGCCTCGTGATTCCGGTCTCCCGCCGGACAGCGGAGACGGCTCGCGACCGGGGCTTCGTTTGACACCCCTCGGGGCGCTCACCATACTTCGCGGCAAAATCCGAGCATCTTTTCGTGGCGCCCGCGGCGCGGAACTGAGGGAGAGGGAGATGACATCATCGTTTGGCGCAATTCGGGCAGGACTGCTGGGAGCAGTGCTCTGCGCAGGCCTCGTGGCCGGCCCGCAACTGGCAAAGGCGGAGGACACCTTCAAGTTCGGCGGCGTCTTCACGCTGTCGGGCCCGGCGTCGTTCCTCGGCCTCTTCGAGGAAGCGGCCGTCCGGCTCGCCGTCGAGCAGTTCATGAAGGGCGACTGCATCGTCGAGGCGGTGCCGCCGCAGCCCTGCGAGGGCGGCGGGCTCAAGATCGGCGACAAGGTCATCCCCATCGAGTGGACGGCCTATGACGACGTCTCCGAGGACAAGAAGTCCATCGACGCCGTGATCCGCCTGGTGGAGCAGGACGAGGTCCGGGCGGTCTGGGGCCCCCGGATGAACTCCGCGCTGCTCTCGGCCGCCTCGATCCTCGATCCGCAGGGCATCATCAGCATCTGCGCGATCTGCTCGAGCCCGGCGATGACCGTGGGCCGCAAGTATGGCCACGACATCACCGACACCGGCGTGATCGAGAAGCACGGCATGGGCGAGTTCATCCACGAAACGCCCGAGAGGCTGGCGGAGCACGGCATCGACCCCGCCCTCTTCGACGGGCGCAAGAAGCTCGGCTTCATCGGCCGCAACGAGCTTTACACCGTGCACGGCTCCATCGGCTGGCAGGAAGCGGTGGAGAAGGGCGGCGGCCGGTACGAGTACCAGCACGACTGGGCGGTGCTCTATCCCTTCGGCACCACCGACTTCGCGCCCCACGTCGCCAAGCTCGCCGAGCAGGACCCCGACATCGTGCTCATGGACGCCTACATCTTCCCCGACATGCTGGCGATCATGAACGAGATGAAGAAGCAGGGCCTCAACTACGAGACCGGCGAGATCATCCTGCTCGGCAACGACGTGCTGATGCTGCAGATCTTCGTCGACGTGGCCAAGGACCAGGGCATCAACATGTCGTCCGGCTACGTCTGGGGCTGGCAGGAGCACAACCCGGCGCAGGACGAGGCGACCCTCGCACGCGTCGAGAAGTACGTGCCCATCTACAACGCGAAGTACGGCGACACCGAGGTCGGGAACTCCAGCCCCTTCGATCGCGGCGCCTACGACGCCGCCATCTGGTTCCTCTACGGCGTGCAGGCCTCGGGCGACCACACCGACAACGACAAGATCGTGGAAGCCTGGCGCAACCTGAAGATCAACGGCCTGCGCGGGCCGACGAACGAGTTCTTCACCCGGCCCGATACCGGCGAGAAGACCGGCCAGCTCTTCGCCACCGAGTACATCATCGGCGTGGCGGACGAGAAGGTCTGGTACACCGGCATCAGCTACCGGGACGAGCTCTTCTACGGGCCGTACGTCTACGGCGACAAGCTGCCGAAGTAGTCCTGCGCAAGGGACCGGACGGGTCCGGATCCCGCAGGGTGTGAAGACGGTGGGGCGGCGCGAGCCTGATCGGGCGCGCGCCGCTCCATTGCTTCGCGCTCTCCCACCGTCGCCGCCTCTCAACGCGCGCCCCGCAGGGTGCCCGCGACGCCCTGCCGCCCTCCCGGCCGTTCGAGCGCCCGGAGCCAGAGCGCTGTTCGACCTGACGGGACCACGACGGCCCGAAGGACTCCCACCTCCCCCTGTCCCCCTCCTCCCAGGAGGAGGGGGAACGAAGGCGGCGCCAGCCATTTCTCCCTCTCCTCCCCGCCGGGGAGGAGAGGGCCGGGGTGAGGTGGGGGGTGCCGGGCCGCACCGCGTGCAAATTGAAGCACGTGCGGAGCCGGGCGTGACCACGTCCGGTCGGATGTTGCTCTAGGGCCGGCCCGCCGTGACCGCGTTCGCCCAGCAGCTCATCTACGGCGCCTCCTACGGCATGAACCTTGCCGTGGCGGCGGCGGGCCTCGCCCTCATCTTCGGCGTTTACCGGGTCATCAACCTCGCCCACGGGCAGCTCATCATGCTGGGCGGCTTCGTGGCCTACGTGGTCGCGACCCAGCTCGGCACGCACTTCTTCGTCGGCTTCTTCGCGGCCATGATCGTCATGGGCCTGCTCAGCATCGTGCTGGAGAACGCCGTCTTCCGCTTCCTCCAGCGCCGCCCGCTGACCGACCAGCTTCTGGCCTCGCTCGGCCTCTACATGGTGCTGGGCACCACCGCGCTCCGCATCTGGGGCGACTTCGAGGCGCGGCCTATCGCCATGCCGGGCGAGGACTGGGCGTTGACGGCAGGCGACATCCGCATCGACGGCGCCCGCCTGGTGACCATCGCGATCACGCTCATCCTCTTCGCGCTGCTCTACTTCGTCGTCTACCGCACCCACCTGGGGCGGACCATGCGCGCGACCGCGCAGGGCGAGGAGACGGCGGCGCTGATGGGCATCAAGAAGCGCCGGGTGGCGGCAATCGTGTTCTTCCTCGGCGGCGCGCTCGGCGGCGCTGCCGGCGCCATGCTGGGCGCGCTCTTCAACGTGCGTCCGGACATGGGCTTCCAGCCGCTGCTCATGGCCCTCGTCATCATCATCTTCGGCGGCATGGGCAGCATCGCGGGCTCCATCGTCGCCGGCCTCATCCTCGGCATCCTCTACAACCTCACGGTCTTCTACGTCGGCTCCAAGCTGGGCGACCTCGTGCCCTTCCTCGTGCTCCTGGCGATCCTGATGATCCGCCCGCAAGGGCTCTTCGGCCTGCCGGACCGCAACGCATGACGACCCTCCAGGGCATCCGCCTGTCGCTTGGGGGGCGCCGCACGCGGGCCGCGCTCGGCTGGCTCGTGCTGCTCGCCTTCCTCGGCATCCTCTGGGCGACGGTCGACAACAACTATCACCTGCGCCTGCTGGTGGGCGCCGGCACGGCGATGATCGCGGTCATCCCCTTCGGGCTGCTCATGGGCCACATGGGCTACCTCGCAATGGGGCAGGGCGGATTCGTCGGCGTCGGCGCCTACGTGGTCGGCGTGCTCACGGTGCAGCAGTTCGAGTTCGACTTCTGGGCCGCGCTGCCCTGCGCCATCATCATCACCAGCGCGCTCGCGTACCTGCTGAGCTATCCGCTGTTCCGGCTGCGCGGCTACCACTTCGCCATCGGCACGCTGGCCGTCGGCCAGCTCCTCTACATCATGTTCGACAGCTGGGAGTGGTTCACCGGCGGCCCGCACGGCACCGCCGGCATCCCCCGGCCGGCCTTCGGCGATTTCATCTTCATCACCAACGCACGCTTCCTGATCGTGGTGCTCTTCTTCCTCGTGGTCGCGGCGTTCACCTCGTGGTGGCTCGCGCGCGGCCACGTGGGCCGGGCGCTCAGCGCGATCCGCCAGGACGAGGACCTCGCTGCTGCGCGCGGCCTCGACGTGTTCCGCTACAAGCAGCTCGTCTTCGTTGTCGCGGCCGGCTTCGCGGGGCTCTCCGGCGCGCTCTACGCGTCGATGCAGATCGCCATCGACCCCAGCTCGTTCACGATCTGGAGCTCCTTCCAGTACGTGATCTACGTCATCATCGGCGGCTCGGGCACCCTGATGGGGCCCGCCATCGGCGTCGTCTTCCTGGTGATCCTCGATCAGCTCATCCAGGACTTCGGCAAGTGGAACCAGATCGTCCTCGGCGGGCTGATTGTGGTCACGGTCCTGTTCTTCCGGGGCGGGCTCTGGGGCGGCGTCAACCTGCTGTGGGGCTACGCCCTCGATGCCGTGGGCATCAGGCATCGGCTGGCGCAGGCGCTTGGCGCCGCGACCAAGGGGCATTAGCGGCCGATGGACGCCATCCTCGAGGTCCGCAACCTGAGCAAGCGCTTCGGCGGCGTCGAAGCCGTGCGCGACGTGAGCTTCGACGTGCCGCGCGGCGGCCTCGTCGGCCTGATCGGGCCGAACGGCGCCGGCAAGACCACCTTCGTCAACCTCGTCACCAAGCACGAGACGCCCGACGCAGGCACGGTGGCGCTCGATTCGAAGCCGATCCACCGTCTGCCGTCCTACAAGGTCGCGCGCAGCGGCCTCAGCCGCACCTATCAGAAGAACCGCCTCTTCACCGAGGAATCGGTGGAGGAGAACATCAGGACGGCGATGATCTGGGGCGGGCGCCACGGTGGCCGCGACCTCGGCTACCCCGGCTGCGCCGGCGACGAGGACGCCCGCACCGACGCGCTGCTCGCGTTCTTCGCGCTGGATTCCGTGCGCGCCAACCTGCCGACGGACCTCAGCCACCTGATGCGCCGCCGCGCGGAGATCGCCCAGGCGCTGGCGCTCGGCCCCAAGGTCCTCCTGCTCGACGAGCCCTTCGCCGGCTTCAGCCGCGAAGAGTCCTTCGACCTGATCGAGCACCTGCGCGAATGCCAGCGGGGCGGCCTCACCATGCTGCTCATCGACCACAACATGGAAGTGGTCATGGACGTCTGCGAATACCTGTTCGTCATGCACCACGGCGCGCTGCTGGTCTCCGGCACGCCCGACGAGATCCGCGCGAACGAGCAGGTGGTCAGCATCTACCTCGGCGGCGAGCACTGAGATGCTGGAGATCGACGACCTGACGCTGGCCTACGGCGTGAACCGCGTGGTGCGCGGCGTCAGCATGTCGGTCGGCGAAGGGGAGGTCTGCGCGCTGCTGGGCCCCAACGGCGCGGGCAAGACCTCGATCCTGCGTGCGATCAGCGGGCTCATGCAGCCCGTCGGCGGGCAGATCACCTTCGAGGGGACGTCGCTCCTCAGGCGCGCGCCCGACAGGATCGTGCTGGACGGAATCGCGCACGTGCCCGAAGGGCGGCGGATCTTCCCGGAGATGAGCGTGCTCGACAATCTGCTGGTGGGCGCGACTGTCCACATCCGCGAGCGGCAGAAGACGCGCGAGCTGATCGAGCGGAACTACGCGATGTTCCCCATCCTCGAGGAGCGCGCCCGGCAGGCGGGCGGCACGCTCTCCGGCGGCGAGCAGCAGCAGCTCACCATCGCGCGCGGCCTGATGGCGCAGCCCCGGCTGCTCATGGTGGACGAGCCCACGCTGGGGCTCGCGCCCGCCATCATCAACACGCTGGTCGATACCTTCCGCGCGCTCAAGGCGCTCGGGCTCACCATCATCGTCGCCGAGCAGAACGCCGACTTCGCGCTGCGGGTCGCCGACAACGGCGTCGTCCTCTCCGGCGGGGAGGTCAGCTTCCGCGGTACAGTCGACGCGCTCGGCGATTCGGAGCGGCTGCGCCGCGCCTATCTCGGCGCCTGAGCGCCGCCCGCGTCTCAAGGCAGGAGGGTCGTGTCATGGGCTTCGTGAAAACGCCCGAAGAGGTGAAGCGCATCGAGGCGGTGATGAAGCGGCCGCGCTTCGTCGGCGCCGAGATGCTGATGCTCGAGTTCCTGACGCGGCCGGAGACCGTCGCCGACGTCCTGCCACCCGGGCTGGAGCCCGTGGCCGAGCCGCTGGTGATCGCCATGGTGGGGCGCTGGCGCTCCAACTGCGTGGCCGACTTCGCCGGCGGCGCGCTCTACGTGATGGCCCGGCACGGGGACATCGAGGCGCCCTACGTGCTCTCGATGTTCATGGACCAGGATCACGCGATCATCTTCGGGCGCGACCTCTTCGGCGAGCCGAAGAAGCAGGCCACCACGCGCCTGCAGCGGCGCGACGACGTCATGCACGGCCACGTGGAGCGCCTCGGCACGCGGGTGATCGAGATCGAGGCGACGCTGCCGACCAGCCGCGGGCCAAGCCGGGAGACGGGCGCCAACTTCAACATCAAGGCGCTGCCGTCGTGCACCGGCGCGGGGCTCGAGGACGATCCCGTGCTCACCCTCGCCGAGTTCGACAACCACTTATCGCTGCGGCGGGAGGGAACGGGCACGCTCGCGCTCCGCTCCACCGCGCACGACCCGCTGGGCGACATCGAGGTCTGCGAGGTGCGCGGCGCCTCCTACATCGAGGGCGACCTGCTCTCCACCTGCCGCCCGCTTGCGCGGCTTCCGGCCGATGAGTTCGTGCCCTATCTCTACGGTCGCCTCGACGACTGGTCGCTGCTGGACACCGAGAACGGATAGGCACGCCTGCGAGGAAACCACGTCATGGACATCGAGAGCTTCAAGCGCCACTTCAGCATGCCGCTGGGCGGCCCGATGTACGCCGCCCCGCCCTATCCCTTCCGCGGCGTGCAGGACCTGATGATCCGCTACGAGGGCGACAGCGACGCGGTCAGCGAGCTGCTGCCGCCCCACCTGGAGCCCGCCGACGATCCCGTCATCTGCACCTCCTGGGCGCGCTGGGTCCCGTTCTCGGCCTTCGGCCCCTATCACGAGGCCTTCGTCATGGTGGACGTGATGCTGGGGGGCACGCGCTACATGTATCAGCCGGCGATCCTGGTGGATAACGACATCCCGCTCGGCGCCGGCCGCGAGATCTGGGGCTATGCCAAGAAGATCGCCGTGATCGAGCACAACTGGGGCGCCGACGCGATGCCCTACATGGAGCAGCTCCTGCTCACGGTGGAGCGGCCGCGCGGGCAGCGCCTGATGACCGCCTCCATGGTGTGCGACCGCAAGGCATCGCCCGACGAGCTTGCCGAATCGCCGGTGCTCTCCTACCGCCACATCCCGAGCGCGGAGACTGCGGAAAGGCCGAGCGTCTCGGAGCTGGTGCGCCTCGACGTCACCGGCGCGCTGCGCAAGAGCGCGGACGGCAGCCCCGAGCTCTACGCCGGCCGCGCGGCGCTCACGCTCGCCAGCACCGCCGCCGACTCGTGGCACCAGCTCGCGCCCGTGCGCATCCTCGGCGGCTTCTTCGCCGTCGTCGACTTCGACCTCGACTTCGGCCGCGTGGTGCACGACTACCTGAAGGACCCGGCGGTCTGGGGCTAACCCTCCGGCTCGATCGGGCACCGCGTCTCTTCGAGCTGGAGCATCGCCAGCATCCGGCCGAAGCCGATGTACTGACCGATCATCATCATCAGCTCCAGCGTCTCCGCCTGCGAGAAGTGCCGCCGCAGCTCTTCCATCGCCGCGTCGTCGAAGGCGTGGTGATCGAGCGCCATCTGCTCGGCGAGGGCGAGCGCCGCCCGCTCGCGCGCCGAGAACGCGGCCCCGGCGGGGTCGTCGACGCCTTGCGCGGCCTCCCGCTCGCTCACGTCGCCGGGCGCGAGGCGCGCCGCCTTGCAGGTCCTGCAACCGTTGAGGGTCGCGATGCGGAGCCGCACCAGCTCCTTGACGCGGCTCTCGAGAACGCTCGCCGGATCGCTCGCGTGGAACGGGTAGTAGAAGGCGAGGTAGCGCTCGAGGATGTCCGGATGCGCCGCGAAGGCCCGGGCGCAGTGGCGCGTGGACCAGTCGCCATCGCCAGCACCGTCGTGCATGTCCTTGAGGAAGGGCGGCAGGTCTTGCGGGTCGGCGAGCGGCAGTCTGGACATGGGCTGTGATCTCCCCAAGGGCAGGTGTCTCCCGGGACACGTACCGTCAATCGAGGCTGGAGCTTAGCAGAGGACGCGGAGGGATCGCTGAGGCTCGCGCCCATCTCGCGAGTGCCGGGGCGTGCGCGATGGGCTACCATGATGCTCCGGATTCCCAGGAGGACGCGCCGTGCCCGCCGAGTTCGTTGCCACCGCCTGCCCCCACGACTGCCCGTCCACCTGCGCGCTCGAGGTCGAGCGGCTCGCGCCGGACCGGATCGGCGCCGTCAGGGGCTCACGGGAGAACGACTACACCTCGGGCGTGATCTGCGCCAAGGTCGCGCGCTATGCCGAACGCGTCCACCATCCGGGGCGTCTCGCGCAGCCGCTGCAGCGCACCGGCGAGAAGGGCGCGGGCGAGTTCCGCCCCATCGGCTGGGACGACGCGCTGGACCTGATCGCCGACGCTTTCGTCCGCGCGGCGGAGAGGCACGGCCGAGAGGCGGTCTGGCCCTACTACTACGCCGGCACCATGGGCCTGGTGCAGCGCGACGGCATCAACCGCCTGCGCCACGTGATGAAGTATTCGGGGCAGGACGAGACCATTTGCTCGCGCCTTTCCAGCGACGGCTGGTGGGCCGGGGTCGGCACGTACGTGGGCTCCGACCCGCGCGAGATGGCGAAGGCGGACCTGATCGTCGTCTGGGGCTGCAATCCGGCGTCCACCCAGGTCAACGTGATGACCCACATCGCCAAGGCGCGAAAGACGCGGGATGCGGCGCTCGTGGTGGTCGACCCCTACGAGACGCGCACCGCCAGGGTCGCCGATCATCACGTGGCGCTCCGCCCCGGCACGGACGGCGCGCTCGCCTGCGGCATCATGCACGTGCTCTTCGCAGAGGATTTCGCGGACCGCGACTACCTCGCCCGCTACACCGATCATCCCGAGGCGTTCGAGGCCCACCTCGCGAGCCGGACGCCCGAGTGGGCGTCGGCCATCACCGGGATCCCCGCCGCCGAGATCACCGCGCTCGCCCGCATGATCGGCCGCGTCAAGCGCACCTACATCCGCCTCGGCTACGGCTTCACACGCTCGCGCAACGGCGCCGCCAACATGCACGCCGCCACCTGCATCGCCGCCGTCACCGGCGCCTGGCAGTACGAGGGCGGCGGCGCCATGCACACCAACAAGAGCGTCTACGGCGTCGACGCCACCCTGATCGAGGGGCTGGACGCCCGCGACCGCTCGGTGCGGACGCTCGACATGTCGCGCATCGGCCCGGTGCTGACCGGCGATCCCGGCGACCTCGGCGACGGGCCCCCGGTCACCGCCATCGTCATGCAGAACGTCAATCCCGCCGCCGTGGCGCCGGAATCGGCCAGGGTGCGCGAGGGTCTCGTGCGGGACGACCTCTTCCTCGCCGTGCACGAGCAGTTCATGACCGACACGGCGCGCTATGCTGACATCGTGCTGCCGGCCACGACCTTCCTGGAGCACGACGACATCTACGTGGGCGGCGGCCACAGCTACCTGCTCATGGGCGCGCAGGTGATCGAGCCCTACGCCGAGACCCGTTCCAACCACGACGTCATCCGCGCGCTCGCCGGGCGGCTCGGCGCCGAGCATCCGGGCTTCGACATGACCGCGTGGGAGCTGATCGACGCGACGCTCAAGCGCTCCGGCCACCCCGACGCCGCGACGCTCAAGGCCATGCGCTGGAAGGACTGCATGCCGGACTTCGAGTCCGCCCACCACTTGGCCGGCTTCGGCTGGCCGGACGGGCGCTTTCGCTTCAAGCCGGACTGGGCGCGGATGGGGCCACGCGGGGCGGAGATGCCGGCCTTCCCCGACCACATGGCTGCGATCGACGCGGCGGATGCCGAGCATCCCTTCCGCCTCGTCACCGCGCCCGCGCACAACTACCTCAACTCCAGCTTCACCGAGACGCCGACCAGCCAGGCGAAGGAGACGCGCCCCTCCGCCCTCTTCCACCCCGGCGACGCCCGCGACCTCGGCTTCGCCGACGGCGACCGCGTGCGCATCGGCAACCGGCTGGGCTCCGTCCTGCTCCACGCCCGCGTCGCGAACGGCGGCGCCCGGTCCAACGGCACCAGCAACGGCCAGCAGCGCGGCACGGTGATCGTCGAGAGCATCTGGCCCAACACCGCCTTCGAGGAAGGGCTCGGCATCAACACGTTGACGTCCGCCGAGCCCGGCTACCCCAACGGCGGCGCGGTCTTCCACGACACCGCCATCTGGGCCCGGCCCGCGAACTGAAGCGCAGGCGCGGATCGCGTTGCGCCTGCTCGACCGCACGACGCCAACCCCGATTCGGTCATTTTGCGGGATATTCCGGGATAAGCCGGGATATAGCGAGACAAAGCGAGACAAAGTGGGATATGGGGCGAGATAAAGTGGGATATTTGGTGGGATAAACCGAGACGAAGCGAGATATCGCGCGATTTCGTAGTGGGGTCCGGCACCCCGACGAGACGCAAGCCGGCGCGACCGAGGCGGCCCTCCTCGATGACGCCGGCAGGCTCCTCTCGCCCCCGCGAACTGCGACGGGTTCGCTCACCTGCTGCATGGCGCAATGCTGCCTGACGACGCACGCGCCGTCCACCGCACCATGGTCCGGGTCGCGCACGCCCGAAGGGTCGTGCGCGCAACACATAGAGTCGGCACGCCCGAAGGGTCGTGCGCGCAACACACAGAGTCACGTACGCCCGAAGGGTCGTGCGCGCGGAATACGGGGTCGCGCGGATCTGAGTCGCTCCCGCCCGAACGGCCGCGTGCGCCTCATCGAGCGCCTCATCATATGCCTGGACAGCACAATAGTTTGGAACTACACTAAGGTGCGTTCACACGCCCCCTCCTCCCTGAACCGAGGCTCACCCTCCCACCCGGCAGACGCGCAGCCGTGGTCGAGACCGACGATAGGACGGACATATGATGCGAACGATTACCATGCGCACCATGACAATCCGCGCCGTGGCACTCGCCGCGACGCTCGCCCTGCTCTGCGGCGCGCTCGTGGCGCCGAGCGCGCTCTCGGCCGAGGACGGCAAGACCGTCAACATCTACTCCGCCCGCAAGGAAGCGCTGATCCTGCCCATCCTGGAGCGCTTCCGCGACGAGACCGGGATCGAGTTCCACCTGGTGACCGGCAAGGCCGACGCCCTGCTCAAGCGGCTCGAGCTGGAGGGCGAGGCCTCGCCGGCGGACGTCTTCGTCACGGTGGACGCGGGCAGGCTGCACCGCGCCAAGGAGGCCGGAGTCCTGCAGCAGATCGCGAGCGAGACCGTCGACGCCGCCGTGCCTGCGCACCTGCGCGATACGGACGGCTACTGGGCCGCGCTCTCCAAGCGGGCGCGCACCATCATGTACGCGCGCGACCGGGTCGACGCGTCCGCGCTCTCCACTTACGAGGGACTGACGGACGAGGCCTGGCAGGGGCGCATCTGCATCCGCTCCTCCGGCAACATCTACAACCAGTCCCTGGTCGCCTCGATGATCGAGGCCAACGGCGCCGAACAGACGCAGGCCTGGGCCGAAGGGATGGTCGCCAACTTCGCACGCGACCCTGCCGGCGGCGACACCGACCAGCTCCGCGCGGCCGCGGCGGGCGAATGCGACCTCGCGGTTGCCAACACCTATTACTTCGGCCGCCTCGCGGCGAGCGACAAGGAAGAGGACCGGGCCGTCGCCGCCGCGCTCAGTGTGTTCTGGCCCAACCAGGGCGAGGGCGCGCGCGGCACCCACGTGAACGTGAGCGGCGTCGGCATCACGGCCCATGCCCAGAACCGCGACAGCGCGCTTCGCCTGATCGAGTTCCTGGTCTCGCCCGAGGCGCAGACCTGGTACGCGGAGGTCAACCACGAGTACCCGGTCGTCCCCGGCGTGCCGGTCTCCGAGACGCTCGCCTCCTTCGGCGCCTTCGACGAGGACTCGCTCAACCTGACGGTGCTCGGCGTGAACAACCGCCAGGCCGTCGAGCTGATGGACCGCGCCGGCTGGCGCTGAGCCCATAACCCCCCGCTCCCGCGGCCTTGCGGGGGCGGGGCGGGTCCGGCGATAAGACTGGCCTGCACGCCTCGGCATGGTCAGGCCAGCGATGATCGCCTCGTCACCCCTGTCGGCCTCGCGAATCGTGGCGGCGTCCGCGCCGCTTCTCGCCTTCGTCGTGGCCTTGCCGGTGCTCATCATCGTGGCCTCGGTGTTCGGGAGCGGCAGCGGGGCCACGTGGGGGCACCTGTGGAACACGGTCCTCGCCGACTACGTCGTCAACTCCCTCGTCCTCATGCTGGGCGTGGGCACGCTGACCCTGATCCTGGGCGTGCCCGCCGCCTGGTTCACGGCGGTCTGCGCGTTTCCGGGGCGCAGGCTCTTCATCTGGCTGCTGCCGCTGCCGCTCGCCTTCCCGGCCTACATCATCGCCTACACCTACACGGGGCTGCTCGACTATCCGGGCCCGGTCCAGACCTTCATCCGCGACGTCGCCGGCTGGGGGCGCGGGGACTACTGGTTTCCGCCGATCCGCTCCCTCGGCGGCGCCATCGTCATGCTGGGGCTGGTCCTCTACCCCTACGTGTTCCTGCTGGCGCGCGCGGCCTTTCTGGAGCGCTCCGCCGCCACGCTCGAAGTGAGCCGGACGCTCGGCTACAGCGTGCGCCGGAGCTTTTTCCGCCTCGCCATCCCGCTGGCGCGCCCGGCCATCGCCACCGGCGTCTCGCTGGCGCTGATGGAGACGCTCGCCGACTACGGCACGGTCCAGTACTTCGGCGTCAGCACGTTCACCACCGGGATCTTCCGCACCTTCTACGGCTTCGACGACATCACCGCGGCCTCGCAGCTCTCGGCGGCGCTGCTGTTCTTCGTCGTCCTGCTCATCTTCATGGAGCGCTACTCGCGCCGCAGGGCCCGCTACGACACGGGCAGCGCCGCCCGCCACGAGCACCGCATCCGGCTGAGCGGCGGGCAGGCCGCCTGGGCCTGGGTCTCGTGCCTGCTCCCGGTGGTGCTCGGGTTCGCCCTGCCGGGCGCGGTCCTTCTCAAGTGGACGCTCTTCGATGCGGCCTGGGACGGCGGCTCCTTCCTCGCGCTCATCTGGAACTCCTTCTACCTGGCGGCGCTTGCCGCGCTCATCGCCGTCGCCTGCGCCCTGGTGCTCGGCTACGCGCGGCGCAACCGCAACACGAGGCTGGTGCGCGCGTCCGTCGGCGTCTCCGGCCTCGGCTACGCCATACCCGGCGCCATCGTCGCCATCGGCGTCATCGTGCCGCTCGCGTGGGTCGACCATCGCCTGATCGACCTCGCGAAGTCCCTGACCGGAGCGCAGATCGGGCTCGTGCTCTCGGGCAGCATCGTCGCCCTCCTCTTCGCCTACACGGTGAGGTTCCTGGCGATCTCGCTCGGCGCCGTGCAGAGCGGATTGGACAAGATCAAGCCGAGCATTGATCATGCGACGCGTTCGCTCGGCCGGCGGCCGATCCGGGTGCTGGCCGAGATCCACGTTCCCCTGATGCGGAGCACGGTGTTGACGGCGTTGCTGATCGTGTTCGTCGACGTCATGAAGGAGCTGCCGGCGACGCTCATCCTCCGGCCGTTCGACTTCAACACGCTTGCGGTGCGCGCCTACGAGCTCGCCTCCGACGAGCGGCTGGCGGATGCGGCGGCGCCATCGATCATGATCGTGCTGGTCGGCGTCGTTCCGGTGATCCTGCTGAGCCGCACGATCTCGCGCGGCCACGCGGGCCAGGCATAGGCCGTTGCTGGCGATCGACTCACTAACCCTCGGATACGGCGGCAAGGTGGTGGTGGCGGACGCCTCGTTCACGCTGGCCGCCGGGGAGATCGGGAGCCTGCTGGGGCCGAGCGGCTGCGGCAAGTCGACCCTGCTGCGCGCAATCGCCGGCTTCGAGCGGCCGCTCGGCGGCACCGTCTCCATGAGCGGCGCGCTTCTCTCCACGCCGGAGACCGTGGTGGAGCCCGAGCGCCGGCAGATCGGCATGGTGTTTCAGGACGTGGCCCTCTTCCCGCATCTCGACGTCGGCCGCAACATCGCCTTCGGGCTGCGCGGGGCGGCGAAGGCGGCGCAGCGCCGCCGGGTCGACGAGCTGCTGGCGCTCTTCGGGCTGGCGGGCTACGGCGAGCGCATGCCGCACTCGCTCTCCGGCGGCGAGCAGCAGCGCGTGGCGCTGGCGCGGGCGATGGCGCCGAAGCCGGCGCTCCTGCTGATGGACGAGGCGTTCTCCAGCCTCGATGCCGAGCTGAGGCAGACCATCGTGCCCGAGGTCAGGCGCATCCTGAAGCACGAGAACATGAGCGCGATCCTGGTCACGCACGACCATGACGAGGCCTTCGCCATGGCCGATCAGGTGGGCGTCATGGACGCAGGCCGCATCCACCAGTGGGACGAGCCCTACGTGCTCTATCACCTGCCGAACTCGAAGTTCGTGGCGCAGTTCGTGGGTGAAGGACAACTGATTCAAGCGACGGCGATCGACGAGCGGCGGCTGCGCTCGGTCCTCGGCATCCACAGCGTGCACGCAGGTCACAGCATCGAGCCGGGACGCACCGTCGAAATACTGGTCAGGCCCGATGACATCGTTCACGACCACGCCAGCGAGATCATGGGAGAGATCGTGGAGATCTCGTTCCGCGGATCGCACTATCAGTACCTGACCGCTCTGGAGAATGACGAGCGCCTGCTCTGCATCGCGGAATCGCACCACAAGCACACGGCCGGGGACCGCGTCGAACTGCTGCCCAAGCTGGAGCACCTCGTCGTCTTCGACGACGCGGGCGTGGGGACCACCTACGATTCCACCCTGGATACGTTCCTGAGAACGCTCTCCGCCAAGCCCTTCCCCTGAATCGCGCGGCGAGCGCTCAGTCGGAGGCGCGCCTGCCGCCGAACACGCCTGCGATGCCGCCCCGCTCGAACGCGCCGGCAACCTCCTCCTCGCCCGGGCCGAAGAACCGGCCCGAGATCGTGTCGTCGGCCGCGTCGCTCTGGGCGAATGCGCCCTCCTCCACCGCCATGCCGCGCCACGCCATGTCGTCCCACGCCTCGCCGCTCTCGGCATTGGCGATACCGGTGAACGCGACGTCGGCGGTCAGTGCCGTCGCCGCGAAGTCGACCGTCACGTCGGCGTCGCCCAGGACCACCTGGCCGCGGCTGGCGGTTGCCCGCATGTCGCGGCCGATCATCAGGCCCTCCCAGCGGGCAGAGCCGTCGACGGCGCTCGGGTTCTCCTCGGTCGAGAAGCCGACCGCGTAGCTGATGACCACCGTCGCGCCTTTGTCCGGGTAAATGTCATTGGTGAGCAGGACGGATTCCGACGCGAAGAGGCTGTGGTCGAGCCAGCCGCCATAGACGTGGACGTCGGCGTATTCGCCGGACCCCCGCTCGACGACCTGGCTCACGCCGCGGCGCTCGCCCAGCAGCTCCAGCTCCACGGATTCGACGGAGAAACCGCTCGGCCGGCTGAACCGGGAGAACCCGAACGAGCAGACATCCACGAGGCACCTGACGCCGACCCGTTCGACATCGTCGTCGCTGCCGAAATAGCCGAGCTGGTCGCCAAACAGAATCGCGTTGGCGCCGCTGACGATGCGCGCGTAGGAAGCCCGCGCCGCTTCATCGGCCGTCGGCGGCGGTGGTGGCGGCGGTGGCGGCGGATCGGACGAGTGGGTGCAGGCCGCAAGCGCGATTGCGGCCGCCAGCGCCGCGATCGCCTTCGGAAATCCTCTTCTCATTCGCCCCTCCTCGGGATCTTCCGCTCCCGGCGGCCAATCGACGGTGCCGGCTGGGACGGACACGGAACGGCGCGGATCACGGCGCGGACGTGCGCCTGCCGCCGAACGCGCCGGCGATGCCGCCCTGCTCGAAGACGCCGCCGACCTCCTCCTCGCCCGGGCCGTAGAACCGCCCCGAGATCGTGTCGTCCGGGGCGTCCGTCCTGGCGAAGCCGCCGTCCTCCACCGTCATGCCGTGCCACGCCATGTCGTCATGGAGATCGCCGGTCTCGATATTGACGACGCCGGTGAACGCGACGTCCGCCGTCAAGCTGTCCGCGGCGAAATCGACCGTCACGTCGGCGTCGCCCCGAATCACCTGGCCCCGGCTGGGCGCGGCGCGCACGTCGCGGCCCAGCATCAGGCCCTCCCAGCGGGCCGAGCCCTGGGCGGCGCTCGGGTTCTCCCCTCTGGAGAAGCCGAGCGAATAATTGGAGACGATCGTCGCGCCGTGGTCGGGGTCGTCGTCGTTGGTGAAGAGGCTCGTTTGCGTGGCGAAGAGGCTGTGCTCGAGCCATCCGCCGAATGCCTCGGCGTCGCCGTAGGTGCCCGACACGTCCTGCCGGACCAGTATCACGCCGCGGCGCTCGCGAAGCAGCTCCAGCTCCCAGCCGTCCACGCCGAAATTGCTCGCCTTGCTTACGGAGAGGAACCCGATCGCGCAGCGGTCCTCCTCGCAGGTGGTGTTCACCCGCTCCACCTCGTCGTCGCTCGCGTCGTAGCCGAGCCGGTCGCCGCGCAGCAGCGTGTTCGCGCCGCTGACGATGTGCGCGTGTGAAGCCCGTGCCGCTTCGTCGGCCGTCGGCGGCGGTGGTGGCGGCGGATCGGACGAGTGGGTGCAGGCCGCGAGCGCGATGACGACCGGCAGCGCGGCGATCGTGAGTCCTGTCCTCATCGAGAAGTCTCCCTTTCGCCGAAGCCGGGAACGGCCCACGTCCGGCCACCGAATCGCTCGCTCGAAGCTAGCCTAAATCATTTGTCGTTCCAATATTCTGTTCGGTTCGCACCCCTATGCCCAATACGTTGCCCCGACCGGCTGCAACCCGCCAACGCTCAGCAGCTCTTCCAGTCCTTCGCCGCCTCCAGCGCCGCCGCCACCTGCAGCACCTTCGCGTCCTCGAAGTGGCGGCCGACGATCATGCAGCCGATGGGCAGGTCGTCGTGCACGCCGCAGGGCACCGAGACCGCCGGATGCCCGGTCGCGTCGAACTGGCAGGTGTTGTGGATCATGTCGAGCGTACGCACGATGCGCTCCCTGAGCGGCGCGTCGTTGTCCGGGATCGGCGTCGGCAGGATGGCCGTGCTGGGCATCACCAGCACGTCGCAGGATTGCAGCAGGTCGTCGTAGCTCTGCGTGATCTGCCCCCGGATGTTCTGCGCCTTGGCGTAGTAGCGGTTGTAGTACTCGGACTGCATGTACTCGCCGAAGAGCAGCACGTACTTCACCATCACGCCCATGTCGTTGGGCCTGGAGCGCCCGCTCTTCGCCACGTTGTCGAGGAGCTGCGTGTTGTAGAATCCGCGCCAGTTGGTGCCGGTGTTGTTGCCCTTGAGCATGACCGCCTGCGCGCCCTCGACGCAGATCGGCAGCCACACGTGCAGGGCGTCCTCGTGGCGGGGGTTGGAGACCTCCGTCACCTCGGCGCCGGCGGCCGCCAGCCGGTCGACGGCGGCGCGCACGCTGTCCGAGACCACCGCATCGCCGGGCGGCAGCCCCGTGTCGCCCCAGCTCTCCTCGCCCGCGCCCTGGTCGAAGCCTTCCTTCAGCACGCCGATCCTGACGCCCTTGCAGCCCGCATCGAGGCCGGTGACGTAGTCCATGTCGAGCCCCGCCGGGATCAGCCCCCGCTGGCGCGGGTCGAGCGGGTCCTCGCCTGCGATCGCGGTCAGCATGCGGGCGGTGTTCTCCACCGTGTCCGCCATGGGGCCGAGATGGTCCATGGTCATCTCGATCATCATGGCGCCGGTGTAGGGCACGAGACCGTAGGTGGGCTTGTGCCCGACGATGCCGCTCCAGCTCGCGGGAATGCGGATCGAGCCGCCCTGGTCGCCTCCGATGCTCATGTCGATGTCGCCGGCCGCCACGGCGGCGCCGTTGCCGTTCGACGAAGCCCCGGTGGAATGGGTCGGCTTGTGCGGGTTGCGCACGGGCCCGAAGGCGGACGTGTGGCTGCCGCCGGAGAACGAGCAGTCCTCGCTGTTGGTCTTGCCGAGGATGGTCCCGCCGGCATCCAGCACGCGGGTCACCACGGTGGCGTCGATGTCCGGGATGTAGCCTTCCATCCCCTTGGCGCCGTTGATCATGGGGAAGCCCGCGACGCAGATCGCATCCTTGATGCCGACCCGCTTGCCGGCGAGCACGCCTTCGCCCGAGCCCTGGATCTCGCCCTTCACGTACCACGCGTTGTAGGGGTCCTCCTCGGGCCCCGGCCGGTAGGAGCCGGCGCGCGGATACTTCACCGGCGGCTTGCTCTCCTGCATCGCATCGAGGCGGCGGTAGCTCTTCACCGTGCCGGCCATCATCTCGCTGTAGAGGGCGGCTTCCTCGTCGCTCATCGTGAAGCCGAACGACTCGGCCATCTCCTGGATCTTCGTCGCGCTCGGCGGTACTGGACCTATCGGCATCCTGCTCTCCCTTGCTTCCCGAGGCCGTTGGGCAGCGCGCAAACGGCGCCAAGCGGCATTCTAGCCCGCATCTCTCGCCAGGGTCATGGTCTGCGCGGCGACAGGTCTGCGCGGCGCTGTCCGGCTGACAGAGCAGGAGAATCGCGCAGCGCCCCGGCCCCAGATGGAGACCAAGCCCTGGCCGTCGGTCTCTGCGGTCAACGAGAAGGACGATCCCGGCAACAGATCGCGCTCGTTCGACCATTGCCCAAGCCCCGACGCAGCGGCCTCTTCGGACGCCACATCCCCGTACGGCCCGGCTGCGAAGGGCAGACCGGCGCCGGTCCTTTGCGCTACCGAATCACGTGGGAAGGTTGGCCTCCGCAACCAGACGGATTTTCTGATGGGGTCGATAGGAAATGGTCATCGGCCCGCGCTGCCCACGATGAGCGGTTGACTTGGCGCCGCCTCATGGGTCAGGATTTTACCCATAGTGAAATCTTGGGGCGCCGGGGGACATGGCAAAATCGTCGGACGCGGCTCGGCCGGCAGAGAGCGACGACCCCCTGGGCAAGCACCTGCGGGACCGCCGCAAGCAGCTCGGACTGACGCTCAAGGAGGTGGCCGACGGCGCCGGCCTCTCGGTCGGCTTCATCTCCCAGATCGAGCGCGGGCTGAACGCGCCTTCGCTCTCGTCGCTCGCCGCCATCTCCGGCGTGCTGCGCACCCACGTCACCGAGTTCCTGGCCCCGCCCCGGCCGGACGCGCCCTTCACCCTGATGGGCGAGCGGCGCAGCTTCGCCATCGAGCAGCACGCGCTCCGCTACGAGCGCATTTCCGCGTCCTTCCCCGGCAGCGTCCTCAACGGCGTCATCATCCACTGGCCGCCGGGCTATCGCTCCGAGTCCATCCGGCACGAGGGCGAGGAGCTGTTCTACATCCTGGAGGGCGCCATCACGGTCGAGACCGAGAACGAGAGCACCGTTCTCGAGGCCGGCTCCTCCATCCACTTCAAGTCGACGCGGCGCCATTCGGGCTGGAACCACGGCACGTCGCCGGCCGTGATCCTGCACGTGTGCACATCGGACATTTTCGGCGACCACAGCAAGCGGCCGCAGGCGGCCGAAACGGAAGAACGAGACTAGGGAGAACCATGACATGAGAACACTGCTGAAACTGCTGTCGGCAGCCTCGCTGGTGGCGGCGCTGGGGGCGATACCCCAGATCGTCCAGGCGGGCGGCGTGCTGCGCCTCGACGAGGTCGCGGTCGGCGAGCTCGACCCGGCCAAGGCGACCGACTACGCCGACTCCATCCTGATGTTCAACGTCTACGACACCCTCGTCATCCCGCAGCAGGGCGCGCCCGGCCACGACCCGCACCTCGCGGCGAGCTGGTCCGGCGAAGGGACGAGCTTCACCTTCACGCTCCGCGACGACGTGACGTTCCAGAGCGGCAATCCGCTCACCGCCGACGACGTGGTCTTCTCGCTCGACCGCATGAAGACCATCGGCCAGGGGCTCTCCTACCTGTTCGTGAGCGTGGAAGGCGCCGAGGCGGTGGATGGGAACACCGTGCGCTTCACCCTCTCCGAGCCTTACGCGCCCTTCGTCTCGTCGCTGGTGCGGCTCCCCATCGTCGACAAGCAGCTCGTCATGGCCAATCTCGGCGAAGGCGAAGGCGAGATGGGCGACTGGGGCCAGGCCTTCCTCTCGCAGAACGGGGCGGGCACCGGCGCCTACCGCGTCGTCTCCCACAACCCGCAGGAAGAGACGGTGATGGAGAAGAGCACCAGCTACTTCCTGCCCATCGCGGACGCGGCACCGGACACGGTGCGGCTTCGCTACGGGCTCGAGGCGGCCACGGTGCGCACGCTCATCGCTCAGGGCGAGCACGACATCTCCTCGCAGTGGGTGCCGCCGGAGGTGCTGGGCGCGCTTGCCGGCACCGGCGCGCAACTGCTGACCGAGGGCGGCGTGACCGGCTTCTACATGAAGCTCAACACGACCAAGCCGCCGCTCGACGACGTGAACTGCCGCCTCGCGCTGGCCAAGGCCTTCGACTACGAAGGCGGGGTCAAGATCATCGCGGTCACCGACGAGGTCTCGCAGGGGACTCTTTCCACCGGCGCGATCCCGGCTGCGATGCTGGGCGCCAACCCGCGCGAGAAGGCGCAGACGCGCGATCTCGATGCGGCGCGGCAGCACCTGGCCGACTGCAAGTACTCGCCGGACGAGTTCGTGCTGGAGCTCACCTGGATCGGCGAGGTGCCGCTGGAGGAGCGCTTCGCGCTGCTCATGCAGGCGAACTTCGCGGAGATCGGCATCAACTCCGATATCCGCAGGATCCCGTGGGCGCTCTTCGCCGAGCAGGTGTCGAACCCGGAGACCACGCCCAACGTCTCGCAGGTCTACGTCACCGCGGTGACCGGCGATACCGACACGCTGCTCTACGGCATGTACCACTCCAGCGCGGCGGGCACGTGGCAGTCGCCCGAGCACCTCAATGATGCCGAGGTGGACCGCCTGCTGGAGGCCGGGCGCACCGGGGCGACGCCGGAGGCCCGGCAAGAGGCCTACTCGGCGCTCAATGACAGGCTGATCGCGGTCTCGCCCACCATCTACGCGCACGATTCGCAGTCGGTCTTCGCGGCGTCCAACCGGGTCAAGGTGCCGGCGCTGAGCGATCCGGCCATGGCCTTCGGTCTCGACGGCTTCGGCTTCACCTTCCGCCTCATGGAAATGACCGAATAGCCGAGCAGACTTCCGCGGCGGGGCGGGCATGCTGTCGATCTGCCCGCCCCGTCGTTTAGAATCGGGTCGTGACGCCGACGATCCTCATCTTTGCGCGGCGGCTCGGGACCTCCTGCATCGTCCTGCTGGGGGTCTCGATGCTGATCTTCGCCATCGCCCGGGTGATCCCGGGCGATCCGGCGCGCATTGCGCTGGGGCCCAGCGCCACCGCAGACCAGGTCGAGAAGCTGCGGGCCGAGCTTCGCCTCGACGAGCCCATCACCACCCAGTACGGGCACTTCCTGAGCGAGCTTGCGCAGGGCGACCTCGGCATCTCGCTCTACACCAACCGGCCCGTGGTGGTGGACATCGCGCAGTTCCTGCCCGCCACGCTGGAGCTGATCTTCGTCGCCGGCGCGATGATGATCGCGATCGGACTGCCGCTCGGCATTGCCTCCGCGCGTTACCGGGGCACCTGGATCGACAACTCCATCCGCATGGTGGCCCTGCTCGGCGTGTCCGCGCCGAGCTTCGTCTGGGCCGTGATCCTGATGCTGTTGTTCGCGTACTTCCTGCCGCTCTTCCCCATCGCGGGCCGCATCTCGGACACCTTCGCCATCCAGCCGGTCACGAACTTCCTGCTGCTGGATACGCTGATCGCCGGCAACCTCGCGGCCTTCGGCAACGCTGCCTGGCACATCATCCTGCCGGCCTTCGCGCTGGCACTCTCGGGCATCGGTCAGACGGCGCGGCTCACCCGCGCCAACATGGTGGAGACCTACGACAAGCCCTTCATCGAGATGGCGCGCTCCTACGGCGTGCCCGACCGCCGGATCGCGCGGCGCTACGCCTTCAAGCCGTCGCTGATCCCGGCGCTCACCATCATCGGGCTCGACTTCGCGGCCATGCTCGGCAACGCCTTTCTCGTCGAGGCGGTGTTCGCCTGGCCCGGCCTCTCGCGCTACGGCGTCTCGGTCATCCTGCGCAAGGACCTGGATGCCATCGTCGGCACGGTGCTCATCATCTCGGCGACCTTCCTCATCATGAACCTCATCGTCGATGTGCTGGTCACCTTCATCAACCCGCGCATCCGCTACGCGCGAGGGCGCTCATGAGGCGCGCCGCCGCGATCCTGGTCTCGAACCCGCTCTCGCTGCTGGGGCTGATCCTGGTCGGCATCATCCTGATCTGCGCCGTCTTCGCGGACTTCATCGCGCCGTTTCCTGAGCACCGCGGCGCCGTCGTGGACTTCGCCAACTTCAACCAGGCGCCCAGGTGGCCGCACCTGATGGGGACGGACCTCGTCGGCCGCGACCTCTTCAGCCGCGTCATCTACGCCTACCGCATATCGCTGATCCTGGGCGTCGTGGTGCTCGGCATCGCGGTGCCGGTGGGCGTGACGGTCGGGCTGATCGCCGGCTACTTCGGCCGCTACACCGAGTTCGCGCTGATGCGCGTCACCGACGTCTTTCTCTCCATCCCGCCGCTGGTGCTCGCGATGTCGATCATGGGCGTGCTGGAGCCGACGCTCATCAACGGCATGCTGGCGGTCACCGCGATGTGGTGGCCCTGGTACGCGCGGCTCGTCTACAACATGACGCGGGGCGAGAAGGAGGAAGGCTACGTGCTGGCCGCCGAGCTGATCGGCGCATCCCGGCTGCACGTGATCTTCCGCGAGATCCTGCCCAACTGCTTCCCCTCCATCATCACCAAGATGACGCTCGACCTCGGCTTCATCATCCTGATCGCGTCCTCGCTCTCCTTCCTCGGCCTCGGCGTCCAGCCGCCGACGCCGGACCTCGGCTCGATGGTGGCGGACGGCGCCAAGTACCTGCCCGATTCCTGGTGGCTCACCATCTTCCCGAGCCTCGCGATCCTGGTCGCGGTGTTCGGCTTCAACCTCATCGGCGACGCGCTCCGCGAGCTGTTCGGGGCGGATCAATGAGCGTGCCGACCCTCGACATCCAGGACCTCAGACTGGGCTTCCGGACCTACGAGGCCTACGTCGAGGTGCTGCACGGCATCTCGCTCACCATCCGGCCGGGCGAGCGGGTGGCGCTGGTGGGCGAGTCCGGCTCGGGCAAGTCGGTCACCGCCCGTATCGTTCTGGGTCTGCTGCAGCTCCTGCGCTCGGCGCGGATCTCCGGCAGCGTGGTCTTCGAGGGGCGCGATCTCGACCGGCTCTCGGCGCGGGAGCGCCAGCGGTTGCGGGGCACGCGCATGACCATGGTGTTCCAGGACCCGACGTCCTCGCTCAATCCGGTCTACCGCATCGGAACCCAGTTCCACGAGGTGCTGAGGCGGGCCGAGCCCGGAATCAGCGAGGCCGCCGCCCGCGAGCGCGCGGCGCACATGCTCATGGAGGTCTCCATCGACGACCCGGACCGGGTCTTCGAATCGTACGCCTTCCAGCTCTCGGGCGGGATGAACCAGCGGGTGATGATCGCGATGGCGCTCGCCAACGAGCCCGCGCTGCTGATCGCCGACGAGCCGGGCACCGCGCTCGACGTGACGGTGCAGGCGCAGACGCTGAAGCTGATGCGCGAGCTGGTCGAGCATCACCACACGTCGGTGCTGTTCATCTCCCACAACCTCGGCGTCGTGCGCGAGTTCGCGGACCGCGTCTACGTCATCTACAAGGGCCGCATCGTCGAGCAGGGGCCGTGCGCGTCCGTCTTCGAGCAGCCGGGCCACGCGTACACGCGCGCGCTCATGGCGGCCGTGCCCCGCATCACCGGCGGCGGGCTGCCGGACATCGGCGACGAGCCGCGCGACTTCTCGGAGCCGCTCGTCGTCCACGCAGCGAGCGGAGGCGCGCCATGAGCCCGCCGCTGCTGGAGGTGCACAATCTCTCCAAGGTCTTCCGGCTGGAGGACCGCGAGATCCCCGCCCTGCTGGAAGTCTCGTTCGCCGTGAGCGCCGGCGAGTGCCTCGCCATCGTGGGCGAGTCGGGTGCCGGCAAGAGCACGGTCGCCAACCTCATCCTCGGCGTCTATCCGCCGTCGTCGGGCGATATCCTGATGCACGGCGCGCCCCTGCCGCCCCGGCGCGGCCGCGAGCACCGGCGCGCGATCCAGCTCGTGCAGCAGAACCCGCTGTCGAGCCTCAACCCGAAGCGCACCGTCGGCGCCTCGCTCCGCCTCGCGCTCGACGTGCACCGCATCGGCGAGCGCCACGAGCGGCCGGAGATCGTGGCGACGCTGCTGGAGGAAGTGGGCCTCCCCGCCGAGTTCGCGCGGCGCTATCCGGCGGCGCTTTCCGGCGGGCAGCGCCAGCGCGTCGCGGTCGCCCGCGCGCTCACCTGCCGCTCGGAGCTGGTGGTGCTGGACGAGCCCACGTCCTCGCTCGACGTGCTGGTGCAGGCGCGCGTGCTCCGGCTGCTGGAGGAGCTGCGGCCGAGGCGCGGCCTCACCTACCTCTTCATCACCCACGACCTTTCGGTCGTGCGCAACTTCGCGGACCGCGTCGCGGTGTTCGAGAAGGGGCGCCTCATCGAGATCGGCGTGACCGAGGCCCTGTTCGCGGCACCCCGGCATCCCTACACGCGCCGCCTCATTAGCGCCGTCCCCGTCGTCACCCGCGAAGAAGAAGCGATGCGGGACGCGCTGGCGGAGGGGGAGTTCCGGCAATGAGCGCGCGCTCGTTTCCCACGCCTTTCCAGCCCACTCAGGGAGTCCATTGATGCCCGCGAAATCCATCCGCGTCGCGACCGACGTCGGCGGCACGTTCACCGACCTCCTGGTCTTCGAGTCCGACGCGGCAACCGGCGAGGCCCGCGTCCGCAGCGCCAAGAGCGACACCACGCCCGGCGGCTACGAGGAAGGCGTGTTCGACGTCATGGCGAAGGCGGGCGTGGAGGCGGACTCGGTGGGCTTCCTCGCCCACGGCACGACCGTCGTCATCAACGCGCTGACCGAGCGCACCGGCGTGCGAGTCGGCCTCGTCACGACCCAGGGCTTCCGCGACACGCTGGAGATCGCGCGCGGCAACCGGCCCGACTTCTTCAACCTGCACTACCGGAAGCCCGAGCCCTTCGTGCCGCGGCGCCTCCGCCGCGAGCTGCCCGGCCGCATCGATTACCACGGCAACGAGATGCAGCCCCTCGACCTCTCGCCGCTGCCAGCGATCGTCGCGGACTTCCAGGCCGAGGGCGTGGAGGCGGTCGCGATCTGCTTCATCCACTCCTACGCGAACCCGTCGCACGAGGAGCGCGCGCTGGCGGAGCTTGCCCGCCTCTGGCCCGGGGTCTCGGCCATCTCGTCGCACCAGATCACGCGCGAGTGGCGCGAGTACGAGCGCACCAGCACCGCCGTGCTGTCGGCCTACGTGCAGCCGGTGGCGGAGCGCTACCTGCAGCGCCTCGACGCCGGCCTCGCCGAGAAGGGCTTCGGCGGCGGCCTCTACATCATGCAGTCCAACTGCGGCGTCGATTCCGTGGGCACCGTCTCGCGCATCCCCATCACGATGGTGGAATCGGGGCCGGCGTCCGGCGTCTGGGGCGCGGCCGAGCTGGGCCGGCTCATCGGCGAGCCCAACGTGCTGGCCCTCGATATCGGCGGCACCACCGCCAAGTGCTCGCTGGTCGAGGACGCGGACGTCAGGATCAAGACCGACTACTGGATCGGCCGCAGCCGCGCCACCGCGGGCTACCCGATCATGGTCCCGGTCGTCGACCTGGTGGAGATCGGCAACGGCGGCGGCTCCATCGCCTGGGTCGACGACTTCGGCAAGCTGCGCGTGGGCCCCCGCTCCGCAGGCGCCGCGCCGGGGCCTGCGGCCTACGGGCGGGGCGGCACCGAGGCCACCACGACCGACGCCAACCTCTGGCTCGGCCGCATCAACCGCGACTACTTCTGCGGCGGCACGGTGGAGGCCGACATGGATGCCGTGCAGAAGGCCATCGAGGCGGTGGGCGCGCGCCTCGGCGTCGATGCCGACGAGGCGGCCCGCGGCATCGTGCGCATCGCCAACAACAACATGGTGAACGCGCTGAAGCTGGTCTCCGTCAACCGCGGCTTCGATCCGCGCGACTTCACCCTGATCGCCTTCGGCGGCGGCGGCGCAATGCACGCGGTCGCGCTGGCGCAGGAACTCGGCGTCACCAAGGTGGTGGTGCCGGCCGATGCCTCGGTGTTCTCCGCCTGGGGCATGATGATGTCCGACCTCAGGCGCGACGACGTCCTCACCCTGCTCGTCGATCTCACGGCCGGGAACGCCTCCGCCATCGAGGCCGCGTTCGGCGAGGCGGAGGCGCGCGCGCGGGGCCGCTTCGCCGCCGAAGGCATCGCGGCCTCGCAGGTCAGGCTCGCGCGCCTCGGCAAGTTCCGCTACCAGAACCAGGAGCACACCACGGAGGTGCCGCTGGAGGGGGGCCCGATCACGGCGGCCGGCGTCGCCGCTATCGAGGCCGCCTTCCACGAGACCTACGAGCGCGAGTACACCTACAGGCTGGATGCGCCGGTGGAGATGGTGGGCCTCCACGTCATCGCCACGGTCGACATCGGCAAGCTCACCATGACCCGGCACGAGGTGACGGGACGCGCGCTCGCCGACGCGCAGAAGGGCACGCGCCGCGTCGACTACGCGCTCGAGGGCCGGCACGAGGCCGCGATCTACGACGGCGAGCGGCTGGAGCCCGGCATGGCCTTCGACGGCCCCGCCATCGTGGAGGACCCCGGCACCACGGTCGTGGTTCACCCCGGTAGCCACGCAGAGATGGACGGCTACGGCAATATCCGCATTCTTATCCGCAACTGAGCGAGCAGGCGGCAGCATCATGAATACGACGGCGACGGCAAACGCGATCACCAACGACCCGATCACCCTGGAGATCATTCAGAACTCGCTGCAGAGCGCGGCCGACGAGATGTTCGCCGCCATGAAGAAGACGGCGATGAGCTCGATCATCTACGAAGTGCTCGACATGGGCACCGGGATCACCGACGCGAAGGGCGAGATCGCCTGCTCCGGCGCCGGCATTCCGGCCTTCGTCGGCGTGCTCGACAAGGCAGTGACGGTAATCGTCGAGAAGTTCGACGCGCCGGGCGCCGTCGAGCCCGGCGACGTCTTCGTCACCAACGACCCCTACTACGGTGGGGTCACGCACCTGAACGACATCGTTGTCGTCATGCCGGTCTTCGCCGAGGGCCGGATCATCGCCTGGACCGCGAACATCGCGCACAACTCCGACGTGGGCGGCATGGCGCCGGGCTCGCTCACCGGCGAGGCGACGGAGATCTTTCAGGAGGGGCTCAGGCTGCCCGCCGTCAAGATGATCTCCCGCGGCGAGCCGATCCAGCCGGTGCTGGAGATCATCAAGGTCAACTCGCGCATGCCGGACGTGCTCGAAGGCGACGTCTGGGCCGCCATCGCGTCCGTCCGCATCGGCACCGCGCGGCTCGTGGAGATCGCGGAGAAGTACGGCGCCGCCACCTTCGAGCAGGCGATGACCTCCTTCATGGACTATGGCGAGCGGGTCTCGCGGTCCGCGCTCAAGACGCTGCCCAAGGGCACCTTCACGCTCGCCGAGGAGCAGGACGACGGCCAGGTCTTCAACGTCACCATCACCATCGCGGACGACGAGTTCCTCGTCGACCTGCGCGACAACCCGGACCAGGCGACCAACCCCGTCAACACCAGCCGGGACGGCGTGATGGTGGCGGCGCAGATGATCTTCAAGTCGCTGACCGACCCCTACTCGCCCTGCAACGCGGGCTCCTTCCGCCCCATCCGCCTGCTGACGCGCGAGGGCTCGGTGTTCCACGCGAGCGAGCCCGCGCCCATCGGCTTCTATTACGAGATCGACCTCCGCGTGTACGACGTCATGTGGCGCTGCCTCGCCCAGCACATGCCGGACCTGCTGGCGGCCGGTCACTTCGCCTCGGTGTGCGGCACCTTCATCGGCGGCATCCACCCCGACACCGGCCGCCAGTACACCATCATCGAGCCGCAGCTCGGCGGCTGGGGCGGCCGCGAGGGGATGGACGGCAACACCGCCATGTTCTGCGGCTTCCACGGCGAGACCTTCAACTGCCCGGCCGAGGTCAACGAGGCCCGCAACGGGCTCTACGTCGACCAGATGGCGCTCAACCTGGAGCCCGGCGGCGAGGGCGAGTTCACCGGCGGGCGCGGCATCGTCATGGACTACCGCGTGCGCGCCGACGACGGTTTCCTCACCATGGGCTACACGCGCTCGAAGTACCCCGCCTGGGCGCTCGACGGCGGCAACGAGGGCTCGCCCAACTACGTGGACTTCATCCCGCGCGAGGGCGAGCGCCAGCGCTTCGCCTTCGTCTCCGGCCTCAAGACGCAGCGGGACGACGTGATCCGCGTCGTCACCGGCAACGGCGGCGGCTTCGGCGATCCGAAGAAGCGCGACCCCGAGCGCGTGCGCCGCGACGTGAGCAACGGCCTCATCAGCGCCGAACGCGCGCGGGAGGTCTACGGCGTGACAGTCGAGTAAATCGAGACAGACGATCCAGACAACGGGAGGACCGCATGAAGGCCAACGCCCCCCTCAAGCTCATGTACCTCAACCCGGTCGGTACCGATGCCTACGATGCCGTCTTCGCCGAGATGGCGCGCAGCTACAAGCTGCCCGGCACGGAGGTCCACATCACCTGCCTGGCCGACCCGGGCGGGAGCTTCACCCACATCGAGTACCGCTCCTACGAGACCATCGTCTCGCGCGGAATCATCCAGGCGACGCGGCAGGCGGCGCGCGAGGGCTTCGATGCGCTCGCCATCGGCTGCTTCTACGACACGGCGCTGCACGATGCCCGCGAGGTCTCCGGCGAGATGATCGTGACCGCGCCCTGCCTCGCCTCCTGCGAGATCGCGGCGAGCCTCGCCAACCGCTTCGGCATCATCGTGGGCCGCCGCAAGTGGGTGAACCAGATGAACGCCGTCGCCCGCGAGCACGGCTACGGCGAGCGCCTCTCGGGCTTCTACCACGTGGAGCTTGGCGTGAACGACTTCCAGGCCGATCACGCGGAGACCGAGCGCCGCCTGGTCGCGGCAGGACGCAAGGCGGTGGAGGAGGACTACGCGGAAGCGCTCATCCTCGGCTGCACGCTGGAGATCGGCTTCTACAAGGAGGTCGAGAAGGCCGTGGGCGTGCCGGTCATCGACCCCTCCATCGCAGCGATGAAGCGCGCCGAGTACGCCGCCAATCTCAAGCGCCAGTGCGGCTGGGTGCCGAGCCGCATGTGGTCCTGCGAGGCGCCGCCGGAGGAAGAGATCGCGCGCTTCGGCGGCTTCGACAACGGCGACGCCTTCGCCCAGCGCCTGGTGGTCGAGGCGGAGTAAGGGCAGCGCGCCACTCCGCCTCTGCGAAGGCCACGTCGGTTCTGCGCGTGGCCTATGCACTCAGGCCGACGACCTGGCGACGGTGAGCGGACTGCCGCGCCGCCGTCAGGAGAAAGCGGGCCACTGCTGCGCGAGAGATGGAGCCACCGCCCTCGGGAAGCGCACCTTCGGCCTGGCGGTACGCGGTCGAGGCGTCGTCGGTGAGAAAGCCCGTCCGCGCGATCGTCCAATCGAGGCTGGAGGCGCAGATCAGCTCCTCCATGCGGCGCGCCTCCTGCACGACGCTCCGCACGAGCCCCCTCAAGGCACGGTCGCGCAGCCTGCCGCTCGGGAACAGCAGCGCCGACGAAGTCACCAGGAGCCTGTCGACGTCGCTTCCCTCCATGGCGCCGACAATCGCGCGTGCGGAATCGGAATAGACGGCGGCGGCAGCCTTCGTCGGCCGGCGCGGCCCCAGCGTGGAGATCACCACGTCGTGGCCGGGCAGGAGCGCCGCCAGAACCCTCGGGTCGCAAGCGCTCCCGACGCGAACGTCCAGCCGCTCATGGCTGAGATCGGCGAGCTTCCCTTCGGCGCGCACCAGCGCGGTCACCCTGTCGCCGGCGCCGAGCGCGCCGACAAGGACCTTCCGCCCGGTTCTCCCGCTGGCGCCCAGCAAAACGATGTTCACACGCACTCCGTCAAGCGTTGCGGAGACCGTCCGGCATCAAGTCCAGCGTCCACGCCTGCCCGCCCGGAAGCCACCTTGTGCATCAGCAGGCGGTCGCCCTTGATCTCGAAGGCGATTGTGTCTCCTTCGCGCAGGTCCGCTGCCTCCCGAACGGGCTTGGGGATCGTCGTCCGACCGCGTGACCGGATCTAGGCGACTTGCATCCGCCCGCTCCCTCGCTACCTGGAGTGTGTGGTTATCCAGGATAGCCCAAGACGCGGCGGCGCGGACTCCATGACCAGCGGCGACGTCCTCGCCGCCAACGGCCACCTGCACGGCCTGCTGCGGGAGTCGCTGGCGCAAGCGGCGGGTTGAGGGCGGCGCGTGCCCGCGCCGGGTTCGCCACCCTCAGGCTGCACCTGCTCAAGTTCAGCGCCCGCGTCATCGAAAAGGCCACCAGCGTCCACCTCACGTCGGCCTGCCCGAACAGCTCAAGTCTGTTCGTGAGTTTTCGATATCCTGCTTTCGATCCTATACAACTGCTCGCTAATGCGAGTAACATCATCCTTTAGCTGTGACAACTCATGAGTAATGTTGGACTCCAAATCAATTGTGCGGCCCATGAGCGGTGCTACTCTGGATTCAAGAAGTGAGAGTTGGGCATACATTTGATTTGTTCTGCTTTCAACTGACCTGACATGATTTAGCAGGGTCTTAACTATTTCTTCTATGTCTTCTTTGAGCGAAAGAATCCACTCTCTTGTGTATGTATCAGACGTGTCTATTCGCTTCATTATATTGTCGCGTAGCTGATCTAGACGCTCCTGAAGGTCTTCGGGCTTTAGGGGATTGTGTCCAGGCATTTTATTTCTCCTTGCAGACTGGGGATTGATGTAGCGGCAAGCATTCACAACTCGTCTTAACATTTGGACGCTCGGCTTGGCGTTGGATGCGCTGCTCCCGGGCTACTAGCCCGGATTATTCATGGCGGGTCTGATTTTGGAGTGGCCGACGTAGCGTAGAGCGTGGCCATCGGATAGAAGTTCGTTGTCGAAGCGTCTTCTTCTCCGAACAACGAATCCGCCACGCCCGCCACGGCCGACGATGGCCCTCTCTCCTTCGATCTAGCAAGCGTCCAACGCAAGAAAATTGAGCACCGCCTTCGATGGCGGCCTGATCGCATCGGGGGGGGGGAGCGTTCGGGCCACGATGATCCGGTATGGTCAGATAGCTCTTAATTATAGCGGATAACACTATACAGGATAACGCCACGGCTCGCACGGCTGGCAGTCGCGGCCGCATTCGGCGAAAATGCGGGTGAAGCGGGATGACGCGGGCGCACCGTCCGCAGGGGGAGAGAAGCGGGTATGGACATCATCTTGAAGAACGCGCTCGTGGCGCACGAGGACAAGCCCGTGCGCGCGGCCGATATCGCCATCGAGGGCGAGCGCATCGTGGCGGTCGAACCGGGGATCACGGCAGACGCCGGCGAGACGATCGACTGCGCGGGCCGGCTCGTCTCGGGCCCGCTGATCGACCCGCACGTCCATCTCGACGCGGTGCTGACCGCGAACCTGGAGCCCAACGTCTCCGGCACGCTACACGAGGGCATCGCCAATTGGGGCCGGCAGAAGGAGATCCGCGACCTCGAATCGGTGAAGGCGCGCGCCAAGCAGGCGATCGACTGGGAGGTCGCGCAGGGCGCGGGCTTCATCCGCACCCATGCCGATACCTCGGACGAGGGCCAGCTCTCCATGCAGGCCCTGCTTGAAGTGAAGGACGAGGTGAGCGACCGGGTCGACCTGCAGATCGTGGCGTTTCCGCAGGACGGCATTCACTCCCACCCGGGCGGCCCGGCGCTTTTCCTCCGTGCGCTCGACATGGGGCCGGACGTGATCGGCGGCATCCCCCACAACGAGGCGACGCGGGAGGCGGGCGTCGCCAGCCTCAAGCTGATCTTCGACGAGGCGGAGAAGCGGGGGCTCTTGATCGACGCGCACTGCGACGAGGTCGACGACCCCAACTCGCGCTTCACCGAGGTGATGGCGCACGAGACCTATTACCGCGGCATGCAGGGCCGGGTGACCGCGAGCCACTGCGCGGCCATGCACTCCTACGCCAACGCCTACGCCTTCCGGCTCTTCGGCTGGCTCGAGCGGGGCGGGCTCAACGTCATCGCCAACCCCTTCGACAACCTGATCCTACTGGCGCGGGAGGACACCTACCCCAAGCGCCGCGCGATGACGCGGGTGAAGGAGCTGTGGCAGGCCGGGATCACCGTCGGCATCGGCCACGATTCGATCATGGACCCGTGGTATCCGCTCGGGCGCGGCGACATGGTGCAGGCGGCCTCGTTCGCGCTCCACGTCTGCCAGATGTCGGGCACGGCGGAGATCGACGCCTGCTTCGACATGGTCACCTGGAAGAACGCCGCGATCCTGGCGCTGGAGGACTACGGCGTGGCGCCCGGCTGCCGCGCCGACCTCGCGGTGTTCGACGCCTCCAGCAAGGCGGACGTGCTGCGCATCAACCCGGCGTGCACCCACGTGTTCAAGCGCGGCAGACTGGTCGCCGCGACCACGCCTGCGAGCCGGACGGTGATGGGCGGGGCGGTCGACCTCACGCTCGGCAACTGAGCGCGGCGTATCGGTAACTCGGGAGAGACGATCATGCAGACCTACAACGCGCCGCTTCGCGACATGCGCTTCGTGCTCAACGAGCTTCTCGACGTGGGTGAGCTGGCCACGCTGCCGGGTTACGAGGACGCCACGCCCGACGTGATCGACGCGATGATCGAGGAAGGCGCCAAGCTCTGCGAGAACACGCTGCTGCCGCTCAACCGCCCCGCGGACGAGGAGGGCTGCCACTACGAGAACGGCGTGGTGCGCACGCCCGCCGGCTACAAGGAGGCCTACAGGACCTTCGTGGATGCCGGCTGGACCGGGGTCACCATGTCGCCGGACTACGGCGGCAAGGGGCTGCCCCAGACCATCAGCATGGTCTTCGACGAGATGGTGTGCTCGACCAACCTCGCCTTCGGCGTCTATCCCCTGCTCTCCAACGGCGCCGCCTCGGTGATCGAGCTGCACGCGGCGGAGGCGCTCAAGCAGGCCTATCTGCCCCGGCTGGGCGATGGCACCTGGAGCGGCACCATGTGCCTGACCGAGCCCCATTGCGGGACGGACCTGGGCCTCATCCGCACCAAGGCGGTGCCGAAGGGGGACGGCCGCTACGCGATCTCCGGCACCAAGATCTTCATCTCCGCCGGCGAGCATGACCTCACCGAGAACATCGTCCACCTCGTGCTGGCGAAGCTGCCGGATGCGCCGGCGGGTGTGCGCGGCATCAGCCTCTTCCTGGTGCCCAAGCGCAGGCTCAAGGACGACGGCACCGCCGGCCCTGCCAACGGCGTCTCCTGCGGCTCGATCGAGGAGAAGATGGGCATCCACGGCTCGGCCACCTGCGTGATGCACTTCGACGAGGCCGAGGGCTACCTGATCGGCGCGCCGCACAAGGGCCTGCGCTGCATGTTCACGATGATGAACGGCGCCCGCCTCGGCGTCGGGTTCCAGGGCCTGGGGCTGGGCGAGACCGCCTATCAGAGCGCCACGGCCTACGCGAAGGACCGCCGCCAGGGGCGCGGGCTCAAGGGCGCCGAGGAGCCGGAGGCGGCAGCGGACCCGATCATCGTCCACCCCGACGTGCGCCGCATGCTGCTCACCCAGCGCGCGATCAACGAGGGTGCGCGCGCGCTTGCCTACTGGACGGCGCTCCAGCTCGACATCTCGCGCAGCCACGAGGACGCCTCGGTGCGCGAAGATGCGGACGAGCTGGTGCAGCTGATGACGCCGATCATCAAGGCCTTCTTCACCGACTACGGCTTCGAGGCCACCAACCTCGCCGTCCAGGTCCACGGCGGCCACGGCTACATCCGCGAGCACGGCATGGAGCAGCTCGTGCGCGATGCGCGGATCAGCCAGATCTACGAGGGTGCGAACGGCATCCAGGCGCTCGACCTGGTGGGGCGCAAGCTGCCGAGCCGTGCCGGGCGTTACCTGCGCCACTTCTTCCACCCCGCCGTCGCCTTCATCGAAGAGAACAAGGACGACCCCGAACTCGCCGACATCGTGGGCCCCGTGGGCAAGGCGCTCGGCAAGCTGCAGACGGCGACGCTGGTCGTCGCGCAACGCGGCCTCGGCGATCCCGAGGAGGCCGGTGCTGCGGCCTCCGATTATCTCAGGATGTTCGGGCTCGTGGCGGTCGGCTACATGTGGTGCCAGATGGCGAAGCTCGCCCGCGACAAGCAGAACGGCGACGCCTTCTACGCCACCAAGCTCAAGACCGCCCGCTTCTACGTGCAGAAGATCCTGCCGGACAGCGCCGGGCTCTTCCTCAAGATCATGGCGGGCAAGGGCACCGTCATGGCCCACGGCGCGGAGGAGTTCTGAGCGGCGGAGACGCGGCAGCCGTGACCGAGACCCTCACCCTCGACCGGCTCGCGGGCCGCATCGCCGACGGCGCCATGGTGGCGCTGCCGCCTGACTATTCCTTCGTGCCGATGGCGGCGGTGCGCGCGCTGGTGCGGCGGGGCCTACGCAACCTGCAGGTCGTCACCGTGCCGCAGGCGGGCATCGCCGCGGACATCCTGATCGGCGCGGGCTGCGTCGCCACCATCGAGACCGCGGCGGTGAGCCTCGGCGAGCTTGGCAACGCGCCCCGCTTCGCCGCAGCGGTGGAAGGCGGTCGGCTCGCGATCCGCGACTCCACCTGTCCAGCGATCCACGCCGCGCTGCAGGCGGGCGAGAAGGGCGTCCCCTTCATGCCGTTGCGGGGCCTCATCGGCTCCGACCTGCTGCGCGTGCGCCCGGACTGGCAGGTGATCGACAACCCGCTGACGGACGGCGGCGATCCCATCGTCCTGCTGCCGGCGCTCAAGCCCGATGTCGCGCTCTTCCACGCGCCTTACGCCGACGAGCACGGCAACGTCTGGCTTGGCGCGCGCCGCGAGCTGGTGACCATGGCCCACGCGGCGAGGGAGACTCTCGTCACCGTCGAGGAGGTGCGGCCGGGCGACCTGCTCGCCGACGAGACGCTGGCGGCGGGCACCCTGCCCGCGCTCTACGTCACGGCGCTGGCGGAAGCCCCGCGCGGCGCCTGGCCCCTCGGTCTCGCCGGGCGCTACGAGGCCGACCGCGCCCATCTCGCCGACTACGCCAGGCGCGCGGCAAGCGAGGAGGGCTTCGCGGCCTACTGCGCCGAGCACGTGATGGCCGCCGGGACGGACGAGGCCACCGCCGCCTGCGCCGCCGAATGAGCCCGGCGACGACCGCGCTCCTCATCGACGTCATCGCCGGGATGCTGGAGGGCCTCGGCCGCGTCGCGGTCGGCGCCTCCTCACCCATACCCGCCGCAGCCGCCATGCTCGCGCGCGAGCGCGGCGGCGGCCGGCCCGCGATCAGCCTGCTCGGCGCCCAGGCCGGGAGCGACATGACCGACGGCGGGCGGGAGCTATTCGACCGCGCGGGCCAGGGGCGCATCGACGCCTTCTTCCTGGGCGGCGTGCAGATCGACGGCGGCGCCAACATCAACCTCGTCGGCACCGGCCCGCATCCGGCGGCGGACAAGCGCTTCCCCGGCTCCTACGGCTCGGCCTACCTCTACTTCGTGGTGCCCCGCGTGATCCTTTTCCGGGGCGAGCACACGCCGCGCACGCTAGTACGCAAGGTGGATTTCGTGAGCGCGCCGGGGACCAGCCCGCCGGAGGTCTACCGGCCGGGCGGGCCTTACGCGCTGGTGACGGGGCGCTGCGTCTTTCGCTTCGATGGGGCGCGGGGGCGCTTCCGCCTCGCCTCGCTGCACCCCGGCCACGACCTCGACGACGTGCGCGCCGCCACGGGCTTCGACTTCGATTGCGACGAAGACCCGCCCACGACGGCCACCCCGAGCGACGAGACGATGGCGCTGATACGCGGGCCCATCGGCAAGGCGCTCGCCGAACTCTACCCCCGCTTCGCCGCCGCCTTGCTCGACGGCAAGAGGGCGACGTAGCAGCCCCCATCTCGATATCCCTCAGGCGCTGCGCGCTCGCTCCGCTAGCCCGTATTTTAGATTTCGACAACTTGCGTCAGTTCGATAGTGCACTGTAATAGCGCGGTAAATTACCTTCCTTTGGGAGCCGGGGATCAGTTTTTGCAGAACCGGTCATCAAACCGAATTCGATGTTTTTCAGTGTGCCGACGATCGCGGGCTCCAAGTGGCGATGGATGACCGTCTTCGTACCTGCCGGCAACTTTCGTGCGGTCGCGCGGGGTGACGGCGATGAGAACAGCAGCAGTCCGACCCGTCCATGGTGAAGCCGTTTCGGGAACAGGCGGTTCACCTGGAGGCGCCATTGCGCGCCAAGCGATCGAATGCGGCAGCTGACGAGTGTCGGTCGTACCGTGGCGAACGGGGCTATTCTAATGTATCGGGCTTCGTTTCCAATCCCTCAGGAGTTGTCTGCCCCACAACTCGTCGTTCCAGCGACCGGTAGCGTTGCGACAATAAGTTTGAGGTGGCCACAAGCGCCAGGGTTGGAAGACATGGCTCCCGGCGGCAGCGATTCGTAGGGTGGCGAGGAACAGCCGCTAGCGTGGTTTCCGCCAGCGTGCGTGGTGTATCCCTTCTCGTACCCGGTGACGGCTTGGAACGGCACCCGGGATCGCGCGCTCAGCCTGTATCTCCGACCCTGTGTGGATCCGACATGGATCCATCCTGATGCCCTGTAGAGCGCGGAGGTGCAAGCGGAGGCTCCATCCGCACCGCAGAGCCTGGTGGCGACGCCGGGCGACCGCGCGGTGACGCTGGCCTGGCAGGCGCCGGCGAGCGACGGCGGCGCCTCGATCAGCGGCTATCAATACCGCTCTGTCGAAGGCACCTCGTTGCCGAACGACACGGCTTGGGCATCGGTCGGGACCGACCTGACGATTACGGTGAGCGGGCTTGCGGACGCACAGCCCCACATATTTCAGGTGCGGGCGGTCAACCGGGTGGGTCCGGGCGCCCAGAGCGAAACGGCTGCGACGGTTCTGGAGTTGCCCCTGTTGTCGGTGGATGTTGATCGGCGCGCAGGTTGGACGCCGATCGGTGCCCTAACTCGTTGGTTTTACATGATACAGCGGGGTCAAGGTTGGGCGCCGAACAACAATCGAGCACGTCATGGAAACCCGCGGCTATCGCCAGAAGGACCTCGCCGCCGTCATCGGCTCGCAGCCGCACGCCTCGGAGGTGCTGAACCGCCGCCGTCCCCTGAGCTTGCCGATGATCCGGGCGCTTTCGGCGCAATGGGATCTTCCGGCCGACACGTTGGTGCGCGAGTACGATCTGGCGACGACCAGTTAAGCGGGTGTTGGCATGGCGGCTTGCGATGGAGTCGCACGGAGCCGGGAAGAATTCAACCGTGTGAGTTACATGAGTAAATCAGGGTTCTCACGCCGAGCCCGAAGGCGTTTTCGCTAAACTGCGCAGGAAGTCGAACCAGGAGTCTCTGCCCCGGACGCGCCGATCGCCATGCCTCAATCCCCGTGCCGGCCCCCGCGCTCGCTGCAAGATATTGCGGGTCATCCTTGGCGTAATAACCATCCTTCTCATAGTAGGTGACGCCCTACGCCGACGACGATGTAGTCCCACATCACGACCTCTTCGTCTCGCCCGCACATGGCTCCATGGGTGCCGCGACCACGTGGCGTACCCACCGGCTCGTTATCTTGCATAACATGAGAGATTGGGCGGGCCTCTGGCCCGTGTATTTCTCATTGCTTGACCGCATCCTCTCGCTAGGGGCAATTGATGCCGATACTGCAGAGTCTCCTGAATGGACTGAGAGGCCGCCATGGCGGAGGTTAGGACCGAGCCAAGCGGCTTGGGTACCGGAGCGGTTGCAGGCGGCAGGCCAATCCAGCCGTCGCTCTGGGGCGTCCTCCCCCACTTCCTGCCGCTCCTGATCTTCCCGCTGATCGTCAACGCCGCCATGCAGGGCAGCTGGTGGATCGCGGCGCCGTTCGTCTTCTTCATGCTGACGGGGCCGCTGGACAACGCGTTCGGCGCGGACGAGCGCAACATGGATCCGAAGAGGACGCCGGAAGGCCGGTTGTTTGTGTACAACCTGCCGGTCTGGCTGTGGGCGTTCCTCTGGCCGGCGACGTTCGCGTTCACCCTCTGGCATATTCTCGTCGTCGGCCACTTGGCGTTGTGGGAAGGCGCGCTGATGGCGGTGGTGTTGGCGGGCGAGGCCCAGGCGGTGTTCATCGTCGGCCACGAACTGGTCCACCGTCGCGCGACGTGGGAGCGCCGCCTCGGCGAGTTCTTGCTGGCCTCGGCCTCCTACCCGCACTACGCCACGGAGCACGTTTACATTCACCATGCGCTCGTCGGCACGCCACTGGACGTGGGCTCGGCGCCCAAGGGCGAGAGCATCTGGCGCTACTTCCCGCGGGAACTGGCGAGCAACATTCTCGGCGCCTGGCGGGTTTCCCGCGAGCGGCTGGCGCGGCGCGGCCACCCGGTCTGGCACTACTCGAATCCCTTCTGGCGCTACGCTATCGCGACCGCCTTCTGGTACGCGCTGATCTACTGGATGGGCGATTGGTGGGCGATTCTGATCTTCGCCGTGCTCTGCCTCGGCGTCGTCTTTTCGATGAAGATCAGCAACTACATCCAGCACTACGGGCTGCGCCGGATCCGCCTGCCCAACGGCAAGTTCGAGAAGGTCCGGCCGCGCCATTCCTGGAGCGCCAACCGCAGGTTCAGCAACTGGATGTTCTACAACATGCAGCGTCATCCGGATCATCACGCCGTGGCGAGCCGGCAGTACGCGCTGTTGCAACACCATGGCGAGGACGAATCGCCGCAACTGCCGGGAAGCTACGCCAAGCTGTTCAATCTGGCGGTGCGTCCGAAGCGCTGGTTCGAGACGATGGACCCGCTGGTCGACCAGTGGCGGGCGCATTTCTACCCCGAGATCGACGACTGGAGCGCCTACGACAGCGCTGTGGCCGAGGCGCGGCCGGAGGCCTTCGACGCGATTGTCGAGATCTTCGGCGCATCGCCGCGCCTCGCCGGGGCGATCGAGCGAAACCCGGAGCTTCTCGACAGTCTGCAGGACAAGGAATTCACCGATCTCGACCTCCCGAGCGGGTTCGGTCCGGATCCACAATTCGAGGCGACTGCCCGTCGCGGCCTCGCCCGCCTCTACTGGACGCACGAGTTCGGCGTTGCGGACATGAAGGAGCAGATCGCCGAGACCCCGGCGCAGGACGCGCGCGATGCGGCGGACGCCGTGCGCAACTGGTCCAACGACAAGGCCATTCAGATCGGCATGCACACCCTGCGCGGCAACCTCACGCCGATCGAGGCGGGCGTGGCGCTCGCCAACGTGGCCGAGGCCGCGATCGCCGTCGTCCTGTCGGCGGTCGCGGAGGATGTCGCCGATCGTCGCGGCCCACTGGACCAGGCCGGTATCGCGGCGATCGTGCTCGGCGACCTGGCGAGCGGCGAGATGGCGCCCGGCGCCGCGCTCGACGTGGTGTTCGTGCACGACGGCGGCGCGGCGAGCGATCACGCGGCGCTCATCCGCCGCTTCCGCGACGCCCTCCGCGCCCTGTCGCGCGCCAGTCTGGTGTTCGCGCCGATCGCGCGCGGCGGAAATGCAAGAGCCGCCCTGTCGCTCGCGGACCTGGCCGAACGCGGCAGCAGCGCAGGCGACACCGACGCGCTCCTGGAACTCACGCGCGCCCGTTGCGTTTTCACCTGCGGCGATGCCGGGATCGGGGAACGGTTCGACGAGGCCCGGCGCGACCTCCTCTCCCGCGGCGGCGGACGCGACGCGCTCATCGCCGCGCTGCGCCGGGCCGGCGGCGGCACGGCCGCGCCTGGCCTCGCGTCCATCGACGAGATGAAGGGCGGCCTCGGGGACGTGGAACGCGCCGCCCGGTTGCTGCAACTGACTCACGCCGCGGATGCCGCAGACGCCTCGGACGATCCGGCACCCAGCGCGGCCTCGGTGTTTCAGGCTGCCATGGCGCGCGGATCGGCTCCCGTCGAGGCTGTGGAGCAACTCGCGGAGGCCGCGACGATGTGGCGCACCCTGCGGGGTATCCTGCGGCTGGTGGCGGAAGACGCCGCCAAGGCCGAGGCGGCATCGGACAAGGTCAAGACCGTCATCGCGCGGTCCGCCGGAATTGATGACTTCGACACGCTGACCGCCACGATTCGCGACACGGCATCCGCGGCCGCAACCGGCGTCGCGACCGTGTCGAGAGAATAGCGCCTCTCACGCGCTAAGTGTTTTCCGGTTTTTCCGCGCAGTAGCGAGCGAGTTCGAAGCATCCGTCGCGCCACGCCATGGAGAGCGTCTGCAGCTGATCCATGAGCATGCGGTGGCGCTCGGTTGACATGCCGCCGAACCAAAGCATGAAAAGCAGCCGATAGGCGTACTCGAGAAGGCGTATGTTGCCCTCGTCCTTCCCGCCGAATCCGTCGACTTCAATGACCGTCAAGCCCGATTCACGCAGCCGTTCTGCGTAGCTGGACCGGCTCTCCAAACTTCGTATCAACCAATGCCGGCATAACGGCTCGATGTACCTCTTGTGCAGATCGGCCGGCACGCCGTCGCACTGCGCCCAATCCATCGCCACGATCCGTCCGCCGGGCTTGAGGATCCTGGCGACCTCCCGCAGGAACTGTCCCCGGTCGCCATAGTGGCAGGCACTCTCGATATTGGTGACGACGTCGATCGAGCCGTCGGCAAACGGCAGATGTTGCGAGCAATCCCCGTACGTGAAGCCGATCCGGTCATCCAGACCCGCATCGCGGACCTTCTTCTCCGCGATTTCCAGTTGCGGCCGGCAGATGTTGACGCCCGTGACCGTGCATCCGCGTGTCTTCACCAGATGCATGGCCGTCCCGCCAATCCCGCATCCCGCATCCACCACGTGATCGCCTGCGCCGATCGCGGCGGGCGCCACGATGACGTCGATCATCCGCACCACGGCCCGCGCGAGTCCGGCCGAGTCCGCGAGGGACTCGCCCTCTTCGGGACATTCGCCATCCTCGAACAGCCCGAAGTGAATGTGATCGGGGTTCCATCCCCTGATGTAAAAGCCCGGGGTCGCTTCGCCGTAATACTGTGCGACTGCTTGATCGTGATCCGATACGGACGACTCGTGGAGCGTGTTCATCGTCAACTCTATTCCAAGACAATGAAGTTTATGCTACGTTGCGATCTCAACTGATGTCAATAAACACGACGGCCTATCGGCGACACAAACAACGAGTATTGTGCATCTCCATGCACTTGTTTCGCACCGAATCGTAGTGATGGACTACGCGTTTGTGCATCGGCACCGCGTTCGCCAGGAGGAGCGTTGCGGCTTCGCACGCTCGACCGATCGCGTGCCCCGCGTGCCGACCCGCTTCGTCTAGGACCGTCGGGCTCCACGCAGGCCATGGCTGAGAAGGCGCCGCCGCTCGCCGATGCGCGACGCGGCATCCTGACGAAGACCACCCCCGCCGAGCGTGGCGCGATCGACCTGCCGGCGCTGACGCCGCATCTCGAGTACCGCCCGATCGGCGACGACGAGGTGCTTCTGGTATCGGACTCCTTCAACACGTTGCTGCGCGGCCGGATTCACTGTGACCTCCTGCCGCTGCTCGACGGCGGGCGCTTGCAGGACGAGATCGTCGCCGCGCTCGCCGGCACCTACGCGGCCGCCGATGTGCGCCGCGCGCTCGCGTCGCTGGTGTCGCGGGGCTATGTCGTCTCCGGCGCGCACGCGATGGAGCGGAGCCGGGCGGCTTACTGGTCCGCGCTCGGCGCCTCGCCGCGCTTTGCTGAGGAGCGGCTGGGCGCGGCCGGGGTGGCGATCGAGGGCGACGACGGCCGCCTCGCCCGGCTGCTCGCCGCCATGGGCGTCGCCACGGGCCGAGACGACCCGGCCCTCTCCGTCACGGTCTGCGCCGACTATCTGGAGGAGCGGCACGAGGCGCTCAACCGGCGCCATATCGCCGCCTGCGCGCCCTGGATGCTGGTCCGGCCCAGGGGCACGCAGCCCCTCTTCGGCCCCGTGTTCCGGCCGGCGGAGAACGGCCCGTGCTGGGCCTGCCTCGCCTATCGCCTGCAGGGCCACCGGGAGGTCCACACTTTCCTGCGCAACCGCGGCGGCGAGGAAGCGGCCTTCGTGCCCTTCGCCGCGGAGCCTGCGGTCCTCGATGCGGTCTGCGGCATCGCCGCCGCCGAGATCGCCAAATGGCTGGTGCTCGACGCCGCGGCTCCGCTCCACGAACGGGCGATCTCGCTGGACGTCGCGCGCCTCAGGTGCGAGCACCACCCGGCGACGCGCCGGCCGCAATGCCCCGCCTGCGGCGACGCCGCACTCTACCGCGCCGACCGGCCGGCGCAGCCGGTGCGGCTGCAGCCGAGCCCTAAGGCCACGCGCAACAGCGGCGGCGTGCGTGCGGTCTCGCCGGAAGAGACCCTCGCCACCTATCGCCACCTGATCAGCCCCGTCAGCGGGATCGTGACCTGGGTCGCGCGCACCACCGACGAGACCGACCCGTGGCTGCACGTTCACTGGGCGGGCAGCAATCTGGCGCTGCGAATCAAGAGCCTGAGCTCGCTCAGGCGCAGCCTGCGGAGCAAGAGCGCCGGCAAGGGGAGCACGGCGGGGCAGTCCGAGGTGAGCGCGCTCTGCGAGGCGATCGAGCGCTACTCCAGCGCCTGCCACGGCGACGAGATTCGCTGCCGGCGGCGCTTCTCGGACTTTCTGGCTGCCGGAGAGGCGGCGGCGATCCACCCCAACGACGTGCAGCTCTTCAGCGAACGCCAGCTGGACCACGCGGACGAGATCAACGCGCGCGGCCATCCCTACAACGTTGTGCCCCCCCGTTTCGATGCGGAGAGGGAGACGGACTGGTCGCCGGTGTGGTCGCTGAGCGAGGACCGGCAGCGCTACCTGCCGACGGCCATGCTCTACGGCATGACGCCGGAGCAGCGCGGGCCTGCGGGCCTCTGGGCGGATTCCAACGGCTGCTCCGCCGGCAACACGCTGGAGGAAGCGATCCTTCAGGGGTTCTTCGAGCTGGTCGAGCGCGATGCCTTCGCCGTCTGGTGGTACAACCGGCTGCGCCTGCCGGGCGTGGACCTGGAGAGCTTCGGCGACGACTATCTCGCTTCCGCCCGGGATTACTACGCGGGCCACGAGCGCGACATGTGGGTGCTGGACGTGACCGGCGATCTCGGCATCCCCGCCTTCGTCGCGCTCTCGCGCCGCAGCGATGGCGGGACCGAGGACATCATCTACGGCGCCGGCGCCCACACCGACCCCCATATCGCCGCCTTGCGCGCGGTGTGCGAGATGAACCAGTGCCTGACCTGGGTCCCGCGCCCGGGCGACGGCGACGCGCGCTACGAGGTGGACGATCCCATGTGCCTCCGGTGGTGGAAGACCGGCACGCTCACCGACAACCCTCATCTGGCGCCGGCGCCCGGCGCCGCCCTGCGCGGCGCGGCGGACTATCCCGTTCCCGATACAGAGGACATGCGGGAGGACGTCGAGCGCTGCCGCGCCCTGGTCGAGGCCAGGGGCATGGAGTTCCTGGTGCTGGACCAGACGCGGCCCGACATCGGCATGCCGGTGGTGCGGGTCATCGTGCCGGGCCTGCGCCACTTCTGGGGGCGCTTCGCGCCGGGGCGCCTCTACGACGTGCCGGTCGCGCTGGGCTGGCGCGAGTGCCCGCTCGCAGAGGCCGACCTCAACCCCGTCCCGGTCATCGCGTGAGGGAGCACCATGAACCTTGAGCAGCAACGGGCCGCCAGCGAGGCGCTTCTCGCGCAAGAGGCGGACTCCCTTGGCGCGCTGCTGGCACAGCTCAGGGACCGCATCTCTCCCGTGCTGATCGGCGGCGCGCAATGGCGGGCGCTGCTGGATCGCGCTGGAGATCTGCCGCCGACCCTGGGCGCCTTTCCGTTCGGCTTCGAGCTGCCGCTGCACGAGGATAGGCCGGGGGCGGACCTTGGCGTCTCGGTGGTCGGCGGGACGCGAGCGGCGGCGTTCTACGAGGAACAGGGGCGATGCCAGGACGCGAACTCGACCGCGGCCGGCATCGCCCGGCTGCTTCACGAGACCGAGCCCGAGGACTCTCCGCTCCGCCAGGTCGTGGGCCGGAAGATGATGCTCGAATACGACGTGGAATCCGCGCCGGGCGGCACCCATCCGGACCCGGGCATCTTCCTGCGGCCGGCGGAGCGGCCGATCTTCGGTGACGGCGACAGCCGCCGGAGCCAAGACATCGGCGTCGTGCTGGAGGCGATCGTTTCAGCCGCCGGATGGCAAACCGATAGCGCCGAGCGGCGCGTGATCGAGCAGGTACACCGGGCGCAAGGGAGGGGCGTTCGGATCGAGTCCTTCGGCGTGTTTCCCGCGCGCGAGCGTGCGATCCGACTGGCGGTAACGGGCTTTCGCACCTCGCGCGACGTCGTGGCGTTTCTGGAAAGCGCCGGCTGGTCGGGGTCGCATTCGCGCGCCGGCGCCGCCGTGTCGCGATTCGAGGACCGCAACGCCTTCGTCAGCACGGGGGTCCATTTCGATGTCCATGCCGACGGCCTGGGCCCGACGCTGGGCCTGAGCTTCCTTGCCAAGGAGCGTGTGGCGAACGACCCCCGCTACTGGGTGGACAGCCCCCGTCTGTGGGCGCCGTTCCTGGACGGCTTGCGCGAGGGTGGTCTTGCCGTTCCGGACAAGCTGTCGGCGCTGGCCGGCTGGTCGTCGGGCGTCGAAACCCTGTTCGGCGCGGGCGGCCCGTACGTGCTCATGCGGGGCATTCACCACGTCAAGCTCGTGCTCGGCGGCGACCGCATCGAGCAGGTCAAGGGCTATGTCTACTTTCTCATCTGCGCCTGGCCGCAGGGTGGGCAATCCGCCACACGTAGCCGCGCGGGCGTTGCGACGCGTTTCGTACCTGGTCCTATCCGGGCTTCGCGCCGGACACGAGGTGATAGGTGAACACGCCTTCCCGCAAGCCCTGATCGTAGTTGACCGTCGCCTCCATGAACTCCTGGGATGCACTGTTCACCCCGCCCGACGGCGACGTCAGAAAGGTGAACAGCAGCCACCCCTTGCTGATCCGCTCCGTGGACGCCGCCGCTTCGGTGGAAAGGTCCTGCTCCTTGATTCCTTCGAATCCCGCCTCCTCCATGGTCGCGAGCACGTCGCGCCACGGTTCCAGCGGCAGCATGCGCCAGCCCCGCTGCGCGATGGCGTGAGCCTCTTCCTGGGCCTCTGACAGCGGCGCGCCGCTCCGCAGCCCTTCCAGTGCCTGCCAGCGGCCCCCCGGCTTGAGCACACGGTGCACGCCCTGCAGGTAGGCGAGCTTGTCCGGCGCATAGCAGAACGATTCGTGGTTTAGCACCGTGTCGAAGCAAGCGTCGAGGAAGGGCAAGTCCATGAAGTCGCCGTAGCGGAACTCGACCAGGTCGCCGACCCCGCGCCGTTGCGCGTGCTCCGTCGCCACGGCGACATGAGGCTCGCAGATGGTCATACCGGTGACGTGAACGCCGTATTGCTCCGCCAGCCAGATCGCCGTGCCGCCGACGCCGCAACCGGCATCCAGGAAGCGACGGCCGGGCTCGAGGGCGCACCCCTGCACCAGCGTGCGGTTGGCGCGAACCAGGGCTTCCTGGTCGGTTGTCGTGTCCGGCCCCCACAGGCCGAAGTGACAGGCCAGGAGATCGCCGCCGAACTTCTCCATCCGCTCGGTCAGCGCGGCGTAGTGCTCGGCGACGGAGGTTTCCGTCTCCGCGTCGCTCTCGGGCAGTTGCTGCGCGCTGCTCATGGACCTTCTCCGAATGGCATGCCTTGCGCTCGGAACACCCGACCGGGATCGAACGCCTCCTTCCACCCCAGCCCCGTCTCGAAGGCCTCGCCGTAGTGTTGCTCCCAGTCCGTGCGCCCGTATCCCACGTGGCCGGAGAGATAGCTCTTTCCGCCGAGGTCGACGAGCGTTCTGCCGATCTCCCGCAGCCTTCCGGCCAGCTCGTCTGCCCTGGCGTGGTCATCCAGCACGGCGAGGATCGAGTACGAGAGCATGCGCTCTCCCGTCGGATGCATGAAGAGCGGGGCATCGAGCGCATCGGTCCTGATCGGGTATACCCCGGTCCAGCTGCGCGGCGAGCGCGGCACCCATTGCGGGTCCAGCCACGGCTGGAGGAGGAGCGTTCGCAGCGTCTCCCAGGGCATGAACCAGTCGCGCCACGGGTGGAAATTCGTCGACGCGAAGCCGGTCTTCGGAAACATCTGGGCGTGCCCGACTTCGGTCGTGTCCCAGACGATCGCCATCCGGTCGTATCCCAGCCCGTGGAGCACCCGATCGTGGTCGATCATCTCGTCGTACTCGACCCCGGCGCGAAGAATGAACCGCTTGTCGTGGGAGCGGCTCTCCGCCCGCAGGTGGTCGAAACGGCCATCGTCGACGACCTGCTCCAGGTCGCGCGCGAAGCGATCGACATCGTAGTAGCGAAGCTCGTACTGCCGGATGCGCTTGCCAGCCCTGCGCAGCCTGATCCACGCCTCGGTGATGATGCCGAACTGTCCCTGCCCGCCCCTCACGGCATCGAACAGGCCGCTGTTCCGGGTGGACGAGCAGCGCACGCGCTCGCCGCTGCCGGTCACCACGTCGAGCTGCTCGACCTGCCCGATCTGCATCCCGTAGCGATGCGAGGTGGACCCCAGCCCGCCGGCCGAGAGCGTTCCGCCCACGGTCACCTCTGCGATGTCCGCCAGCACCCGCGGCAGCCGCCCGGTCCCGTGCAGGGCGTCCACGACGCTCCCCCACAGCGCGCCGCCTTGCGCGCGCACCAGCTCCCGCCCCAGGGGCTGGACCCGGTCGAGCCGCATCGTGTCGAGCACCAGGTCGCCGTCGGTGAGGCATTGGCCGCCCTGGGAGTGCCCGCCCCCGCGAACGGCCAGGCGGATGCCGTCCCGCGCGGCCATGCGGACGATGCGCGCCACCTCCCCGGCGCTTTCCGGCATGGCCACCGCGTCCGGCGCTTGCCGCCGCATTCGGCTGAAGTCGTACGACCGTGCCTCACGGTCCTCCCGGTTCGTGCTCAGGCGCGGCACGAGGCCCTGCTCGGTCATCCCTGGCCGGACGCCTCCGATTCCGGCGCTTCGCTCAATCGGACCGGTCGACGGCTACCGCAGTCGCGCCTCGCGCGGACCCGGTGCGCCGGTCCGTGGCCATCAGCAGAGGCGGCAGGATCAGGAGGTCGGCGGCAAGCGCGAAGGCGATGATCAGCGCCGTGAGCAGGCCGACCTGCGCGGTGGGAATGAACGGGGACGCCAGCAGGATCAGGAAGCCCGCAACCAGCACGGCGGTGGTCGTGAACACCGCGCGGCCCACGGTCTCGAACGCGTAGCGCACCGCCTCGTCCGGCGCGTAGCCGTGCTCGCGCCGCGCACGCCGGTACTTGCTGAGGAAGTGCACCGTGTCGTCCACGACGATTCCGATCGTCATGGCCACCACCACCGACAGCGAGGTGCCGACCTCTCCCACCGCCAGCCCCCAGATGCCGAAACCGATCACGGCGGGGACGAAATTGGGCACGAGGCTTATCAGGCCGAGCCTGAGCGAGCGGAACGCGATGAGGAGAAGCAGGGAAATGCCGCCCAGCACGATCATGGTACCGATCAGCATCGCCCGTATGTTGCGTTGCCCGATATGCGCGAACAGCAGGGCGGGCCCCGAGCCCTCGGCGCTCACGATGTGCGGCGTGTTGCCCTCCAGCCACGCCTCCGCCCGCGCGTTCAGATCCAGCACCTCGGCCGACGACAGGGTCTTCGCCGTCACAGTCACGCGTGTTGCCGACTTGTCGATATCGATCCGGTTGTTGAGATCGAGGCCGAAGGGAAGCGAGAGCTCGTAAAGCAGCAGGTACTGCGACGCGAGATCGTGCTCTTCGGGCAGGTTGTAGGCCTCCGGATCGTCGCCGTGCATGGTCTTGTTGAGCTGCCGGAAGGTATCGGTGATGACCGTGACGTGCCGCGTTTCTGGCTGGGCCCGGTACCAATCCGCGAAGGCCGACACGTCTGCGAGGAAGGCGGGGTTGCTGACTTCGCCGGGCCCGGCCGAGGCGAGCGAGTATTCCAGCACGGTGTTCCCGCTCAGGTGCTTGTCCAGGAAATCCGTGTCCTGGCGAAACTCGACGCTCTCGTCGAAGAAGTGCACCAGAACGTCGTTCAGGTCGTTGCGCGGGACGGCCGCCGCCATCGCGGCCACGACCACCGCCGAGCCGAGCAGCAGCACCCAGCGCCGGCGCACCACGAACTCCGCGATTTGCCCCATGAGCCGGTCTTCGCGGCTGACGGCCTTCGGCGGGCGCGCCGGCATCAGCGAGAGCGCTGCCGGCAGGAAGGTCACCGTGAGCAGGAACGAGGCGATGATGCCGAAGGCGACGAAGGTGCCGAGGTGACGGTGCGGCGGCACCTCGGAGAAGTTCATGGCGAGGAAGCCCAGCGTCGTGGTCAGGCTCGCCAGGAAGACCGGATAGAGATTGACCCGGACCGATTCGACGATGGCCTCATTCTTCGTGTCGCCTGCCTGGAGGCGCTGCTGAATCGTCACCACCAGGTGGACGCAGTTGGCCACGACGATCATCAGCACGATGGTGGGCGCCGGCGCCGTGGGCGCGGACAGCGGCAGGCCGGCCCAGCCGCCCAGCCCCATCGCGACCACCATGGAGGAGCAGATGACGCTCCCGGTCGCCATCACGCCGGAGAAGGTCCGCGTGAGAAGGCCGAAGATCAGCGCCATGATCGCCATGCTCACCGGCAGGAAGATCATCTGACTGTCGACCGACGCCTCGGTGAAGACGTGGTTGACCATCACCGTCCCGACCAGCCGGACGTCGATGCCGGCGAAGCGCTCCTCCGTCTCGGCAGCGAGGCTGCGCGAGAATTCGGCGATTTCGGGGATCGTGACGGTCTGGTCCTCTTCAGGCAGCTCGATGGTGACGTTGACCGCGCTCACGCCACCGTCGCGGGCCAGGACGTTGCCGGCGAGCCGCGGGTCCGCCAGGGCGATAGCGCGGATGCGGGAGCGTTCCTCCGCATCGCCCACGGCCGTCGGATCCACGAGGTCGCGCACGACCAGGTCGTCGCCGTCCGCCATCGTGTGCTGGAAGTTCGCGATGGAATCGACGCGCCGCGAATAGGGCGTCTCCCACGCGCGCTCGGTCAGCCAGATCGCGGCCTCAAGCGCCTGTTCCGACGTGGCGTCGCCATCGTCGGGAACGATCATGAAGAGGACGTTGTGGCTCTTGCCGTAGGTGTCTTCCAGCGATTCGAGCGCGATCAGCTCGGGATTGTCCTCGCTGAAGAAGATGCGGTAATCGGTGGAGAACTTGAGAAACAGGCCGCCGGCCGCGAACAGGATGACCAGGGCCATCGAGCCGGCGATGATCGGCCAGCGATACGCGACCACCCACTCGGCGTATCGCGTCTCAAAGGGCCGCGCCGCGCTAGGGGAGGTGTCTGCCATCGACGAAGCCGCCATGTAGCAGCGCCAGGGGCGGTCTCGGAAAACCGCCCCTGTTCAGCCTATGGCGTGGCAGCCGCGCAGAAAACCAGACCATGATCCGCAACCAACAGTCTCCAGGCGCGGGAAGGCGCTATTCACGCCCCCACGCCGGGAGACACCGCATATCATCGGTTCGGTCCGGGCCGCGCGAGCCCGTGGCCGGGCCCGTCTCGTTCAGAGGCCGCAGCAGCAGAGGCCCGCGGAGATCGCCTCGAGCTGCTCTTCGTTCAACTGCGCCTGAGGCGGCAGCGCCAGATGGACGGTCTGCATGTCGCTCTCGTGCACCTGGATCTCGATGTTGTCGGGGATCGTAATGCCGAATTCCTCGTGCATGACGCCCTTGGGATCCGACACGAGCCGGCTCCGGAACTCGGAATCCTCGACCGCCTTCTCCGTGAGATGGACGCGAATCTCTTCTGCAGACTTCATGGCCTTAGTTCCTCCATCGTGAGTCTCGGGGCATGTAAGCGAGGCAGCGTTCGGCCGCGCTATGCCGACCTGTTCCACGTCTTATTGAAAGGAGCATCCCGAATCCAGAATTTTTTTTGTTGGGTCGGTATAAGAAAAGCATATGACCCCCCTGAAAAGGTCCAACCATTCCCTAATGGGCCGGCGCGGCGACATCGCCTTCGATCGGGGCTTCGAACCCGCGAGGGCCCGGTCGCCGCAGGGGATGTGGCGCCTCGCGACCATGCCGGCGCCGGTGACAGAAGCGGTCGAGGCGGGTATAGCAGACTGTCGTGACTCTCGTCGGGTCGGGCGTACAGCCTGACCGCAGAGCGGCTGGAGACCGGCCGCACACGGCCAGAATGGACTGCAACCGGTGTTCACCAACCCGTTTCGAGACGAAGCCGCCGCCAGCCGGAACGAGCGCCAGCAGCTCGATCACTTGCTGCGCATCACCGCGCCCCACGAACGCATCATCCTGGTCGGCATCGCAGTGGTGTTGGTGGGGTTCGTGGCGTGGGCCTTTTTCGGCAGCATAGAGCGTGGCGTCACCCTCGACGGGGTCCTGATCGAGCCTGGCGCCCGTCACGAGGCGATCTCGTCCGAACCCGGCCACCTCGTGGAGTTTCTGGTCTCTCCCGGGGACCGCGTCGCGGCCGGGGAGCCGATCGCACGGCAGACGGTTCCCGAGCTGGACCGCGAGGAGGCTGCCCTGCTCGAACGGGTTGCCCTGCTCGAGACGGAAGCCAGAGAGGCTGGCGCGGACAGCGATGCCTTGCGCCCTCTGCTGGACCAGGCACGCTCTGCATTGCTGCAGATGGAGGCGCGCCGCAGCGCGAGGGCGGCCATCGTCAGCACGAGCGGCGGCCAGATCGCGGCCCTCGGCGCCGCGCCCGGGGACTACCTGCCGGCGGGGACGGCCGTCGCCCTGCTGCGCGAGGCGGCGGATGCGCCGCCCGAGGCAGTGCTGCGGGTTGCACCGGACGACGCGCAGCGCATCCGGCCGGGCATGCGGGCGTCGGTCAAGGTGGAGACAACCGAGGGCGAGCTGCGTCGGCTGGAGGGAACGGTCGCATCCGTCGCCGCCGGGCCGGTGCCGCGCTGGCTAGCGCCGTTGCTGCCGGCGGCGGCAGAACCCGGGCATCGGGTCGCAATCGCCCTCGACGAGGCGCCCGCCCCTGCCGTGCCGGACGGCACGCCCTGCCGGGTCCGTATCGAGCTCGGCCGGGACGCGCCGGCCGCGCTGCTCGCCCTCGGGCCATCCTGAATGCTCCGGCGCGGCGCGAAAGGGCCGGCGGACGCGGATAAGAAGCCGACGGCGGAGCCCGTGAAGCGGCGCGTGACCACGCCGCTCCTGCTGCAGATGCACGCGACCGAGTGCGGCGCCGCGTGCCTCGGCAGCGTGCTTGCCTTCTTCGGGCGCTGGGTGCCGCTCACCGAGCTGCGCGTCAAGTGCGAGGTCAGCCGGGACGGCTCCAGCGCCGCCGGCATCGCGCGGGCAGCCAGGCATTTCGGCCTCGAGTGCTCCGGCCGCAGCGTGACCCTGAACCAGCTCAGGAAACTGCCGCTGCCACTCATCCTGTTCTGGGACTTCAACCACTTCCTCATTCTGGAAGGGTTCGATCGCAATCGGTTCTATCTCAACGATCCGTCCACGGGCCGCCGGTCGCTCTCCGAGAAGGAGTTCAGCCAGGGGTTCACCGGGGTCGCGCTGCAATTCAAGCCCGGTCCGGACTTCGAGCGCGGCGGCGCGCGCCCCAACATCCTGCAACGGCTCCCGTTCTGGCTCGGCGGCACCGGGGGCACGCTGGCCTACACGGTCGCGTGCGGCTTGATGCTGGCCATCCTGGCGCTGGCGACGCCGGCGCTGCTCGCCATCTTCGTGGACCGCGTGCTGGGGGAGAACGAGCCCTGGACGGCGCTCGTGGCCGGCACCATGGTTGCCGCCGCCGCTCTCGTGTACGGCCTTACCTGGCTCAAGAGGCGTTGCCTGCAGCGCCTGTCCGTCAAGATTTCGGTAACGGCCGGGAATCGCTGCATGTCCCAGCTGCTGCGATTGCCGGTGGATTTCTTCAGTCACCGGCTGGTCGGCGAGCTGACGGGGCGCGTGCTGTCCGTCGACAGGATCGCCAAGGGTGTCTCCGAGCACTTACTGTCGCTCCTGATCGAAGTCGTGATGAGCGTGGTGTTTCTGGCCGCCATGCTCGCCTTCGATCCAGTCCTGGGATTGATCGTGTTGGGCCTTGCGGTGGTGAACGGGGCGCTCGTGCGCATCCTCACGCGCATCCGCACCGACAAGAGCCATGCCCTGCGGCGCGAGCAGGGGCTCCTGGTGGGTGTCGGCACCCTGATGGTGCATCAGACGGACACCCTGCGGATGACCGCCTCCGACGATCGCTTCTTCAACCGCTGGAGCGGCCATCAGGCGCGCGAGCTGATCGCGCGCCAGCGCTTCGCCGAGATCGGTCACATCAACGCGGCATTGCCGGGCCTCTTCATGGTCCTGGGAAACGCGGCGGTGCTGACCTTCGGCGCGACCCAGGTCATGGCCGGCGAGCTGACCCTGGGCATGCTGGTGGGCTTCTACATCGTGGCGTCCATGTTCCTGGCGCCGGTGGCGCGCTTGGTCGAGTTCGCCGACGAGCGTCAGGCGCTCGAGGCCGACATGCAGCGCCTCGACGACATCACGAAGAGCCCGGACGAAGCGGGAGCGGACGAGCGGCCGCCGTCTTCGGACGCCATCGCCACGTTCAACGGCCGGCTGCAACTGGCCGGCCGGGTGGAACTGCGCGACGTGACCTTCGGCTACAACCGGGCGCGCCCGCCGCTAATCAAGGACTTCAGCTTGACCATCAAGCCGGGGCAGCGGGTCGCGGTGGTGGGCCCCAGCGGATCCGGCAAGTCGACGGTGTCGCGCCTGGTTTCCGGCATCTACGAGCCCTGGTCCGGCGACATCCTGTTCGACGGCTCCCCGCGCGACGACATTCCCGGCGACGTTCTATCGCGCTCGCTCTCGATGGTGGATCAGCACGTCTCCCTCTTCTCCGCGACCGTGCGCGACAACATCACCTTGTGGAATCCCTCGGTCCCCGACGACAGCGTGGTCGCCGCGGCCAGGGACGCCTGCATCCACGACGAAATCCTCAGCCGGCCGCTGGGCTACGCGACGCCGGTGGACGAGGACGGGGGCAACTTCAGCGGCGGCCAGCGGCAACGGCTGGAGATCGCCCGTGCGCTGGTGGGCAACCCGACGGTGCTGGTCCTGGACGAGGCCACTAGCGCGCTCGATGCCGCGACAGAGGAGCGCGTCGACGATGCGCTGCGGCGGCGGGGGGTGAGCTGCCTGATCGTCGCGCACCGGCTGAGCACGATCCGGGACTGCGACCAGATCATCGTTCTCGACAAGGGCGAGGAAGTGCAGCGCGGCACCCACGACGAACTGATGGCGGACGAAGCCGGCGCCTACTACCGGCTCGTCAAGGCGGGCTGACCCGATGGCGACGGCGGAACCCGGCGCGCTCGCCCGGCTCGCAGCCGAGGCCGGGACGCCCGTGCCCTGCGCCGGCAATCTGCCGCTTGACATGGGCGATCCGCAGTTTGCCTGGTTCGTCGACGAGGGCGCAGTGGACCTCTTCCTCGTCGAGTATCGGGAGGGGGTCGAGCATGCGGCGCCGCAACACCTGCTGCGCGCCGATTCCGGCCGCCTGCTGCCGGGTGTCGCGCCGCAGGCTGAGCACACCACGCTCCGCCTGATCGCAAAGGGATTGCCGGGCACCGTGCTGCGGCGCCTCCCGGTCGCGAGCCTCGATGCGGTCGACAGCACAGAACTGGCGGCGCACGTGGATGCGTGGATCATGGACATGTCTGCCATGCTCGTCCGCGACGTCGCGAACTCCCCGCGCGCGGAAATCTTCATCGAGCCGGGCGAGGCGCCCGCGGCGAGCAGCGGCACGCTCGCAGCCCGGCGGGGCGTAGTGTGGGTGACGGTGGCGAAGGGCACGGGACTCTTTCTCGGTCTCATCGATGCGGTGGAGAGCAGTGTGGACGGCGGGGCCGCGCCGGCCGATATCCCGCTCACGACGATGACTTGGCTCGCGCTGTCGGAAGCGCTGCTACTTTCCGCCCGATCCTCCGAGACGCTCGCCGAGGAGGGCAAGCTGCTTCCCGCCCTCGCGGGCTTCCATGAAGTGGCGTTCGACCTGGAACGGCTCAACCGCAGCCTTGCGGTCGTCGACCAGGCGAACCTGGAACGCGCACGCGCGACCAACCGCCGCGCCGACGAGGACAACGCGCGGCATCGCCTGTTCAACCTCTATGGCCTGGCCAGAGACGTGGAAGCCGGGGCCGGCGATACGGCGCTGCGCGACGCGCTGCGAACGATTGGGCGCCACGAGGGGATCGATTTCAAGTGGCCGGCGGTGACGGAGGCGTCCGATCCCGTCGCCCTCCTCGGCGATGTCCTGGATGCCTCCGGTGTGCGCGCCCGCCGCGTGCGCCTCGCCCGGGACGACAGGTGGTGGATCGGCAATTCCGGTGCGATGCTGGCGTTCCGAGAAGACGACGGGCGCCCCGTGGCGCTGCTGCCGGGCGTGCTGGGCCGCTACCGGGAGGTCGATCCCCGCGACGGGCGCAGCAAACGCATCACGGCCAGGCGCGCCGAATCGCTCCGCACCGAGGCGTGGTTGTTCTATCAGCCGCTCACGGCCGCGAGCGCCGGATTGCGGGATCTGTTCCGGCTCGCGCAAAAGGGGCTCGGCGTCGAGGTCGCGCGCTTCGTCGCGGCCGGGCTTCTGGGCGGTCTCGTCATGCTCTTGCCGGCCATCGTGCTCGGTTTCGTCGCGGACGACGTCATCCCGGGCGGCGAAGCCGGCCCGCTGTACGCGGTGACCGCCGTGCTGGTCGCGGTCGCCCTGATTGGGGCGCTGCTGCACGTCCTGCAGGGATTCGCCCTGATGCGGATCGAGGGACGGGTTGCGTCGCGGGCCGAAGCCGCGTTCTGGGATCGTCTGCTCCGGCTCCCTCCGAGCTTTCTCCATCGCTATCCGGCCGGCGATCTCGCCATGCGGGGCATGACCTTCCAGAACCTGCGCGACGCCGTGCACGGCGTAGTTGCCAACGCCGTGCTCTCGGTCGCCTTCCTGCTGCCCGCATTCATCCTCATCGTCTTCTACGACGCGACGCTGGCCGGCATCGCCGCAGCCTTCGGCCTGGTTTCCCTGATCGTGACGGTGGCCCTCGGTCTCAGGCAGATCCCGCCGCACGGCATCGTGTTGCGTGCCACGCATCGCCTGGCCGGCCGGCTCTTCCAACTCATCAACGGCATTTCCACGCTCCGCGTCGAGGGCGCCGAAGGCTCGGCGTTCGCGGTCTGGGCGCGGGACTATCGCGACCAGAAGCATGCGGAGCTGCAACGCGGCGCCTTCGAAGGGCATCTGCAGGCGCTCAGCGCCGCGCTGCCGCTGGTGGCGGGCGCCGTGCTGCTCGTCGCCGTGACGCTGCCGGACGACAGGACGATCGCGATCGGCGACTTCCTCGTGGTCTACACCATGTTCATGGTGTTTCAGGCAGCGGTGGCGCGGCTCGGCGCATCGTTCGGCGCCGTCGCGGCCATCATGCCGGCGCTGGATCAGGTCCGGCCGTTGCTCGCCGAAGCCCCGGAGACGAGCGCCGAGGGAGAACCCGTGGAGACGCTGGGCGGCGACATCGCCTTCGACCACGTCAGCTTTCGCTACAACCCCGACGGGCCGCTGATCCTCGATGACGTCTCGATTCGCGCGCGCCCCGGCGAGTTCGTCGCCATCGCCGGTGAATCGGGAGCCGGCAAGAGCACGCTGTTCCGCCTTGCCCTCGGCCTGGACGAGCCGTCCGGCGGCGCGGTGTATTACGACGGCCGCGACCTCAGGCACCTCAACGTCAAGCAGGTGCGCCGGCGCATCGGCGCGGTGCCGCAGGCCGTGCAGCTGCACCCGGAAGACGTGTGGGACAACATCGTCGGCGACCACGAGGACGCGACCGAGGAGGATGCCTGGCGGGCCGCCCGGCTCGCGGCTGTCGACAAGGAGATAGCGGCGATGCCCATGGGGATGCTGACCTGCGTGGGCGCCAGCGCCAGCGTCACCTCGGGAGGCGAGAGCCAGCGCATCGTCATCGCCCACGCGCTGCTGCGCAACCCCCGCATCCTGCTGCTGGACGAGGCGACGAATTGGCTCGACAACGACAGCCAAGCCAGGGTCATGCAGAACCTGGGCCAGCTAACGTCGACGCGGATCGTCATCGCCCACCGCCTCTCCACGCTGCGCCAGGCGGATCGCATCTACGTGATGCAGGCCGGAAGGGTGGTCGACGAAGGGTCCTATGCGGATCTGGTCGAGCGCGAGGGCGTCTTTCGAAATCTGGTTCGCCGGCAGCTAGTCTGACCGGCCACCGGGCACGCGTGAGATTGGACCGGCGTCGGACACGAGCCCGCGTTCGGGTCTGGAGAAGTGCCGCATGCATGATTGCGACCCTGCTTGATCGTCTTACCCACCGTTGCTAGCCCGGATTTCAGATATCGGCAACTTGGCTCAGTTCCATAGTGCATTGCAATAAAACAGTAAATCGCCTTCGTTTGGGAGTCCAGGAACGCGTGTTGCAGGACCGGTCACCAAATCGAATTCGATGTTTTTTAGTGTGTCGACGATCACGGGCTCCAAGTGGCGGCAGATGACCGTCTTCGCACCTGTCGGCAACTTTCGTGCGGTCGCGCGGGGCGACGGCGATGAGGCCGGCACGTGTCCACCCCGTCCAGGGTAAAGCCGGGCAGGGAACGGGCGGCTCACCGGGAGGCGCCATCGCCCGCAAAGCGACCGGATTGGCCCGCTGACGAGTGTCGGTCGTACCGTGGCGAACGGGGCTACTCTACCGTATCGGGCTTCGTTTCCAATCCCTCCGGAGTTGCCAGACCCACAATTGGCCGTTCCAGCGATCGGTCAGGATGCGCGGACGAGCTTGAGGTGGTCGGAGAGCGCTCCTGTTCAACGATGCGACCTCTCGGGGAATCTGCGGGCTACGCGGGATGCCTACTCTCGAGCGGTCCTCGGTTGCGATGGCGTAACCGGGCCGATGTCCCCTCAGGCCTGGGGAGAGAGGTCGGCTCCGGAGTCGTGGATTGCGATCGGTGATCGCGATCGTTTCCCGACGATTGCGAAGCCGCGCCGGCAGAGGTCTCGGCTGATGCAGCCTTCGGCTGTCAGCGTTGCAATCAGTTCCGGTGTCGGGGCAAATTCCTCAAGGATCACGAGTTCGAATTCCAGTGTGGGCTTTACGTCATGCCCCTTCCCCGTGCAGGTCCTCTGTGACAGCTTGGCGGACCTCTTCGGCAGTTACGAGACCCGGAGATAGTGGAGGCAGAATAATCTTGAAGCACGGTTATCTCGTGGGCATCGCATCGAAGGGCCTTTCTGTAGAACCGCGAGGAGCTGGATTTGCGCCACGCTACGCCGGTGTCGATGTGATCACAATAGTAGGAGCATTGACAGAACTGGGATTGGACATGCGTGCATCGTTCGAAAATCTGGAGTAAATGCATGCGGTTCGAGGTATCTCGCTTTATAAATTGTAATGTGCGCGGTGCGACGGACTACTGTCCATGAAAAATGGTTGCGTAACGACGTGGAAATTATTCGCTTCCATTGTCGTCAACCTCCTTCCAAAGCTTAAATCTGAATTGGACATCAATGCGATTCTCTATTTGCTGGGGCGTGGCACCTGATCGGTTTACGTAATATGCCCAAATGAAGGACATTGTTTCCGGATTTCGAGCCGCATGGTAGTCTAACGTAAACTTTGCCACGTTCGTCAAAATCAAGTAGCACTCCATTGGTTTGGTGGCTATCTCCATATTGATTTAGGCCCCATGGAAAAATGAAGTCAGTGTTGCCTTCGGTAATCTTGTAGTGAACAGTGGTCAATGTAGGGAGTCCGACGAATCCAATATTGTGGTCGTATACTTGACAATTTTGCTGCAAATAAAACCACCCGATATCGTACGATGGTTTCGGAAATGCATCTAACATATTCTTCCTAAAGTCGGATCTATTTGCGATATTTGAGGCGATTTCATCGACGCCAACATCTGTCTCCGCTAACCCCGAAAGGGTCCCCAGCCTGTCTCTCATCAATCTAACTTCGCGAAGCAGATCTTCCGCCTCATGTTGGGAGTGCTTTGCATTAGTTACGGAATCTTTTGCTTCTGTGGTAGTATTGAAGATCGTCTCCGCCGCCGCCGAATATGCTTCTTGATAGGCTTTGGTCACGATGGGCGTAGCTGGATACGCCGGAGATGTTGGGGGAATCGACCGAATGGGTTGAGAGGACGTTGAGGGCTATGGCGGTGGGCTGACCAGGGGGCATGTTTGTGGCTCTGTCTGTCTCGTTCATTTCTAAAGCGCACAATTCCCGGCCTCGGAATTGCATACGGTCGGTAGCTCTGCAGTTTCATGGTGTACCCTCCGTCGGCACCATCGGAGGGACCGGGCGGATGTGCCGGTGGCAGTTGGCTCCATGGTGCCGGACACCGTGGCAATCAGCTTCAACAACGTGGCGGACTGACTTGCCTCCGTCGACTGGCTCGACAGACCGTCTTCGATCTCGCGCAGCGATGCCGCGCCCGAGAGTTGGCCGTAAAGCAGCGCCAGAAACTGATCGCGCGTGCGAAGCCGGCGAACCCGACGGTCCGGACCGTGCCGTGACACGGCATCGTCGAACGCCGCCCACGGAATGTGCTTCGTCAACTGATGAAAGACGCTATTCTGGTGCTGCATGACATTGACCTCCGTTCGTGTCCAGAACGCCCCAAAACGTCCGGAAACGAATAGAATCAATGTCATCCACCCTGTCTACCCTCCTAAACCGGACAGCAGTGGGACAAGCCCGGCCATGAGGGGAAATGGGCGTCCCGTCAGCATCCACGAACTTCTCGATCAGGACCCTATGCGCCCTCCCCCTCGGGTAGAGGATCGAAGTCGGCCTTGGGCGCGCGGCAGTCGGGGCAGCGCCAGTCGTCGGGCAGGTCCTCAAAGGCGGTGCCCGGCGGGGTGTCGCGCTGCGCCTCGCCCTTGGCGGGGTCGTAGACGTAGCCGCACCAGCGGCACCGGTAGCGCGTCATGGCGAGGCTCGCCGCGGGTTGGCCCTGAAGGAAGCGCGCGGTCGGCCCGCCATGAGCCGGCCGCACGCCCCGAACCCGGTCAGTGGATGCCGAGCTTCTCGGCCGCCATCTGCGTCCCCTTGATGCGGGACTCGATCTTCTGGAACGCCACGTCGCGGGCGTAGTCCGGCGAGCCGTGATTGGGCTTCACGTCGATGCTGAAGGGCGAGAAGCCGCAGTCGTCGGTGGAGGCGATCTGCTCCTTCGGCAGGTGATTGGCCGCCGCCACGAGCTGCTCGCACACTTCCTCGGCCGATTCCACCCGCGGGTTCTGCGGGTTGATGACGCCGATGTAGGCCATCTGCGCGACCCCGTTGGCGTCCGTGCGGATGGCCGCCGCGATGTCCTTGTAGACCTGCTCCTGGTTCCGCTCGCTCTTGAACTGGATCATGAAGTAGCCCGCGTTGAGCTGGAACATGCTCGGCAGCAGGTCGTTGTAGGGCACGTCGGCGCTATGCACGGAATCGCAGTCGCCGCCGGGGCAGGTGTGGATGCCGATGTTCACCCGCTCTTCCGCCGTGAAGCGGTCGAGCACGCCGTTGATCAGATCGATGAAGTGGGGGAGCATCTGCCGCCCGGTCCACGGGTTGCGCGAATCGTTGCGGCAGGAGAGCCGGCCCTCGGTGAAGTCGATGGAGACGCGCACCGCGCCGGCGGCGAACGCTTCGCGCACGTCCTTCTCGCACTCGTCGATCAGGTCGGCCTCGAAGGCCTCGCGCGAGTAGCCCTCGATCTCCTCGTCCAAGGGATAGAGCAGCGCCAGCATCGAGGGCGCGATCACCGCCTGCTTCATCGGCTTGCTCGCGGACTTGATCGAGAGCCTGAGCGAATCGGCCGCAAAGCTCTTGTAGCGGAAGGGGCCGCCGGTGAGTCTCGGCAGCTGGCGATGGTGGCCGTCGGCGAAGATGGCGAAGTACTGGCCGCCGCCCGCCAGGTGGTCGGCCAGGCCCGTGCCCGCCAGCGTGTCGGTGATGGGATAGGTCGCGAAGCTCGACCAGCGCTGCTCGCCGTCCGAGACGATGGGCGAGCCGGTCGCCTCCATGCGCGTGATCGAATCGCGTACGGCCTCCTCCTGCTCGTCCTCCAGGTCGGACTTGGAAATATCGCCCGCATCGTAGGCGGCATAGGCGGCCTGCAACTTCGAGGGGCGCGGCAGCGAGCCCACTGGCTCCGTGGGAATACCCGTCGCAGCGCGGGGATCGTAAGTCATCGGTCGTCTCCCTGAGTCTTGCGATTGGTATGCACAGTGTTCCATATCAGCGGTGAGGGGTTCAACGCATAGCCGGCGCATCCCGGCAGCAGACCGGAGGCCCATTCCCCGCACCTTGGTGCGATGGCCGGCGGCGCCGCACGTCGCCATGTTAGGGGCATGCGCGACACCGACGACGGCGACCGAAGCACCCTGAAACGCGTGCCGGCGCGCTCCACCCTCCTCCCCTATCAGGCCCGCTGGGTAGCGGACGCTGCGGGCTTCAAGGTGATCGAGAAGGCGCGGCGCGTCGGCATCTCCTGGGCGGAGGCCTTCGACGCCGTGATGCACGCGGGCGCCCCGGCCGGCGGCAACGTCTACTACCAGGCCTACAACTTGGAGATGACGCGGGGCTTCATCGAGGACTGCGCCGGCTGGGCGCACGCGCTGCAATTAGGTGCGGGCTCGCTCGACGAGACCCTCACCCAGGACGGCGGGCGCGGCGTCTGCGTCTTCCGCATCGCCTTCGCGTCTGGCCACGAGATCCTCGCCATGACGTCGGCGCCCCGCGCCTTCCGCTCCAGGGGCCGGCCCGGCGACCTCGCCATCATCGACGAGGCGGCCTTCGTCGACGATCTCGGCCAGGTGCTGAAGGCGGCGATGGCCTTCCGCGTGTGGGGCGGGCGGGCGCACGTCATCAGCAGCCACAACGGCGAGGCCAATCCCTTCGCCACCCTCTGCCGCGACCTGCGCGAGGGCGCGCGGCCGGGCTCCCTGCATCGCATCACGCTCAAGGAGGCGCTGGCCCAGGGCCTCTTCGGCCGCATCGCCGCGGCCCGGGGCGGGCCGCCGACGGCCGAAGCCGAGGCCGCGTGGGAGGCGGCGCTCCGTGCGGAATACGGGACGCACGCGGGCGAAGAGCTCGACTGCATCCCCGCCGCCGGCACCGGCGCCTGGCTCGGCTGGGAGGCGATCCGTGCCTGCGAGGACCCCGAGGCGGGCGATCCTGCCGCCTTCTCCGGCGGCGCCAGCGCGATCGGGGTGGACGTGGCGAGGCGCCGCGACCTCTGGGTCGCCGCCGCCTTGGAGCGCGTGGGCGACGTGCTCTGGCTGCGCGAGCTCGTCGTGCGCCACGGCATCCCCTTCAGCCAGCAGCGGGCGATCGTCGGCGCGCTCGCCGCGCACTACCGGCCGGCCCGCATCGCTGTGGATCAGACCGGCATGGGCGAGGCCGTGGTGGAGCAGCTGCAGGAAGACCTCGGCCGCAGCGTCGTGGAGGGCGTGCTGATGACCGGGCCGCGCCGGCTCGATGTCGCGACGGCGCTGCGCGAGGCGGTGGAGGACCGGCGCCTCCGCCTCCCGGCCTGCGCCGAGCTTCGCCGCGACCTCCATTCCGTCCGCGCGGACGCCGGGCCCACCGGCGCGCCCCGTCTCATGGCGGAGCGCTCGGGCACGGACGGCCACGCCGACCGCTTCTGGGCTATCGCGCTCGCCTGCACCGCCGCCCGCGAGAGCACGTCTGCCGTTGGGGGCGCCAGCGCCGGCCCCCGTGCCGCCTCGCTCGCCGGCTTCTACTAATCGGTGCGGGATCGGAAGACACCCCGCACCATGGTGCGGTGCACAGGGCGCGCAGGCGCAGCGATGATCGGGCCATGATGAACGCCCGATCCTCCGCTTCCCTGCCTACGACCCGAGGCCGCGCCTGATGGCGTCCGGTCTCGCCGGGCGGCTCCGCCGGCTGCTGCCTCCCTCCCACGCGCGCGTGCCGGCGGGGCCGCCCCTTGGCGAAGTCGCCGCCGCCAGCATCGCGGGCCGCCTCCAGCCCTACATCGGTGAGCTGCCCCTCAACCCGCGCCAGCCGTCGCGCTACGCCGAGCGTTACCGCGACGAGGGCGCGGCACTCCGCATCTACCGCGACATCCTGCGGGACGAGCGCTGCCAGGCGGCCCTCGACCAGCGCCTCGATGCCGCCATCGCGCGGCCCTGGACGGTCGAGCCCGGCGGCGACGGTGCGCAGGACCGCGCCGCTGCCGACGATCTCGCCCGCCAGCTCGCGGGCGTGGGCTTCGACGCCGTCAGCCGCCAGCTCCTGCACGGGGTCTGGTACGGCTACGCCATCGCCGAGGCGCTCTGGGCCCGCGAGGGCGAGCGGGTGGCGCTCGACCGCCTCGTGGTGCGCGCGCCCGACCGCTTCCGTTGGTCGGCGGAGGGCGAGCCCCTGCTCCGCACCGACGCTCGCCCCCTGGGAGAGCCGCTGCCGGTGGGAAAGTTCGTGATCCTCCGCCGCCCCGGCGAGCACGGCGACCTGCCCCACGGGCCGGGACTCGCGCGCTGGTGCTTCTGGCCGGTCTGGCTCAAGCGCCACGGGCTCAAGTTCTGGTCCGTGGCCCTCGAGAAGTTCGGCGCGCCCGGCGTCAAGGGCACGTATCCGCGCAATGCCAGCGCCGAGCAGAAGGCGGACCTCCTCGACCTGGTGCAGTCCTTCGCCACCAGCCTCGGCGTCATCCTGCCCGAGGGGCAGGAGATCGAGATCGTCGAGAGCGCGCGCCGCGCCGGCGGCGACTTCCAGGCCTTCGTCGCCTACCTCGACCGCGCCATCGCCACCACGATCCTGGGACAATCCGCCACCACCGACATGGGGCCCTGGCGTGGCACGGCGGAAGTGCAGCGCGACGTGCGCGACGAGACCGTCGCCGCCGACTGCCGCCTGCTGGACGACGCGCTGAACGCCACCGTCGCCCGCTGGCTCACCCGGTGGAACTTCCCGGGCGCCGCTCTGCCCCGCATCCGCCGCGATTCCGCGCCGCCCGAGGACCTCGATGCCCGCGCCCGCCGCGAGGCCGTCATCGCAAGCACCAGCAACCTCCGCCCCACCCGCGCCCACGTCGAGCGCACCTATGGCGGGGCGTGGGAGGGGGCCAATATCGAATAGTCCCGCGAGAGACATCTCATGCTGCCAGGGCCGCTACCAGCCCCTCTGACACACCGTGTTCGCATTTTGCGAGTGACCCATTCGCTCAGGGTGTGCCAAGATGCCGCGCAATCACGATATCTAAGGAGCAGGATGTGAGCATCGACGCCACACCGGAAGGGCTCGGGCGGGCGGTTACGGGGGGCGTCACCAAACGGCAAAAAATCGCGGTCGACCGATAGGGCAACCTGGCCGGGCGATTGGAGACGCATATGCAAGCAGCACAAGCCTCCATTCCGAGTTTGGAGGTCATTTACAACAGAGTGAAAGCAGACTCACAGTTTTCACTCGACTACTTGCGCGCACTGGATGCAGTTATTGATGTGGTCATCGACGCGCGCAATAACGCAGAAACCGTCGAAAAGGTATGCAGTCAAATTCTTGCCCATCTTGCCGAGACCGGTGGGTATGACAATCCACTTGATCCGAAGGGAAAACTGACCCCTAAGTCCGTCTCGGCAGAAGCTGCGGTAAGAAAAACCATCCGTGCCCTCCAGGAACTGGACTGGTCGATGCTTCCGGCAGAGCATGCTGAGGAAGTTTCCGAGCGCAACGGAGAAGCGATTGCTGCACTTCAGAAATTGCACGATGCACTGGTAGACCTGAGGTGGGCCATCGTTGAACATGATGCGGACCTCGAAGAGCCCGAAGACAAGGCGTTCGATAACGTCGACGACCTTATTGCCGACTTAAGAAGCGACTAAGACGTGGTTCTAGGCGTTACCGCATTCAGGCAACTGGGACGATTCAAGAAGGCGTACAAGCAACTCAACAAGCAAAACAAGGCAGCGGTAGACGCTGCACTTCGTGAGATCCAGACATGCGATCCACTTCCTCAGGGAAGGAGACTCGAGAAAGTCAGGTCGCGCAAGAATACATGGGCAATTCGCATCAACAGGGGCGTGCGTCTGACGTTCGAGGTGGCGGGCAGCACCTGCATCCTGCGCAATGTCGGGGAGCACGACAAGACTCTCGACGATCCTTAGGTAGGAAGCCTGCGACAGCAGTTCCTCGTACATCAGGCCCTTTCCGATCATTCCTCGTGCACGTCCTACATCGGAAAGGGCGTAAGAGTGCAGCGCCGGTCCAGCCTCAACCCGCCGCGTATTCCAGCAGCAGGTCCTTCGCGTCCACGGATTGGCCGGCGGCCACGTGCAGCGCGGCGACGGTGCCGTCGCGCTCGGCGTGGAGCGCGGTCTCCATCTTCATCGCCTCGATGGTCATCAGCAGATCGCCGGCGACCACCGAGCGCCCGCCCGCCACGGCGATCGAGGCGACGACGCCCGGCATCGGGGCCGAGACGTGGCAGGGGTTGGCGGGGTCCGCCTTCGGCCGGCGGACCACCGTCGCCGCCGCCTCGCGGTTCTCGACCTTGACCGTGCGCGGCTGGCCGTTCAGCTCGAAGAAGACGCGCACCGCGCCCTCCTCGTCCGTCTCGCCCACGGCGAGGCAGCGGATGACCAGCGTGTGCCCGCGCTCGATCTCGACCGAGATGTCGCGCCTGGGCGCCAGGCCGTAGAAGAACACGTCGGTCGGCAGCGCGGAGACCGGGCCGTATAGGTCGTGCCGCGCCGCGTAATCCGCGAACACCTTGGGATAGAAAAGCCAGGAGTAGACGTCGCCCGCCGAGAGCGTCCAGCCGGTCTCCGCCTCCGCCTGCGCGTGCGCCGCCTCCAGGTCCGCCGGCGGCAGCACGGCGCCGGGCCGGCCCTCGATCGGTGTCTCGCCCTTCAGGATCTTGCTCGCCAGCGGCTCGGGGAAGCCGCCCGGCATCTGGCCGAGCTCGCCGCGAAAGAGCCCCACCACGGATTCCGGGAAGGCGATCTCGCGGTCCAGGTCCTCCACGTCGGCCCGCGTGAGCCCGCCCGAGACCATCACCAGCGCGAGGTCGCCCACCACCTTGGAGGTCGGCGTCACCTTCACGATGTCGCCGAACATGCGGTTGACCTCGGCATAGGCCTGCGCCACCTCGTGCCAGCGCTCGGCGAGGCCGAGCGCCCGCGCCTGCTCGCGCAGGTTCGTGAACTGCCCGCCCGGCATCTCGTGCAGGTAGACCTCCGACGCCGGTGCGCGCATGTCGGTCTCGAACGCGGCGTACTCCGCGCGCACCACCTCCCAGTAGTCGGAGATCTCGCGCACGAAGGCCGGGTCGAGCCCGGTGTCGCGCGGCTGGCCCCGCAGCGCCTCCACCACCGAGCCGAGGCAGGGCTGGGAGGTGAAGCCCGAGAGGCTGTCCATCGCGAGGTCCACAGCATCCACGCCCGCATCCACCGCAGCCAGCACGCTGGCGGCCGCGATGCCTGAGGTGTCGTGGGTGTGGAAGTGGATGGGGAGCCCGGTCTCCTCCTTCAGCGCGTGGACCAGCTCGCGGGCGGCAGCGGGCTTCACCAGCCCCGCCATGTCCTTGATGCCGAGGACGTGCGTGCCCGCACTGCGCAGCGCGCGCGCCATCTGCACGTAGTAGTCGAGGTCGTAGCGGCTGCGGCGCGCATCGTGCAGGTCGCCGGTGTAGCAGATCGCGGCCTCGCAGAGCTTGCCGGTCTCCAGCACGGCATCGACCGCGACGCGCATGTTCTCCACCGAGTTCAGCGGGTCGAAGATGCGGAAGACGTCGATGCCGGAGTCCGCCGCCTGGGCGACGAAGCCCCGCACCACGTTGTCCGGGTAGTTGGTGTAGCCGACCCCGTTGGAGGCCCTGAGCAGCATCTGCAGCAGGATGTTGGGGATACGCGCGCGCAGCGTCTCCAGGCGCTCCCACGGGCACTCGCCGAGGAAGCGCAGCGCCACGTCGAAGGTGGCGCCGCCCCAGCACTCCAGCGAGAAGAGCTGCGGCAGGTTGTGGGCGTAGGCGTCCGCGACCTGGCAGAGATCGTGCGTGCGCATGCGGGTCGCCAGCAGGGACTGGTGCGCGTCCCGCATGGTGGTGTCGGTGACGAGCGCCTGCGTCTGCGCCAGCATCCATGCCGCGACCGCCTCGGGCCCGTGCGCGTCGAGAACCGCCTTGGCCCCGAATGCGGGCTCGTCCGCGTGAAGCGGCGGGATGGTGGGATTGCGCGCGTAGGCCGGCGGCGCGGGCCGGCCCTTCACTTCCGGGTGGCCGTTGACGGTGGTCTCCGCGATGTAGCGCAGGAGCCGGCTCGCCCGGTCGCGCGGGCGGGCGAAGGCCAGCAGCTCCGGGTTGTCGTCGATGAAGCGGGTCGTCACCTGCCCCTGGCGGAACGCCTCGTCGCTCACGAGGCGCTCGAGAAAATCGATATTGGTCGCGACGCCCCGGATGCGGAACTCCTGCAGCGCACGCCGCATGCGATCGATCGCGCCCTCGCGCGAGCTGGCCCAGGCGGTCACCTTCTCCAGCAGCGAATCGTAGTGCCGGGTGATGACCGCGCCGGTGTACGCGGTGCCGCCATCCAGGCGGATGCCGAAGCCGGTGGCGGCGCGGTAGGCGGTGATCCGGCCGTAGTCCGGGATGAAACGGTCGAGCGGGTCCTCGGTCGTGATACGGCACTGCACGGCGTGGCCCCTGAGCGAGATCGCCTCCTGCGGCGGGCAGGCATCGTCCTGCCCGTCGCCGATGGCCCCGCCTTCGGCCACGCGGATCTGGGCGCGCACGAGGTCGACGCCGGTCACCTGCTCGGTGACGGTGTGCTCCACCTGGATGCGCGGATTGACCTCGATGAAGTGGAACGCGCCCGCGTCGAGATCGTGCAGGAACTCCACCGTGCCCGCGTTCAGGTAGTCGGCGGCCTCGGCGATGGCGAGCGCGTAGCTGGTGAGCGCGTCGCGCTCCGCGGGTCGCAAGCCGGGAGCCGGCGCGCACTCCACGATCTTCTGGTTGCGCCGCTGCACCGAGCAGTCGCGCTCGAAGAGGTGGACGATCCGCCCGTGGGAATCCGCCAGCACCTGCACCTCGAGGTGCCGGGCGCGGCGGATGAAGCGCTCGAAGTAGATGTCGTCCTTGCCGAAGGCGGCGTCCGCCTCGCGCCGCGCGGCCAGCAGCGCGGCCTCAAATTCGTCCTCGCGTTCCACCATCCGCATGCCGCGCCCGCCGCCGCCCCAGCTCGCCTTGAGCATGCCGGGGAAGCCCACGCCGCGCGCCAGCGCGAGGGCCTCGGCCGGGTCGGCCGGCAGCGCCTCCGTCGCCGGGACCATCGGCACGCCGGCACGGGCCGCGATGGCGCGCGCCGACACCTTGTCGCCGAGCTTGCGCAGCGTCTCCGGCTTGGGCCCGATGAAGGCGATCCCGGCCGAGGCGCAGGCCTCAGCGAACTCGGGCGATTCGGAGAGGAAGCCGTAGCCCGGGTGGATCGCGTCGCTCCGGGTCTCGCGCGCGACGCGGATGATGTCGTCCACCGCCAGGTAGGCGGTGACGGGGCCCCGCCCCTCGCCGATGCGGTAGGACTCGTCCGCCTTGAAGCGGTGGAGCGAGAGGTGATCCTCCTCCGCGTAGACCGCGACCGTGGCCTTGCCCATCTCGTAGGCGGCGCGGAGCACGCGGATGGCGATCTCGCCCCGGTTCGCCACCAGAATTCTCTCGAAGCCGCTCATGGATCCGCCCGTTCGCTCGCCGGCCCGTTCGCCGGGTGCGGGCGTTCTACACGGATGGCCGGTCCTGTGGAAGCGATCCCGGCGCGCCGCTGGCCACGCCCATCTCCCGCAGCACCGCTGCCGCCGCCTCGACGAAGTGGGTCATGGTGTCGGCGCGGAAGGCCCCGATGCAGCCCACGCGAAAGCTCTCCGCCTGCGCGAGCTTGCCGGGGTAGATGACGAAGCCCCGCGCCGCGAGGCGGTCGTAGAAGGTCTGGAAATCCCAGGCCGCGTCCGCCGGCGCGCGGAAGGTCACGATGATCGGCGCCTGCACGGCATCCTCCAGCAGAGTCTCGAAGCCGAGGCCGCGCAGGCCGTCCACGAGAGTACGGCAGGTCTCCCAGTAGCGGGCGAAGCGGCCGGCGACGCCGCCTTCGCCGTCGAGCGCATCGAGCGCGCCGTCGAGGGCTGCGAGGACCTGCGTGGGCGGCGTGAAGCGCCACTGGCCGTTGGCCTCCAGCCCTGTCCACTGGGCGTGCAGGTCGAGGCTCACGGCATGGGCGTTCCCGGCGCATTGCGCGAGATGATCGGTGCGGGCCACGACGAAGCCCACGCCGGGCACGCTCTCGAGGCACTTGTTAGCGGACGCCGCGAGGCTCGCGAGCGGCAGCCTAGCGAGGTCGATGGGGATGCCGCCGAAGGAGCTCATGGCGTCCACGTGGAGCCGGCGGCCGGCCTCGCTCACGGCGGCCGCGATCCGGGCGAGCGGGTTGAGGATGCCGGTCGTGGTCTCGCAGTGAACGAGCGCGACATCGGTGACCGCCGGCTCGGCCTCCAGCCGCGCCGTCACCGCTACCGCCGTCGGCGGCACGGCCTCGCCGGTCTCCAGCACGCTGTGGGCGCGGCCCGCGCGGCGGCAGATCTCCGCCATGCGCCGGCCGTAGGCGCCGCCGACCAGGATCAGCAGGTGGCCGTCGCGCGGGACCAGGGTGCCGAGCTGGGCTTCCACCGCGAAGGTGCCGCTGCCCTGCATCGGCACGCAGGTGAACGCGTCGCCGGCGTTGGCGAGCGCGAGCAGGCGCCGGCGCACGCGGGCCGTGAGTTCGATGAACGCCGCGTCGCGCGAGCCCCAGTCGCGGTCCATCGCGGCCCGCGTCTCGGGCCGCGTCGTGAGCGGGCCGGGCGTGAGGAGGACGGGCTCGCCGCCCCCGCCGCCTTCCCCCTCAGCGGGCGGCGGCGGGGTGGAGGGCATCGAGGGCTTCGGGCGTATCCACGTCGATGGTCACCGAGTGATCGGGGCTCTCGACCTCGTACACCGCGTCCGCGTGGTCGCCGATCAGGTGGCGCGCGCCCACGTCGCCGGAGAGGCTGCGGATCTCGCCGAAGTGGCGCGCCGCCCACAGCACGGGGTTGCCGCGCTTGCCGCGGTAGGTGGGCACGCCGATGGCGCGCCCTTCCAGCGGATTGAAGCCCGCGATAAGCCGGTCGATCAACGCCGAGGACGTGCGCGGCATGTCGCCGAGGCAGACCACCGCGCCGTCGAGCGCGGGATCGAGCGCCTCGACGCCGCGCTGCAGCGAGCTGCTCATGCCCTCGGCGTAGTCGGGGTTGTGGGCGAAGCTCACGTCCAGCCCGTCGAGCGCCGTGCGGACGCGCTCTGCCTCGTGGCCGGTCACGACCACCACCGGCTCGGCCTTGGAGGCGAGCGCGGCGGCGGCGACGCGGCGCACCATCGGCTCGCCGTCCACCTCGATCAGGAGCTTGTTGAGCGCGCCCATGCGCCGCGACTGCCCGGCCGCGAGCACGACGGCCGCGATCCGGGGCGGCGCCGCAGGGGCGATCGCCTCGTCCGCGCGCTGCGCGCTCCGGGGCGAGGCGCGGTTGCGCGGCAGGGGCCGGCTCGGGATCTCCATCAGCAGGCCGCCCGCCCCCATCCGCATGATGTCGGACGCGCTGACGTCTACGCCCGCGAAGATGCGATGCAGCACCCAGTCGAAGCCGTTGAGCTTGAGCGAGCGCGCGCAGCCGGGCAGCCCCAGCACCCGCGCCTCGCCGAGGCGGGCCAGCAGCAGCAGGTTGCCGGGGTCCACCGGCATGCCGAAGTGGTCGATGGCGCCGCCGGCCTCCACCACGGCGGCCGGCACCACGTCACGCCGGTCGACGATGGCCGACGCACCGGCGATGAGGATGACGTCGCACCCGCGCCCGTGAAGCTGGCCCACCGCATCGGCCACCTCGGCGCGGTTGTGGGCGCAGCGGACCTCGGCGGCGAGCGCGCCGTCGAGCTGGGCGAGGCGCGTCGCAACGGCGCCCGTGGTGGAATCGAGCACGCTCTCGCGCGTCCCCGGCAGGCGGGTCTGGATCAGGCCGACCGTGCGCGCCTCGAGCGGCGCGAGCCGCAGCATCGGGCCGCCCTCTTCCGCAATCCCGACGCAGCGCTCCACGACGGCGCGCGCGGCGGCGAAGGGGATCACCTTGACCGTCGCCACCATCTGGCCCGCTTCGACCAGCGCGTGGGGCGCCACGGTGCCGAGCGTCATGGCCTCGTCGAGAAGGTTGAGCCGGTCCACCCGCGCACTGTCGATCACCGCGAGGCCGTGCCCTTCGGCGAAGATGTTGCAGCGGCCGGTGAAGGCATCGCCGAGCGTCAGCCCCGGCCCGCAGACCGCTTGCGCGACGGTCTCCGCCGCCTCGTCCTCGCCCACGTCGTGAGCCTCGAGCCGGGCGCCGGAGACGGTCTCGATCTCCGCGCCCTGCAGCACCCTGATGTCGTCCGCGGAGAGCACGCGGCCCTTCTTGAAGGCGCCGCCCGGCAGGCGCACGCTGTGGGCGAGGATGAGCCCTTCCGCGTCCGCGACCGGCACGTCGCCGAAAATCATGGGCCGTGCGTCACGAGCCGGCAGGCGCCGGCGGCCGGCGGCGCACCTGCGTCACCTCGGCCATGATCGAGACCGCGATCTCGGCCGGCGAGCGCGCGCCGATGGCAAGCCCGATGGGGGCGTGGATGCGGCCGAGCTCGTCCTCGGAAAACCCCTTCTCGCGCAGACGCTCCAGCCGCTTGCCGTGGGTCCGCCGGCTGCCGAGCGCGCCGATGTAGAAGACCGGCGCGCGCACGGCGACCTCCAGCGCCGGGTCGTCGATTTTGGGGTCGTGGGTGAGCGTGACGACCGCCGTGCGGTGGTCGGGCACGAGGCGGTTCAGCGCGTCGTCGGGCCACTCGGTCGAGACCTCGACGGCGGGGAAGCGCGCATCGTCGGCGAAGGCCCGGCGCGGGTCGCAGACGATCACGGAATAGCCCGCGGCCTCGGCCATCCCCGCCAGCGCCTGGGTGATGTGGACCGCCCCCACGATGACCATGCGCGCCGCCGGGTTGTGGACGTGGACGAACCAGGTTTCTGGGCCGGCCTCCACCTGCTGGCTCCGGTCGGCGCGGAGCGCATCCTGAGCGGCCTGCGCCGCAGCTTCGGGCAGCGCGTCGCCCGCCACCTCGCCATCGGGGTAGACGAGCGCCTGCCCGCCGCCGTCGAGCGCCGTGACGAGCGCCACCGCGCGGTCGGCAGCGCGGTCGCCGTTCAGCCGGTCGAGGATCGCGCGCTGCATCGCCGCCCGCTCACCCGACCCGCTCGACGAGCACGCGAACGGTGCCGCCGCAGGCGAGGCCGACCTCCCACGCCTGCTCGTTGGAGACGCCGAACTCCAGCACGCTCGGCCGGCCTGCGCCCATGACCTTGCGTGCTTCCTCGATCACCGCGCCCTCGATGCAGCCGCCGGAGACCGAGCCCTCGAAATGGCCGTCGCCGTCGGCGACGAGCTGGCTGCCGACGGGGCGGGGCGACGAGCCCCACGTCGCGATGACGGTGGCGAGCGCGACCTCCCTGCCCTCGTCCCGCCAGCGGGCGGCGGTGCCCAGAATGTCCTCTCTTGCGGCCTCTTCCGGACTCATCCGGCTTCCTCCCCTTTCGCGCAGGCCCGAGGCGCACGCCTCACTCCGCGACGGCGGCCATCCCGGCCTCGACATCCGCAAGGATACGCCGTGTCTCGCCGCCGCGCGCCTTCTCGATGTCGTCCTGGTACTTGAGCAGGACGCCGAGGGTCTGGTCGACGATCGCGGGATCGAGGCTCTCCTGTGCCAGCGTCGAGAGCGCGCGCAGCCAGTCGATGCTCTCCGCAACGCCCGGCGACTTGAAGAAATCCAGCTCGCGAAGCTGCTGCACGAAGGCCACGACCTCGTAGGTCAGCCGGGGATCGGCGTCGGGCACGCGCACGCGCAGGATCTCGCGCTCGCGCTGGGCGTCCGGGTAGTCGATCCAGTGATAGAGGCAGCGCCGCTTGAGCGCGTCGTGGATCTCGCGGGTCCGGTTGGACGTGATCATCACGATGGGCGGCTGCGCGGCGCGGATGGTGCCGATCTCCGGGATCGTGATCTGGTAGTCGGCCAGCACTTCCAGCAGGAAGGCCTCGAAGGGCTCGTCGGCGCGGTCGAGTTCGTCGATCAGCAGCACCGGCGGCCCTGAGTCGTGCGGGCGGAGCGCCTCCAGCAGCGGCCGGCTGATGAGGAAGCGTTCCGAGAAGATGTCGCCGGCAAGGGTCTGGCGGTCGCGGTCGCCCATCGCCTCCGACAGGCGAATCTCGATCATCTGCCGCGCGTAGTTCCACTCGTAGACGGCGGACGAGACGTCGAGCCCTTCGTAGCACTGGAGGCGCAGGAGCGAGCGCCCGAGCCGCTCGGCCAGCACGCCGGCGAGCGCGGTCTTGCCGACGCCCGCCTCGCCTTCGAGAAAGAGCGGACGGTTGAGCCGGAAGGCGACGAAGAGGCTGGTCGCGAGGTTGCGGTCGGCCACGTAGTCGCCGCCGGAGAGCAGCGTGAGCGTCTCGTCGACGGTTGCGGGTGTCGCCACGCCGTCTGTCATCTCAGGCACGTTCCTCGGAAAGTCGCTCGATCAGATCGGCGATCGCCTCCGGGTTGTCAAGGTGAAACCCCGGCCCGCGCCCGTCCTCGGCCAGCACGCGAAGCCCCGTTCCGGTCTCGCCTTCGGGCCCGCGCTCGAGCGTGAGCCGGGGCGGTGCGTGGTCGTCGAAGCCCAGTGCCAGCACCACGTCGGCATTCTCCGCCAGCGCGGCGAGTGCGGCCGGGCGCGGCGGCTCCGGCGGGTCGTTGCGATGGATGCGCGCCCAGCGCCGGCCGGAGACCACGACGACGTCGCGCGCGCCGGCGGCGGCGTGCTCGTAGCTGTCCTTGCCGGGCTCGTCGATGGCGAGCGGCCCCTCGCTCGCGGCGATCACGGCGACGCGGCGGCCGCGGCCCGTCAACGTCCGGGTCAGCAGCGTCGCCATCGCGTCCCGCTCCGCCGCAGGCCCGGCAATCGCCACCACCACCACCACGCGCGGCTCAGATCACGCCGGTGAACACGAGGATCAGGACCACGACGACCACGACCACCGCCGCCGCCCAGGCCGCCGTGGGCACGCCCATGCGCTGCGCGGCCGGGGCCAGCGGCGGTCCCGCATCGGCGGCCGGCGCGTCGTCCGCCGGGGCATCGGCCGGCGGCGCGGCAGGCTCGGCCACAGCAGGCGTCTCCGGTTGGGCGGGCGCCGCGGGCGCGGGCTCGGGCGTAGCTTCAACAGCCGCCTCCTCGCCCCCGCCGAGCGTCTCGGCGAGGCTGTCGAAGAACTGCTTGGAGAGCTTCTTCGCGGTGGAATCGATGAGGCGCGAGCCGATCTGCGCGAGCTTGCCGCCGACCTTCGCATCCACGTCGTAGTGCACGACGGTCCCGCCGTCCTCCTCCTCCAGCCGCACCCTGGCCTCGCCCGAGGCGAAGCCGGCCGCGCCCCCCTGGCCCTGGCCGGAAAGCGTGTAGCTGTTGGGCGGGTCGAGGTCGGAGAGGGTGACGCCGCCCGCGAACGTCGCCTTGACCGGCCCCACCTTGAGGGCGAGCGTCGCCGTCATCTCGGTGTCCGAGGTCTTCTCGATCTCCTGGCAGCCGGGCAGGCACGCCTTCAGAACCTCCGGGTCGTTGAGGGCCTGCCACACCGTCTCCCGATCGGTCGGGACCCGGAACTCGCCGTTCATCTTCATGGCCGCGAAGCCCCCTGCCGCACCCGGCGCCACGCGCCGCTAAACGTAGTAGATGACCAGGCAGGCGCCAAGCAGCACCAGGATCCAGAGCGCGGCGGCGCCGGTCGGCCATGTGCGCGCCAGCACGCCGCCCGGCCTGTGCTGATGCGCGATCGCGTAGAACAGGCGATCGATGCCGCGCGCAGACAGCGCCCGGAAGGCGGCGGAAAGGGCGGCCGTCGCGCCCTCGACACGGCGCGCCACGCCGGGCAGCAGCCGCCGGTAGAGCCAGTCGCTGTCGATGTTCGCCGAGCGCAGCTCGGGCGGATAGAGCCCCACGAGATTGAGGAAAGCGAAGGCGAGCGCCGAGAAGAACAGAAGCTGGACCTGCACCAGCACGTGGCTGCCGGTGTAGGGCACGTAGCCCACCTCCCACGGCAGCAGCGAGTAGAGCCACGCCGGGTAGCAGCCGATGACGATGCAGAGGATCGCCGCCATCGCCATGGCGATCCGCATGTTGAGCGGAGGCTCGCGGGTGCGGATGCCGCTGTCGTGGGCGAAGAAGGCGAAATAGGGGATCTTGATGCCGGCGTGGTGGAAGACGCCGGCGGACGCGAAGAGCAGCAGGATCCAGACGATCCAGTAGCCCTCGGCCGCGGCCGCGCTCATCACCATCGACTTGCTGACGAAGCCGGAGAAGAGCGGGAAGGCCGAGATCGAGGCGGCGCCCACGATGCAGAGCCCGGTGGTCTGGGGCATCGACTTGTAGAGCCCGCCCAGCTCCGAGCCGTTGATCTTGCCGGTCTGGTGCAGCACCGCGCCCATGGACATGAGCAGCAGGCCCTTGAAGATCACGTCGTTGAAGGCGTGGGAGACCGCGCCGTTGAGCGCGAGCGACGTGCCGATGCCGATGCCCACCACCATGAAGCCGATCTGGTTGATCATGCTGTAGGCGAGCACGCGGCGGAGGTCGTTCTCGATCACCGCGTAGAAGATGGGGAACGCGGTCATCGCCGTGCCGATGAAGATCAGCACCTCGGTGCCGGCATAGCCGCGCGCCAGCGCGTAGACCGCGAGCTTGGTCGTGAACGCGCTCAGGAAGACCATGCCCGTCGGCGTCGATTCCGGGTAGGCGTCGGTGAGCCAGGTGTGCACCAGCGGGAAGCCGCACTTGATGCCGAAGGCGACGAAGATCAGCACGCCGCCGAGGCTGCCGATCCCGATATGGTCGAAGGCGGCCGACCCGGTGTCGCCGATGACGATGATCGCGCCGCCCAGCAGCAGCAGGCCGGAGACGAGCTGGAACACCAGGTAGCGCATGGCGGCGCGAACTGCCCGCGGCTCGCGCCGGGCGAGGATCAGCAGCACGGAACCCAGCGTCGCGCCCTCCCAGAAGATGACGAGGGTGATGAGGTCGCCCGCGAACACGGCGCCGAGCGCCGAGCCCGCATAGAGCAGCATCCCGGCCTGCTGCAGGCGATCCCGCACATGGAAGGCGAAGACCGCGCCGAGGAACGCGGCGATATGGAAGAGGAGGCCGAAGAGCAGGCTCAGCTTGTCGGCACGAAGCAGTTCGAGCCGCGTATCCAGCAGGGGGACGTCGAGCCCGCCCCCGCCCTGCCACACGAACCAGAGGTTGATGCCGCCGAGCAGCGGCACCGTCGGCACCAGCACGCGGCGCACGCCCCCCGGCAGCAGCAGCACCAGCGCGGCGGCGGCGAGGAAGACGAAGGCCGGCGGGACGCTACTCGTCATAGTAATCCTCGCGCCGCATCACGAGGCGGCGCAGCTCCTTCGCAGCCAGCACCAGCACCACGCAGGCGATGAAGCCGAAAAACCCGTAGAAGCCGAACCAGCCCTCCCAGAAGAACTCGTCGTGGCGGTTGAAGCCCGCGTCGATCACCAGCACGCCGACGCAGAGCGCGGTGAAGACCCAGATGAGCCGCATCACGTTGCGCCGTTCGTCGAGCCAGTATTTCTTCTTCATGGCGATGCCTCAGCGGATGGCCCCGAGCGGCTCCACGAGGGTGAGCAGCGCCTGCGGGTAGAAGAAGAGCGCGGCCGTGCCGAGCGCGGCCACCAGCGTCGCGGCCAGGATCGGCCAGGGCGCCTCGGCCCGCCCCGCCGCCACCGGCACGGAGCCCGGCGCCGGGAAGAAGGCGCGGACGAGGATCGGCACGAAGTAGAGCGCATTCAGCAGCGAGCTGCCCAGCAGCACGGCGATCACCGCGACATGGCTGCCGTCGTCGGCGCCCGCCACCAGGTACCACTTGCTCCAGAGCGCGGCGAAGGGGGGCAGCCCGATCAGGCCGAGCGCGCCGACGGCGAAGGCGCCCATGGTCACGGGCATGCGGTAGCCGATGCCGTCAAGCTCGCTCACCAGCCGCTTGTGGGCCGCGGTGTAGATCGCGCCCGCGCAGAAGAAGAGCGTGATCTTGCCGAAGGCGTGGGTCGCGATGTGCATCGCGCCGCCGACGACGCCCGCGCTGGTCGCGAGCGCGCCGCCCAGCACCACGTAGGAGAGCTGGCTCACGGTCGAGTACGCGAGGCGGCGCTTCAGGTCGTCCTGCCGGAGCGCGATCAGCGAGGCGATCACGATGGTGGCGGCGGCGACCGCGATCAGCCACTCGCTCCCCGCCATCGCGCCGAGGAAGTCGATGCCGAAGATGTAGACCAGCACCTTGAGCACCGTGAAGACGCCGGCCTTCACCACCGCCACCGCGTGCAGCAGCGCGCTCACCGGCGTCGGCGCCACCATCGCCGCCGGCAGCCAGGCGTGGAGCGGCATGAGCGCCGCCTTGCCGATGCCGAACATGTAGAGCACCAGCAGCACGGCGGCGGTCCGCTCGCTCACCGCGTCAGCGAGGATGCCGCCCATGCGGAAGTCGAGCGTCCCCGCCTCCACCCAGGTCCAGAGGATGGCGAAGAGCTGCAGCACGATCGAGGTGGTGAGCAGGATCCCGAGATAGGTCCGGCCCGCGCGGCGCGCCTCCTCCGTGCCGCTGTGGGTCACCAGCGGATAGGTGGACAGCGTCAGTGCTTCGTAGAACAGGAACAGCGTGAACATGTTGCCGGCGAAGGCGACGCCGATGGCGCTCGCCAGCGCGGCCGCGAAGCAGACGTAGTAGCGGGTGCGGTGGCCCTCGTCGTTGGCGCGGACGTAGCCGATGGAATAGACGGTCGTCGCGATCCAGAGGAAGGACGCGATCAGCGCGAACAGCATGCCGAGCGGCTCGAGCGTGAACGCGACGGGCAGCCCCGGCACGATGTCGAAGAGCGCGACGCGTGGCGTCCCGCCCGCCGCCACCGCCGGCGCCAGCGAGAGGACGAGGCCGAAGAGCGCCACCGCGGTGACGACGGAGACCGCCTCCTGCAGCAGGGGCCTGCGCGCCGTCGCCCAGATGAGGAACGCGCCCGCGATCGGCACCGCCAGCGCCGCGAGTATCTGCGCCGCGTGGCTCATGGCGCACCGCCCAGCAGCGCCGCCGCCGCGCGCTCGGCGATGCCGACGGTGAGATCGGTGTGGAGGCCGAAGTAGATGGAGCCCGCGATCATCGCCCAGGTCGAGAGCTGCATGGCCCAGGGCGCCTCGCGCACCGGCTCGGCGTCCGGCGGGGCCGCGCGGAAGTAGGCGGCCTCGATCACGCGGCCCACGTAGGCGAGCGCGATCAGCGATCCCGCCAGCACGAAGAGCGCCACCGGCCAGAGCCCCTCCTCGAACGCGGCCTGCACCAGGTACCACTTGCTCACGAACCCCGCCGTGATGGGGACGCCGACCAGGCCGAGCCCGCCGATCACCACCGCCGCCATGGTGAACGGCATGCGCCGGCCGAGGCCGTGCAGCGCGCTGAGGTCGGTCGCGCCGAGCCGGCAGGCGATGGCGCCGGCGGCGAGGAAGAGCCCGCCCTTCATCAGCGCGTGGTTGAAGACGTGGACCAGCGCGCCGGTCACGCCCGTCACCGAGGCGAGCCCGATGCCGACGCCGAGGTAGCCGATCTGGCCCACGCTGGAGAACGCCAGCAGGCGCTTCAGGTCGCTCTGGAAGACGGCGACGAGCGAGCCCGCGAGCACGGCGATGAGCGAGAGCGCGAGCAGGATCTCCGTCAGCGGCATGGTGTCGAAGGCGAAGTGCACGCCGAACACCGTGAAGACGAAGCGGAGCAGCATGTAGGCGCCCACCTTGGTCGCGGTCGCCGCCAGGAACGCGCTCACCATGGAGGGCGCGTAGGCATACGCGTTGGGCAGCCAGACGTGGAAGGGGAAGAGCGCCAGCTTGATCAGCACGCCGACGGTGATGAAGGCGAAGGCGGTGAGCACCGCCGGCGTCTCGCCCAGCGGCGGCACGCGCGTCCCGAGGTCCGCGATGTTGAGCGTGCCGGTCTTGGCATAGAGGAAGCCGATCCCCACCAGGATCAGCGAGGCGCCGATCGTGCCGATGATGAGGTACTGGTAGGAGGCCGCGAGCGCCCGCCGGCGGCGCCCCTGCGCAATCAGCACGTAGCTCGCGAGCGAGGAAATCTCGAGAAAGACGTAGACGTTGAAGGCATCGCCCGTCGCCGTGATGCCGAGCAAGCCGGTGAGCGCGAGCAGGAAGATCGCGTAGAAGAGGTGCCGCCGCTCCGGCCGGACCTCCCGCTCCACGCTCTCCTTCGCGTAGGGCATCATCAGCGCGGCGGTGCCGGCCAGGATCAGGAGGACGAAGGCGTTGACGCCGTCCAGCCGGTACTCGATGCCGATGGGCGGCTCCCAGCCGCCGAGGCGATAGGAGATCGTGCCCCCGCTCATCACCTGCTCGAGCAGCAGCGCCGCGATGGCGAGCAGCCCCCAGCAGACCGCGGTGGTGAAGGCCCAGGCGTAGCTCCCGCGCCTGAGCAGCACGCAGACCGGCGCCGCGATCAGCGGCACCGCCACCTGGAGCACCGGCAGATGAGTCGCGATCATCGCCGATCCTGCTCGTCGATCTCGTCCTCTTCGACGGTCCCGTAGGCGCGCTTGATCGCCACAGTGAGCGCGAGCCCGACCGCGAGCGTCGAGACGGAGACGACGATCGCCGTCAGGATCAGTACGTGGGGCAGCGGGTTCGAGTAGACCGAATATGCGGCATCGATGATCGGCGCGGTGCCGCCTTCGACCTTCCCGAACGTGATGTAGAACAGGAAGATCGCGGTCTGGAACATGCCAAGCCCGATCAGCTTCTTGATGAGGTTGGAGGGCGCGATGATGGCGTAGAGGCCGATCATCGCCAGCACGATCGCTGCCCAGTAGTTGGCGTGTGCGAGGGCGTCCACCTCAGCGTCACTCGGCAAGAGCGGTGAAGATGATGGTCATGACGGCCGCGACCGCGACGCCGACGCCGATCTCGATGATGATGATGCCGACGTGGTTGCCGTGGGTGGCGTCGGCAGAGAGCGCGCCGTATTCGAGGAACGCGCCGCCGCCGATCATGTTGGCAACGCCCACGCCCGCGTAGAGCAGCACGCCGAGGCAGGCGATGACGACCAGCAGGCGGGGCGGCGCCACGCTGCGCACCGCCTGGGTGCCGAAGACGAGGCCGTAGAGAAAGAGCCCGGCCCCGAAGATCACGCCGGCCTGAAAGCCGCCGCCCGGCCCGTAGTCGCCGTGCATCTGCACGTAGAGGGCGAACAGCAGGATCGGCGGGATCAGGAGCTTCGAGACCACGCGCAGCACCAGATGCTCGGTCATTCGCGGTCCTCCGCGCGCTCCCGCCGGCGGCGGCGGGCGATGCCGAGCATCAGCAGCACGCCGATGCCTGCGGTGAAGATCACCGTGACCTCGCCCAGCGTGTCGAAGCCCCGGTAGGAGGCCAGCACCGCGGTCACGATGTTGGGCACGCCGGTCTCCGCCTCGCCCAGAGCCAGGTAGTGGGGCGCCACGTGCTGTTGTGCGGGCGCCTCGGGGTCGCCGAAGGCCGGCAGGTCGAGCGTGCCGTAGACCAGCAGCCCGCCGACGGCGAGCGAGGCCAGGATCGGCAGCCAGGGTCTGCGGTGCGCGATCTTCTCGTGCCGGCCGGTGGCGGCGATGGCGAGCAGCATGAAGACCGTGGTCACGCCGGCGCCGACGGCGGCCTCGGTGAAGGCCACGTCGACGGCATCGAGCACGACCCAGAGCGCAGCCATGACGAGGCTGTAGATGCCGAGCACGAGCGCGGCCGCCAGCAGGTTCCGCAGCGAGACCACGACAAGCGCGGCTGCCACCAGCAGGACCAGGAGCAGGATATCGACATAGACGTCTATGGCGCGGGATCCCTGGGCTTGCGGGTCCACGGCAGGACCCCGTCGAGGAGCGCCGCATGGGCCAGCGCGTGCGCCGCCGTCGGCGCGGTGAATATCAGGAACGCGAGGATCAGCACGAGCTTGAGCGTGGTCAGCGACAGGCCGGCCTGAAGCATGAGGCCGAGCAGGATGAAGCCCGCGCCGGCGCTGTCGGCGACGCTCGCGGCATGGAGCCGTGTGAAGACGTCCGGCAAGCGGACGAGGCCGAGCCCGCCGACCAGGACGAACGCGCACCCGATGCCGATGCTGATCCAGCTCAGGATGTCGACGATCACGGCGCGCCCTCCGCGTCCCGCGCGCGCCGGCGCTTGATGTAGCGGAGCACCGCGATGGTGCCGATGAAGTTGATCAGCGCGTAGGCCAGCGCGATGTCGAGGAACTCCGGGCGGCCCATGAGGAAGCCCACCGCCGCGATCAGCAGCACGGTCATGGTCCCGATGGTGTTCACGCCGAGCACGCGGTCGTAGACCGTGGGCCCCAGGTACGCGCGGACCAGCGCGAGCAGCACCGTCACCACGAGCGCCGCGACGGCGGCGAGGAACATCATGCCTCGCCCTCCCCCTCCGCCGCGCTGACGCGCCGGTCCATGTCGCCCGCCCTCAGCGCCTCCATGCCGTGCCGGGAGAGCGCGTGGACCTCGATGCCGTCCTCGGTCACGGACGTCGAAAGCGTACCCGGCGTCAGCGTGATGGAGTTGGCGTAGATCACGCGGCCGAGGTCGGACTTCTGGCTGGCGGGCACGGTCTCCAGCACAGGGTCGATGCGCAGCCGGGGCGACAGCACGATACGGCTGACCGCAAGCGCGGAGAGGACGATCTGGCCCGTCAGCCAGCCCCAGTAGAGGACGGTGCGCAGGCCCAGGTGGATCGGGTGCCCTTCGTGGTCCACCACGTCCATGCGCATCGCCACCGCCACCGCGAACGCGGTGCACACGGCCCCGATCGCGAGCAGGAAGGGCGTGTAGTGACCGGACAGTGCGAGCCAGAGTCCGTAGAGGACGGCGAACAGGCTGAGCGCGTGACGCACGCGAATCCCTCGTGCGGAGGCGGGAGCGCCCGGATTATGCCCCTAGCGCCGCAGCCCGCAACAAGGAATGGCCGCGGCGGCGCGTTCGCCAGCGCGGTACCCGGCCCTCCCTACTCGTCCGCCTTGTTGTAGTCCCAGGTAAGCCAGTCCTGCGGCGTGATGGTCACGATGGTGCGGCCTTCCGCCATCACGGGCTCCGCGTACTTCTCCGCATCCTCCGGACCGAGCGCCTTCTTCAGCACCGCGACGGTGACCTCGCGAATGAGCGCATCGTCCTGCGAGAGCGTGGCGTTGCCCCGGCACATGATCGCCCACGCGCCGGCCGCGAGCCCCTGCGCGCCCTCGTCCACGCGGGGGTCGCGGTCGATCAGGATGGAGACGCGCGGGTCGCGGGCCAGGTTCTTGAGGTGGATGCGGCCCGCGCCGAGGGTGAGCCGGAACTCCTCGCCGTTCCAGTCGAACCAGATGGGCGTGAGATGGATCATCCCGTCCTCGCGGTAGCTCGCGAGGCGCGCCAGCGTGCCTGCCGCCAATCGCTCGTCGATCTCCTGCTTGGAGAGGGCGTTTTCCGGGGTCGCAGTGGTCTTCGAGCTCATGGTTTCTCCCGCTGTCGCATGGTGCCGGCGGGCGGACGCCCGGCCGATGGTGGGCGGCGATGATAGCGGCGGGCCCCGTGGAGCGGAAGGCGCCGCGCCCCTTGCCGGGCACCGGCCGATCGGCGAGGCTCGCGCCCGGCCTCGTGCGCACGACGGAGAGAGAAGGGCATGGCTCCGCCGCCGGAACGCCCACCCACCGACTACGGCAGCGCAGGCGTCGATGCCGATGCCATCGAGGCGGGGCTGGCCGGCCTCGTGCGCCACATCCGCACCACCTGGCCCGCAGGCGCCGATGGCCTCGGCGCGATCAAGGGCAGGCCGGGCTACTTCGCGAGCGTCGTCGATTTCGACGGCTTAGGCATCGCCGTCTGCACCGACGGGATCGGCACCAAGGCATTGATCGCCCAGATGACGGGCCGTTACGACACCGTCGGGATCGACTGCGTGGCGATGAACGTGAACGACCTCGTCTGCGTCGGCGCGCGCCCGGTCACCTTCGTGGACTACATCGCCATCGAGCGCGCGGAGCCGGCGATGCTGGAGGACCTCGGCAAGGGTCTTGCGGAGGGCGCGCGGCTGGCTGGCGTCTCGATCTCGGGCGGCGAGATCGCCGAGATGCGGGACGTCATCATGGGCGCCGTCCCCGACCGGGGGTTCGACCTGGCGGGCACCGCCGTCGGCCGCGTCGCGCTCGACGCCGTCAATGTCGGGGCCGGCGTGCGGCCGGGCAACAGCATCATCGGCATCGCCAGCAGCGGCATCCACAGCAACGGCCTCACGCTGGCGCGGCGCGTCCTCTTCGAGCGTGCAGGGCTCAAGGTCAGCGACCGCCTCGACGACCTCGGCGAGACCGTGGGCGAGGCGCTGCTCCGTCCCACCCATATCTATGTCCGCGAAGCGCTAGCCCTGCTGGCCAGCGCGATGCCGGTGCATGCGCTGGTCCACATCACCGGCGACGGCTTCCTCAACCTGACCCGTATAGAAGCGCGGGTCGGCATGCGTCTCGACGCGCTGCCCGCGCCGCCGCCGGTCTTCGCCGCGATCCAGCGACTCGGCGGCATCGCGGACGCGGAGATGTACCGAGTCTTCAACATGGGAATCGGCTTCTGCGTCATCGTGCCGTCGGAGCACGAGGCCCGCGCCATCACCATCCTCGGCGCGCACGGCAAGGCCTGCCAGCGCATCGGGACGGTGGTGGAGGACACGCAAGAGCGCGTGTGGATCGAGCAGGCGGCGTTGGTCGGCCGCGCAGGCGAGGGTTTTGCGAGAGCGGGAGCCGCGGCGCCCTAGTCGTGGGCGAAGATGTCCACCTCCGGCCAGCCCTCGAGGTCGAGCCGGGCGCGGTGGGGCAGGAAGTCGAAGCAGGCCCGGGCGAGCGCTGTGCGCCCCTCCCTCGCGAGCATCGCGTCGAGCTTCTCCTTCAGCGCATGAAGGTGGAGCACGTCGTTGGCGGCATACTCGAGCTGGCTCCGGGAGAGCGTGTCCGCGCCCCAGTCCGACGACTGCTGCTGCTTGGAAATCTCGACGCCGAGCAGGTCGCGGCAGAGGTCCTTGAGACCGTGGCGGTCGGTAAAGGTGCGCGAGAGTCGGGACGCGATCTTCGTGCAGTAGACCGGTCCGCAGCGGATGCCGAGCGCGTGCTCCAGCACGGCCACGTCGAAGCGGGCGAAGTGGAAGATCTTCAGCACCGTCTCGTCGGCCAGCAGCGCCGCGAGATGGGGCGCGTCGACGGGCTCGCCCGGCGGGAGCTGCACCAGGTGGCAGTCGCCGTCGCCCCGCGAGAGCTGCACCAGGCAGAGCCGGTCGCGATGGGGGTCGAGGCCCATCGTCTCGGTGTCGATGGCCACCGCGTCGCCGAAGGTGAGCCCCGGCGGCAGGTCGCCGCGATGCAGATGCTGCGCCATGGCGTGCTGCCTAGCCCGGAACTCTTGCCAGGGTCAACGCCTGCGACGCGGACCGTGACATCGGTGAGACATCCGCGCTAATAGTCGGTGCGCACAAACGGCAGCAGGAATCGAGCGGGGCCGGCTTGCGAATCGTCACGATCTTCGGGGGAACGGGGTTCCTCGGGCGCCACATCGTCCAGCGGCTGGCGCAGGAGGGCTGCGGCGTCCGCGTCGCCACCCGGCGGCCTGAGCTTGCCGGTTTCCTGCGCCCCTGCGGCGATGTCGGCCAGGTCGTTCCGGTGCAGGCCAACGTGCGGGACGAGGCCTCGATCCGCCGCGCCGTCGCCGGTGCCGACGCGATCATCAATCTCACCGGCATCCTCTACGAACGCGGCCGCCAGTCCTTCTACGCCGTCCACGTGGCATCGGCCGGCCGCATCGCGCGCGCCGCGGCGGAGGCCGGCGCGTCCCACCTGCTCCACGTGTCTGCGATCGGCGCCGATGCCGCCTCGCCCTCGGCGTACGCGCGCTCCAAGGCCGCCGGCGAGGCCGCGATCAGGGAGGCGTTCGCGGGCGCCACCATCTTCCGGCCGAGCCTCGTGTTCGGACCGGAGGACGACTTCTTCAACCGCTTCGCGTCCATGGTGCGGTTGGTCCCTGTCCTGCCGCTGTTCTTCGACGGGCTGCCGAAGATGAAGATGGACGGGCTCTTCCTCACGCCCGAGTTCGTCGCGGGCACGACACGCTTCCAGCCGGTCTTCGTGGGCGACGTCGCCGAGGCCGCCAAGCGGGCGCTCGACGGCGAGGCGGCGCGGGGCAAGACCTACGAGCTGGGCGGCCCCTCGGTCTACAGCTACGCCGAGCTGATGGCGATGGTCGCGCGCGAGACCGGCCGCAAGCCGCTGTTCGCGCCGGTGCCGTTCTTTGCGGCAGCGGTGATGGCGAAGTTCCTGCAGTTCGCGCCGGTGCCGCCGCTCACGCCGGACCAGGTGACGCTGCTCCGAATCGACAACGTCGTCTCGCCGGACGCCCCGGGCCTCGCCGACCTCGGCGTGAGCGCGACGGCGGCGGAGCTGATCCTGCCGACGTACCTGCGGGATCACCGCCGCGGCAGCAGCCAGTCGGCGCCCGTGGCCGAAGCCTGAGCCGCGCCCCTCAGGCCAGGTAGTAGAGCCAGACCAGCACCGCGCCGCCCAGAGCCAGGCGGTAGATGACGAAGGGCGTGAAGCTCACGCGACGCAGCAGGGCGAGCAGCAGCCAGATCGCGGCCAGCGCCACCACGAACGAGAGCGCAGCGGCGAGCGCCGCGCTCGCGTGGACGATGGGATCGCCCCGCGTCCACACCTCGAAGCCGGCCACGGCGCCGCTCGCCCCGATGACCGGGATCGACATCAGCATCGCGAAGCGCGCCGCCTCCGGCCGCTCGTAGCCGAGCCAGCGGGCCGCGGTCATGGTGACGCCCGAGCGGCTCGCACCGGGAATGAGGGCGAGGACCTGGGCCAGCCCGATGAAGAACGCGTGGCCGAGGGTCATGTGCTCAACACGGCGGACGGTGATCCCGATGCGGTCGAAGGCGTAGAGCAGGACGCCGAAGCCGATCGTGGCCCAGGCGACCACCTCCGGGTCGCGCAGTACCGCCTGCCCCATCACGTAGAGCACGCCGCCGGCCACGATTACCGGAACGGCGGAGACGACCAGGTAGAAGCCGAGCGCCCTGCCGAGCTGCCGGTCGCGCCTGCGCCAGTTCCCGCCGAGCCAGCCGAGGACCATGCGCCAGAGATCGCCCGCGAAGTAGACCAGGACCGCCGCGAGCGTGCCGACATGGACCGCCACGTCCATGACCAGCCCCTGGTCCTGCCAGCCGGTGACGAGAGGCACCAGCACGAGATGGCCGGACGAGCTCACCGGCAGGAACTCGGTGATGCCCTGGATGATCGTGAGGATGGCGATATGGAAGAAGGGCACGGGCGCGCTGCCGACTCGCCGGCGGCCGATTCGCCGCCGCCGCGCTTATACCACCGCGGGGCCGCTGAGGGACAGACTACGCCTCCACCGCTTAGTCGCAGTCCGGTCCTAATTCGAGTGCTCCAGGCTATTCGGTTTTGGTAAGGCCAATACTCCGCTGGCAATATCGGCGCGTTTCTGGCAGCTATACTGCCCTAAAGAAACTGAATTGCTTGGCGTCCGTGGCGACTTGAGGCTATAGTGGGCACAATTGGGGACGGAGGTCCGCGGTAACCCCGCCCCGACAGCGAGACGCCAGGGAGTGGGTACGTGGGCACAGAGATGCTCAAGTTCGTGGAGCTTGAGCAGAAGCATCCGGAGAAGCGCGCGCCGGCGCTGAGGCGGCGCGACTGGGGCGAGGTCTATGACGACTTCCGCCCCGAGGCGGCAGCCGACCAGGCCGCCCGCTGCTCCCAGTGCGGCGTGCCCTTCTGTCAGATTCACTGCCCGGTCTCGAACAACATCCCCGACTGGCTGATGCTGACGGCCGAGGGGCGGCTGGAAGAGGCCTACGAGATCTCGTCGGCGACCAACAACATGCCGGAGATCTGCGGCCGCATCTGCCCGCAGGACCGCCTCTGCGAAGGCAACTGCGTGATCGAGAAGGGCTTCGAGTCGGTCACCATCGGCGCGGTGGAGCGCTACATCACCGACACCGCGTTCCGCAACGGCTGGGTCAAGCCGCCCGAGCCCAGGGCCGAGCGACCACAGTCCGTCGGCATCATCGGCGCAGGTCCGGGCGGGATGACGGCCGCCGAGGAGCTGCGCCGCCTCGGCTATCAGGTCCACATCTACGACCGCTACGACCGGGTCGGCGGCCTGCTGATCTACGGCATTCCCAACTTCAAGCTGGAGAAATCCATCGTCCGGCGCCGCGCCGACCTGCTCATCGAAGGCGGCGTGCAGATGCACCTCAACGTGGAGGTCGGGCGCGACTGCTCGCTGGCCGAGCTGCGCGCGCGGCACGATGCGCTGGTGGTCGCGACCGGCGCCTACAAGGCGCGCGACATGTCCGTGCCGGGGATCGGTCTCGGCAACATCTTCCAGGCGATGGACTACCTCACCGCGAGCAACCGCAAGGGGCTGGGCGACGACGTGCCGACCTTCGACGACGGCACGCTCGACGCGCACGGCAGGGACGTCGTCGTGGTCGGCGGCGGCGACACGGCGATGGACTGCGTGCGCACGGCGGTGCGCCAGGGCGCGCGCTCGGTCCGCTGCCTCTACCGGCGCGACCGCGCAAACATGCCGGGCTCGATGCAGGAGGTCACGCACGCCGAGGAGGAGGGCGTCGAGTTCGTCTGGCTGTCCTCGCCCGAGGCCGTGCTGGGCGATACCCTCGTGGAGGGGGTGCGCGCGGTGCGCATCCACCTCGGCGTCGCCGATGCGAGCGGCCGCCAGACCCCCCAGCCGATCCCGGGCTCGAGCTACTCCGTCGACGCCGATCTGCTCATCAAGGCGCTCGGCTTCGACCCCGAGGACCTGCCGGCCCTGTTCGACGAGCCCGCGCTCGAGACGACCCGCTGGGGCACGCTGCTCATCGACTGGCGCACCATGATGACGAGCCTCGACGGCGTCTTCGCCATCGGCGACATCGTGCGCGGCGCTTCGCTGGTCGTCTGGGCGATCAAGGACGGGCGCGACGCCGCAAGCGCCATCCACCGCTACATCCAGGCGAAGGCCGACGAAGGCGCCGCCGTGAGCAGGGCTGCGGCATGAGCGACGGCAGGCACCCTCCGCTGGCCGGCGTCACCGGGCTGGGCGGCGGCCTCTACGATCCCGCGTTCGAGCACGATTCATGCGGGGTCGGCCTCATCGCCGCGCTCGACGGCACGCCGCGCCGAGACGTGGTGGAGGCCGGTATCGCGGCGCTGAAGGCGGTGTGGCACCGGGGCGCGGTGGATGCCGACGGCATGACCGGCGACGGCGCCGGCATCCACGTCGAGATTCCGCAGGATTTCTTCAGGGAGCACGTGGAGGCGACGGGCCAGGGCACCCAGGGCAGGCGCCTTGCCGTCGGCATGGTGTTCCTGCCCAAGACCGACCTCGGCGCGCAGGACCTTTGCCGCAGCATCGTCGAGACGGAGATCCTCCGCTTCGGCCACGGCATCCAGGGCTGGCGCCAGGTGCCGATCGATTCCTCGGTGATCGGCGAGAAAGCGAACGCGAGCCGGCCGGAGATCGAGCAGGTCATGGTCGCGAACGAGCGCGGCGTCGATGACGACCAGTTCGAGATCGACCTCTACATCATCCGCCGGCGCATCGAGAAGCAGGTGCTCGACCACCACATCACCGGCTTCTACATCTGCTCGCTCTCGTCCCGCTCGCTCATCTACAAGGGGATGTTCCTGGCCGAGCAGTGCACGGCCTTCTATCCGGACCTGCTGGACGAGCGCTTCGTCTCCCGCTTCGCGATCTTCCATCAGCGCTATTCGACCAACACCTTCCCCACCTGGCGCCTGGCCCAGCCCTTCCGCATGCTCGCCCACAACGGCGAGATCAACACGGTGCGCGGCAACAAGAACTGGATGGCGAGCCACGAAACGCGGGCCGCCAGCGACGTCTTCGGCCCGCACAACAACGAGCTTTTCCCGCTGATCGAGCCCGACGCTTCCGATTCGATGGCGCTCGACGCCGTGCTGGAAGGCGTGGTGCGGGCCGGCCGCTCGGTGCCGGCGGCCTACAGCCTGCTCATCCCGGACGCGTGGTCAAAGAAGCAGGACATGCCGGCCCACCACCGGGCGTTCTACAACTTCTGCAATTGCGTGATGGAGCCCTGGGACGGCCCGGCGGCGGTCGCTGCCACCGACGGCGCCTGGATCCTCGCGGGCATGGACCGGAACGGCCTCCGCCCCATGCGCTACAGCGTCACCGCCAACGACATGCTCGTTGTCGGCTCGGAGGCCGGCATGGTCCCGATCGCGCCCGAGCAGATCGTCGAGAGCGGCCGGCTCGGCCCCGGACAGATGATCGCCGTCGATCTTGCCGAAGGCCGCCTCTACCACGACCGCGAGATCAAGGACGAGCTTGCCGACGCCAAGCCCTACGCGACGTGGGTCGGCGACGTGGTGGACGGCAGCGCCCTCGTCGGCGGCAGGACGGAGCCCCGCATGTTCTCGCGCGACGAGCTGCGCCGGCGCCAGCGCATGGTGGGCTACTCCATGGAGGAGCTGGAGCTGGTGCTCCATCCCATGGTGGAGGACGGCAAGGAGCCCACCGGCTCGATGGGCGACGACACGCCGCTCGCCGTGCTCTCCGGCCAGTATCGGGGCCTGCACTACTACTTCCGCCAGATGTTCGCGCAGGTGACCAACCCGCCGATCGATTCCTTGCGCGAGTACGCCGTCATGAGCCTGCTCACGCGGCTCGGCAGCATGGGCAACATCTTCGCCGACGAGCCCGAGCAGACCGCGTTCCTGCAGCTCGATTCGCCGGTTCTCACCAACGGCGAGTTCGCGGGCCTGATCGAATACCTCGACGACAAGGCGGTGTGGATCGACTGCACCTTCGACGCGTCCCCCGGCCGCGAACGGCTCACCGAGGCGATCGAGCAGATTCGCGGGCAGGCGGAGGAAGCGGTGCGCGGCGGCGCCACCCACCTCATCCTCACCGACGAGCACGTCTCGGAGGAGCGCGCGCCGATCCCCATGATCCTGGCGGCGGGCGGCGTGCACAGCCACCTGGTGCGCCAGCGGCTCAGGACCTTCACGTCGATCAACGTGCGCGCCGCCGAGTGCATGGACGTGCACTACTTCGCCGTCCTCATCGGGGTCGGCACGACCACGATCAACCCTTACATCGCGCTGGAGAGCATCGCCGACAGGCAGGAGCGCGGCCTCTTCGGCAACCTGAGCGTGGAGGACTGCGAGGAGCGCTACCGCCGCGCCGTCGACGCCGGGCTCCTCAAGATCCTCTCCAAGATGGGCATCTCGGTGCTCAGCTCGTACCGGAGCGGCTACAACTTCGAGGCCGTGGGGCTCAGCCGGGCGCTGGTCGCCGACTTCTTCCCCGGCATGACCGCGCGCCTCTCAGGCATCGGGCTCAGCGGCATCAAGCGCCGCGTGCTCCACCAGCATCGCAAGGCCTTTGAGGAGAGCCCGGTCGTGCTGCCGGTCGGCGGCCTTCTCAAGTACCGCCGCTCGGGCGAGGTGCACGCCTTCGACGGGCCGCTCATCCACATGCTCCAGTCCGCTCTCGCGACCGATTCCTACGCGACCTACAAGAAGTACGCCGAGGGCGTCTACGCGCTGCCGCCGATCCAGATTCGCAACCTGCTCGACTTCAAGTCCGGCAGGCCGGAGATCGGGCTCGACGAGGTGGAGTCGATCACGCAGGTCCGCAAGCGCTTCAGCAGCGGCAGCATGTCGCACGGCGCGCTCTCCAGGGAGGCGCACGAGACGCTGGCCATCGCCATGAACCGCATCGGGGCTGCCTCCTGCAGCGGCGAGGGCGGCGAGGCGGCCGAGCGCTTCGAGCCCCGCGACAACGGCGACAACGCATCGTCCGCCACCAAGCAGATCGCCTCCGCCCGCTTCGGCGTTACCGCGGAGTACCTGAACCGCTGCCGCGAGATCGAGATCAAGATGGCGCAGGGGGCGAAGCCCGGCGAGGGCGGCCAGCTTCCGGGCTTCAAGGTCTCGGAGGAGATCGCGAAGCTGCGCCACTCGACGCCCGGCGTGACCCTCATCTCGCCGCCGCCGCACCACGACATCTACTCGATCGAGGACCTGGCGCAGCTCATCTACGACCTGAAGCAGATCAACCCCCACGCCAGGGTCACGGTCAAGCTCGTGGCCGAGGCCGGCATCGGCACGATTGCGGCAGGCGTGGCCAAGGCGAAGGCCGACGTGGTCCTGGTCTCCGGCCACGACGGCGGCACCGGCGCTTCACCCCAGAGCAGCGTCAAGTATGCCGGCGTGCCCTGGGAGATGGGCCTGGCCGAAGTGCATCAGGTGCTCACCCTGAACCGCCTGCGCCACACCGTGACGCTCCGCGTCGACGGCGGCATCAAGACCGGCCGCGACGTCGTCACCGCCGCCATGCTGGGCGCCGAGGAGTTCGGCATCGGCACCACCTCGCTGGTCGCGATGGGCTGCATCCTGGTGCGCCAGTGCCACAGCAACACCTGCCCGGTCGGCGTCTGCACGCAGGACCCAAAGCTCCGCGCCAAGTTCGAGGGCTCGCCGGAGAAGGTGGTGAACCTCTTCACCTTCATCGGCGAGGAGGTGCGCGAGATCCTGGCGTCGCTCGGCGCCTCCACCCTCGACGAGATCGTCGGGCGCACCGACCTGCTGCGCCAGGTGAGCCGCGGCAGCGCCGACCTCGACGACCTCGACCTGAACCCGCTGCTGGCCCAGGCCGACCCCGGCGGCCACCCGCGCCACTCCCCGCGCAAGGGCCGGATCGCGGTGCCCGACACGCTCGACGAGCAGATCATCAGCGACGCCGACGACGCGCTGGAAGTGCCGGAGAAGATGCAGCTCGCCTACACGATCAGCAACACGCACCGCACGATCGGGGCCAAGCTCTCCTCCCACCTCACGCGGCGCTTCGGCATGGCGGGGCTGCCGCCCAACTACTTCACGGTGAGCCTGCGCGGCTCCGCCGGCCAGTCGCTCGGCGCCTGGGCCGTGCAGGGCCTCAAGATCGTGGTGAACGGCGATGCCAACGACTACGTCGGCAAGGGGCTTTCCGGCGGTACCATCGTCGTGCGCATGCCGACCTCGAGCCCGCTGCTCTCCAACGAGAACACGATCATCGGCAACGTCGTCCTCTACGGCGCCACGAGCGGCAAGCTGTTCGCCGCCGGCCAGGCGGGCGAGCGCTTCTGCGTGCGCAACTCCGGCGCGCGCGCCGTGGTCGAGGGCTGCGGCTCCAACGGGTGCGAATACATGACCGGCGGCATCGCGGTGATCCTGGGCCCCGTGGGCGACAACTTCGCGGCCGGCATGACCGGCGGCATGGCCTTCGTCTACGACCCCGACGCCTCCTTCGAGCGCCGCGTCAACGCCGACACCGTGGTCTGGCAGCGCATCGCGAGCACCTACTGGGAGAACGAGTGCCGCTCGCTGGTGGCGGAGCACCATGCCGAGACGCTCTCGCGCTACAGCGAGCGCCTGCTCGCCGACTGGACCCTGGAGATCGGCAACTTCTGGCAGATCTGCCCGCGCGAGATGATCTCCCGACTCGCCCATCCACTGGTCGACGAGGCAGAAGCCGAGATCGCCTGACCCGGCCGGCGGCGCCGCGCCGGGGCTTGAGCAACGTCTATTCGTGCCGGGCACGGCATCTCGGACGCCCCCCACCTCACCCCAACCCTCTCCGCCCCCAGGAGCGGAGAGGGAGAAACGGCCGGCGCCGAACTCGTTCCCCCTCCTCCTGGGAGGAGGGGGACAGGGGGAGGTGGGTTTGTCGGGTACAGACCACCAAGTTCCGGCAGGGCGGGCGAATTCTAGTTCGGCTCCAGAGCTTCAGCCTGCGTAGCGGCAAACGAGTCGAGGCGGCCGTCTGCAATCGCGGCGCGCAGGTCGGCCATCAGGCGCTGGTAGAAATAGAGGTTGTGCTGGCTCAGCAGGATCGGGCCCAGCATCTCGCCCGTGCGGAACAGGTGGTGCAGGTAGGCACGGCTGTAGTCCGCGCACGTCGGGCAGGCGCAGGCGGCATCGAGAGGCGATGAGTCCTCGGCATGCCGGGCGTTCCGCATGTTGAGGGTGCCGCTCAACGTGTAGGCGCGGGCGGTGCGGCCGGAGCGGGTGGGGAGCACGCAGTCGAACATGTCGATGCCGCGCCGCACCGATTGCACGATGTCGTCCGGCATGCCCACCCCCATGAGGTAGCGCGGGCGCTCCGCCGGCAGCGCGCCGTCCAGTCCGTCGAGCACGCCCAGCATTTGCGCCTGCCCCTCGCCCACCGCGAGCCCGCCGACGGCGTAGCCGTCGAAGCCGATCTCCCGCAGCGCCGCCGCCGATTCCGAGCGCAGCGCCGGGAACACCCCGCCCTGCACGATGCCGAAGAGCCCGTAGCCGGGCCTCGGCACGAACGCCTCCCTGCAGCGCGCGGCCCAGCGCGTGGAGCGGCGCATCGCGTCCGCCGCCTCCGCCTCGCTCGCGGGGTAGGGCGTGCACTCGTCGAGCACCATGGTGATGTCGCTCCCCAGATCGTGTTGGATCGCCACGGCACCCGCCGGCGTCAGGTGGTGGCGGGAGCCGTCGGTGTGCGCGCGAAAGACCACGCCGTCCTCCTGCACGGTGCGGAGCCCGGCGAGCGACATCACCTGGAAGCCGCCGGAATCGGTGAGGATCGGCCCCGGCCAGTTCATGAACCTGTGCAGGCCGCCGAGGCGGGCGATGCGGCCTGCGCCGGGCCGGATCATCAGGTGATAGGTGTTGCCGAGCACCATCTCGGCGCCGCTCGCCCGCACGGCGTCGACCGTGAGGCCCTTGACCGCCCCCTGGGTGCCGACCGGCATGAAGGCCGGCGTGTGGACGGGCCCGTGCGCGGTCTCCAGCCGGCCGAGCCTGGCGCGGCCATCCGTCGCCTCCACGGTGAAGCCGAGCGTCACGCCGCATCCTCCCGCGCGAGCAGGCAGGCATCGCCATAGGAATAGAACCGGTAGCCCGCGGCCAGCGCCGCCGCGTAGGCCGCCTTCATGCGCGGGGTTCCGGCGAAGGCGCAGACCAGCATGAAGAGCGTGGAGCGCGGCAGGTGGAAGTTGGTCAGCATCAGGTCGACCGCCCTGAAGCGATACCCCGGCTCGATGAAGAGATCGACCTCGCCCGAGAATGCCTCCACGGTGCCGTCGGGCCGGGCCGCGTTCTCCAGCAGACGGACGACCGTGGTGCCCACCGCGACGATGCGCCCGCCGGCCGCGCGGCAGCCGTTGATGGCGGCGGCGACGTCGGGTGCCAGCGCGCAGGTCTCCGCGTGCATCGGGTGATCGGCGGTGTCCTCCACCGTGACGGGCAGGAACGTGCCGGCGCCCACATGCAGCGTGACGAAGCACCGGCCGATGCCGGCCGCGTCGATCGCCCGCAACAGGCGTTCGGTGAAGTGGAGGCCCGCCGTCGGCGCGGCGACGGCCCCCGCCTTCCGCGCGTAGACGGTCTGGTAATCGTCGCGGTCCCGCTCATCGGCCGCGCGGCGCATGTAGGGCGGAAGCGGCATGGCGCCGTGGCTCCGGAGCGCTTCGTTGAGCGCCGCGCCCTGGCGGTCGAAGACGAGGCTCACCTCCGGCCCGTCGCGGCCCTCGACGGTCGCCGAGAAGCCTTCGGCGAAGCGGATCACGTCGCCCGGCCTGAGCCGCCGCGCTGGCTTGGCGAAGGCGAGCCAGCGTGCCCCCTGCCGCCGCCGGTGCAGGGTAAGCTCGACCCCCGCCTCGCCCCGCGTGCCCGCGAGCCGCGCCGGGATCACGCGCGTGTCGTTGAACACCATCATGTCGCCCGGCCGCAGCAGGGCCGGCAGGTCGGCCACCCCGCGATGAGCGAGGCCGGCGGTGAGATCGAGGAGGCGGGCGGAATCGCGCGGGCGTGCGGGGCGCGTCGCGATGGCTTCGCGCGGGAGGTCGAAATCGAAGGCGTCGACCCGCACCGCTGGCCGCCGGCGCTGCCGGCCTCAGGGAGCGGCCGTCCCGAACCGCTCGGCGAGGCGCTCGGCGATGAGCGGCGAGACGAAGCTCGACACGTCGCCGCCGAGGGAGGCGATCTCCTTGACCAGCTTCGAGGAGATGAAGTGGTGCCGCTCGGAGGCCATCAGGAACACGGTCTCGACACCCTGGTCGAGCCTGGCGTTCATGCCCGCCATCTGGAACTCGTACTCGAAGTCGGAGACGGCCCGGAGCCCGCGCACGATCACCGTGGCGCCGACCTCGTGAACGAAGGCCATGAGCAGGTTGTCGAAGCTGCGGACCTCGAGCCTGGGTGGCCCGAGCCCGAGCGCTGCGAGATCCTGCGCGGTCAGCGCCACACGCTCGTCGACGCTGAACAGCGGGGCCTTGCCCGCGTTCACGGCGACCGCCACCACCAGCCTGTCCACGACCCTGAGCGCGCGCCTGATGATGTCCTGATGGCCCGTGGTGATGGGATCGAACGTCCCCGGATAAAGGCCCACCCTCTCAGCCATCCTGTGCCGCTCCAGCGTTTGCCGCCGCCTCAGTCGATGCCTCGGGGGCCGCGCCGTTGCCGTTCACGTCGGCGAGCCGCGCCGCCGACACCACCCGCTCGCCCTTGCCCAGCCGGAAGATGGTCACGCCGCGGGTGTCCCGCCCCATCGTTCTGATCTCGTCGAGCGCACAACGGATGAGCTGCCCGCCGTCGGTGACCAGCATGATCTCGTCCCGCTCCGCCACGGGGAAGGTGGCGACCACCTCGCTCTCCCCGTGCTTTCCGACGCCGGTGACCATGTTGATGATACCTTTGCCGCCGCGCTTGGTCAGGCGGTAGTCGTGGGACGACGTGCGCTTGCCGAAGCCGTCGCTGCGGACGATCAGCAGAAACTGCTCCTGGGCCGCGAGCGCCGCGCGACGCTCCTTGCTGATCTTGGGTGCCGCGCCTTCGCGCTTGCGTCTGAAGTAGGCGTCCCTCTCCTCGGCGCTGAGATCGCCGTGCGCGAGAATGCTCATGGAGATTACCCGGTCGCGTTTCGCGAGGTCCATGCCGCGCACCCCGGTCGAGTCCCGCCCCCTGAACAGGCGCACGTCGGTGGCGGCGAAGCGGGTGCACTTGCCGCCGAGCGCAGCCAGCAGCACGTCGTCGTGCTCGCTGCAGGTCTGCACGCCGACGATGCGATCGTCGGCGCCGAACTTCATGGCGATCTTGCCGGCGGACGGCACGTTCACGAAGTCGCTCGCGCTGTTGCGCCGCACGGAGCCCGCAGCGGTCGCGAACATGAGCTGGAGGCTCTCCCATTCCTCCTCGTCCTCCGGCATCGGCAGAATGGTCGAGATGGTCTCGCCGTCCGCGAGCGGCAGCAGGTTGACCAGCGCCTTGCCGCGCGCTTGCGGTGCTGCCTGAGGCAGGCGGTAGACCTTCAGCTTGTAGACCTTGCCGGCGGTGGAGAAGAACAGCACGGGCGTGTGCGTGTTGACCACGAACACCTGCGAAACGAAATCCTCGTCCCGCGTGCTCATGCCAGCGCGGCCCTTGCCGCCCCGCTTCTGAGCCCGGTAGGTCGAGAGCGGCACGCGCTTCACGTAGCCCCGGTGGCTGAGCGTGACCACCATCTCCTCGCGCTGGATCAGGTCTTCCACGTCGTGCTCGAACTCTGCCTCGCCCAGCACGGTGCGCCGCGCGTCCGCGAACTTCTCCCGCGTCTCCACAAGCTCGGTCCGCAGCACGGCGCGCAGGCGCTCGCGGTTCTGTAGGATGTCGATGTAGTCCTTGATCTGCTCGACGATGCCGGCGAGCTCGTCCGCGATCTTGTCGCGCTCCATGGCGGTGAGCCGCTGCAGGCGCAGCTCCAGGATCGCCCGCGCCTGCTCATCGGTGAGCCGGCAGGTGCCGGCGTCCGTCACCTTCTGGCGCGGATCGGCGATGAGCGCGATCAGGGGGCCCGCGTCCATGACCGGCCAGTCCCTGCCGGTGAGCCCCGCGCGGGCCTCGGCGGGGTCCTTGGCCTTGCGGATGAGCGCGATGATCTCGTCGATGTTGGCGACGGCGATGGCGAGGCCTGCAAGCGCGTGCGCCCGCGTCCGCGCCTGGGCGAGCTGATACGTCGTCCGCCGCGTGACGACCTCCTCGCGGAAGTCGATGAAGGCCGCGACGATGTCCTTCAGCGTCAGCAGCTCCGGGCGGCCACCCCGGAGCGCCAGCATGTTGACGCCGAAGCTCGTCTGCAGCGGTGAGTAGCGGTAGAGCTGGTTGAGCACCACCTCCGCCATCGCGCTCCGCTTCAGCTCGATGACGACGCGCACGCCGTCGCGGTCCGATTCGTCTCGGAGGTCGGCGATCCCCTCGATGCGGCGCTCGTTCACGAGGCCGGCGATGCGCTCGATCATCCGCGCCTTGTTCACCTGGTAGGGGATCTCCGTGACGATGATCGCCTCGCGGTCCTTGCCCGCCTGCTCGATCTTCGTCTTGCCGCGCATGACCACGGAGCCCCGCCCGGTGTGATAGGCCTGTCGGATGCCGGCGGCACCGACGATCAGGGCGCCGGTCGGGAAGTCCGGCCCCGGCACGTGCTCCATCAGCGCGTCGACCGTGACATCGGGATCGTCGAGGTAGGCGCAGGCGGCATCCACCACCTCGCCCAGGTTGTGCGGCGGGATGTTGGTCGCCATGCCGACCGCGATGCCGCCCGCCCCGTTGACCAGGAGGTTGGGGAAGGCTGCCGGCAGCACGACGGGCTCGTGAGCGGACTCGTCGTAGTTGGCCTGGAAGTCGACCGTCTGCTTGTCGATGTCGGCGAGCAGCGCGTGCGCGGGCTCGCCCAAGCGGACCTCGGTGTAGCGCATGGCTGCCGGCGGGTCGCCGTCCATCGAGCCGTAGTTGCCCTGCCCGTCGAGCAGCGGGAGGCGCATGGAGAAGTCCTGCGCCATGCGCACCATGGCGTCGTAGATCGCGGCGTCGCCGTGGGGGTGGTACTTGCCCATGACGTCGCCGACCACGCGGGCCGACTTGCGGTAGGGCTTGTTCCAGTCGTAGCCGCTCTCGTGCATCGAATAGAGGATGCGCCGATGCACCGGCTTCAGCCCGTCGCGCACGTCGGGCAGCGCGCGGCTCACGATCACGCTCATCGCGTAATCGAGGTAGGAGCGTTTCATCTCCTCCTCGATGGCGACGGGGGGCGTTGCGGGCACGTCGCCGCCGGGCGGCTCGCGAGGTGGCGCGGAGGGCGGTGGCTGTGTCACCAATGTCCGGAAAGTCTGTTGGAAGACAAGGAATTAGGCCGCGCTCGGCGACTCGGTCCTTACGCCCCGGAGACTACCGCAAACCGCCCTGATTCACAATGTTGCAGAGGCGAAATGACGTGCCTTCGGCGGACCTCTCGATCGCAGCTTTCGGCGACCGAGACTTCCGGTCTCTCCGGCTTCTTCCACCCGTTGCTTCAGCGTCCGTCCGCCTCCCGGGCCGGGATAAAGATCTCGAAGGTTGCGCCCTCTCCTGGTTCGGAGGACACCGTCAGATCGCCGTTCCAGCCCCGGACCAGGCTGTACGCGATGGCAAGGCCGAGGCCCCTGCCGTCCCCCGCCCCCTTGGTCGTGAAGAAGGGCTCGAACACGTGGCTCTGGAGGCCCGGTGGAATCCCCGGTCCGTCGTCCTGCACCCTGACCCGCACGAAATAGCCGACAGTCAGGCCGCGCGCCTCGGCATCCTGCGTACCGATCGCCGTGCGCTCGAGGGTCACCTCGATCCGCCCGCCCGCGCCCATCGCCTGGGCCGCGTTGGCGACGATCTGCGATACGACTTCGTGCAGCTCCCAGCGGTTGACGTGAATCCGGGAGACCTCGTCGTTCACGCGTAACGCGACTTCCGGGTCGGTATCGAGCGCATCCACGGCAAGCGAGATGCTCTCCATCACCCCGTCGGCGGCGGCGATGCTCTCCGTTGCGCGCGTGCCGCCGTCGCCGAACGCAAGCATGCGGCTGACGATCGTGAGGCCTCCCTGCGCCGCCTCCGAGATCCGCTCCAGTCGTCTCCTCTCGTGCGGAACCAAATCGGCCTGATCCAGGCCCTCCGTGGAAAGCCGCTCGATCGGCTCCAGCACGCGTCGAAGCTCGCCGGAGAAGCCGCCGCCGAGGGTTCCCATGGCCGCGACCTTGTAGCCCTCGCGAAGCTGCTCCTCCATGGCATGGCGCTGCTCCAGCGAAGCGGCAAGCTCGCCGGCCTGCCGGTTCAGGGTCCTGTTCAGCTTCGCAACCTCGCGCCAGCGCCGCACGGCGAACCACGTCGCCACGATGGCGAGCGCCGGGATGCAGGCGATGATCTCATCCAGGTCCCAGTCTTCGTGCGCTCGCGTGACCTCGAACAGGGCCTCCACCAGCTCGAAGCTCGCGAACACCGCCACGATGGCGGCACCCGCCACCAGGCTCACAATCAGGTCTTTCCCTGTCCTGCTCATGCCCTGTCCCCTTGCCTGCCGTCCGCCGGGCCGGCGGAGCGCGTGCTTCACCGCTGTGCCGTTCGCCGTTCCATCATCCGGTGATCCGCGGCCGTTCCCGTTCGGCCGCGTACGCCTTCTGCCTGGACCGAGCCCGGTGAAGTCGCATCGTGCAACCGAATCACGCAAATACAGACTTGATATGCCGCCCCATCAAAGGGTTCCAGTCGGGCGGCGGCGACCGGCCGGCGCGGCCGCAGGTTCGATCGGGATGTTGCCCAAGAACAACTTGACACTAGCAAAATCGGAATGTTCTTGACCCGGTGGTCTAGGTTCGGATGTGCGTCTAGCCACCGCTGAATTATACATTCCAAATGGACCAGCCCTATCTGTGGGGGCCGCTCAAACCAGTTCAAGGTTAGAACGGGGCATGAAAATGAATATGCGCATTGTATCTTTTGTAGCGCCGTTTGTGTTCGCGCTGATGATGGCTGATGAAGCGGCTGGGGATCAATGTCCGTTGGGATTTCAGTGGAATGGCTCCGCCTGCGAGAAGTTCCACGTTCCCGCGAACGCTCACGTCAACGTCTTCAACACGGGATGGGTGTGCAACAAGGGCTACGAGCGCG
>JAPPMY010000192.1:135791-144011 GCA_028818855.1 Rhodospirillales bacterium
AGCGCGTCGGCTCCGCCTGCGAGAAGTTCCACGTTCCTGCGAATGCTCACGTCAAAGTCTTCAACACGGGATGGGTGTGCAACAAGGGCTACGAGCGCGTCGGCTCCGCCTGCGAGAAGTTCCACGTTCCCGCGAACGCTCACGTCAATGTCTTCAACACGGGATGGGTGTGCAACAAGGGCTACGAACGCGTCGGCTCCGCCTGCGAGAAGTTCCACGTTCCCGCGAACGCTCACGTCAATGTCTTCAACACGGGATGGGATTGTGATATCGGGTTCAAGAAGATTGGGAATGGCTGTACAGTCATGACTCCGGAAGAAAAACGTCAACAGTTACAGTTGCTTGCGTCTCTGAAGGCCTTAGCGTTAGCAGATCCTCTGGAGGGACATGAGTTTTCACTGCGAGACATCGAAGAGAGATGCGAAGCCTATAAGTATTCAGGGCGTTATGGTGAGCTCGAGTGTCGTGGATCGGAACTAAAGCTAGTCGAGAGAGGGTGCGAAGTCTATTTTCACAATCCTAGGCAAGGCAACATCGAGTGCAGAGGCGATCTTCGCAAAATCGAGCGGCACTGCTCCGTGGAGCTTTATAGCGATCGATACGGAGAGATATCTTGCAGGTAACTCGTCCGCAATGTGTCAGGGATGTAGAGCAACGGTCGCCATGACCGCGGACCAACAGACTCAGAACGGGATGTCGTCGTCCAGGTCGGCGGATGAGGGGCCGCTGTCACGGGCGGCGGGAGGCGCGCCGGCCGGCTCGCCGCCGCCGTAGTCGCCGCGCCCGCCGCCGCCTTCGCCACGGCTGTCGAGCATCGTGAGCTCGCCGCGGAAGCGCTGGAGCACCACCTCCGTGGTGTAGCGCTCCTGCCCCGACTGGTCGGTCCACTTGCGGGTTTGGATCTGGCCTTCGAGATAGACCTTGGAGCCCTTGCGCAGGTAGTTTTGGGCGATCTGGGCGAGGTGCTCGTTGAAGATCACGACGCGGTGCCACTCGGTGCGATCACGGCGCTCGCCGGTCTGGCGGTCCTTCCAGCTCTCGTTGGTGGCGAGCGTGAAGTTGACGACGGGCCTGCCGTCCTGCAATTGCCGGGTTTCCGGATCGCGTCCCAGGTTGCCGACCAGAATGACCTTGTTGACGCTCCCCGCCATGACCCGACCTCCCTTTGCGCGCGCAGGCCCGACTTGTAGCCCATCGCCGAACCCGCCTCAAACCGCGCTACGTATGCCCGCCGTGCATGCCTGCGAACCGCGCCGGCGGCGCTCGCCTTCCGGCGCCCAAGCTCCTATATTCGGGACCCGATCCCCGAGCCGTTTCGTCCGCGCCCATGGCCAAGACCATCAGCGTTCGCGGCGCCCGCGAGCACAATCTGAAGGGCGTCGACGTCGACCTGCCCCGCGACCGCCTGATCGTCGTCACCGGCCTCTCGGGCTCCGGCAAGTCCTCCCTCGCCTTCGACACGATCTACGCCGAGGGCCAACGGCGCTACGTCGAGAGCCTGTCGGCCTACGCACGGCAGTTCCTTGAGCTGATGCAGAAGCCCGACGTGGAGTCCATCGACGGGCTCTCGCCCGCGATCTCCATCGAGCAGAAGACCACGTCGCGCAACCCGCGGTCGACTGTCGGCACGGTCACCGAGATCCACGACTACCTGCGCTTGCTCTTCGCCCGCATCGGCGTGCCCTATTCTCCCGCGACCGGGCTCCCCATCGAGAGCCAGACCGTGAGCCAGATGGTGGACCGCATCCTGGCCATGCCCGAGGGCACACGGCTCTATCTGCTGGCACCCGTGATCCGGGGCCGCAAGGGCGAGTACCGCAAGGACCTCGCCGAGCTGCTCAAGCAGGGCTTCACCAGGGTCAAGATCGACGGCGAGACCTACGACATCGACGCCGCGCCCGCGCTGGACAAGAAGCGCAAGCACGACATCGAGGTCGTGGTGGACCGCGTCGTGGTCTCGCCCTCGCTCGCGACCCGGCTCGCCGACAGCCTGGAGACGGGCCTCGCCCTCACCGACGGGCTGGTGGTCGCCGAGGACGCCGACTGCGGCGAGCGGACGGTCTTCTCGGCGAAGTTCGCCTGCCCGGTCTCGGGCTTCACCATCGAGGAGATCGAGCCCCGCCTCTTCTCCTTCAACAACCCCTTCGGCGCCTGCCCGAGCTGCGACGGCCTCGGCATCCGCCTCTATTTCGACGCCGACCTCGTGGTGCCGGATCAACGGCTCAGCCTGACGCAGGGCGCCGTCGCCCCCTGGGCCGGCTCGTCCTCGCCCTACTACAGGCAGACGCTGCAGAGCATCGCCGGCCACTACGGCACCAGCATGACCGCGCCCTGGAGCGATCTGCCGGCGAAGGTGCGCCAGGCCATCGTCCACGGCTCCGGCAAGGAGCGGATCACCTTCACCTACGACGACGGCATCCGCCAGTACAGCACGACCAAGCCCTTCGAGGGCGTGCTGCCCAACCTGGAGCGCCGCTGGCGGGAATCCGACAGCGCCTGGCTGCGCGACGAGCTTGGCAAGTTCCAGAGCACGGCAGCGTGCGAGAGCTGCGACGGCCACCGGCTTAAGCCCGAGGCGCTCTGCGTCAGGGTCGCCGACCGGCACATCGGCGACGTCACGCGCTTCTCCATCGCCGATGCCGCGCGCTGGTTCGCGGCGCTCGACGACGCGCTCACGCCCAAGCAGCGCGAAATCGCGCGCCGCATCCTGAAGGAGATCAACGAGCGGCTGCAGTTCCTGGTCGACGTCGGGCTGGAGTATCTGACGCTGTCGCGCACAGCCGGCACGCTGTCCGGCGGCGAGAGTCAGCGCATCCGCCTCGCCTCGCAGATCGGCTCCGGGCTCACCGGCGTGCTCTACGTGCTCGACGAGCCGTCCATCGGCCTGCACCAGCGCGACAATGCGCGCCTGCTCGGCACGCTGCGGAACCTGCGCGACCTCGGCAACACGGTGCTCGTCGTCGAGCACGACGAGGACGCGATCAGGAGCGCAGACTACGTCGTGGACATGGGGCCGGGCGCCGGCGTTCACGGCGGCGAGATCGTGGCGGAGGGCGAGCCCGAAGCCATCATCGCGAGCGCGGGCAGCCTCACCGGGCAGTACCTGAGCGGCGCCGAGGCGATCCCGGTGCCCGCGACCACGCGGCCCGGCAGGGAGGGCCAGCGCGTCACCGTGCGCGGCGCGCGGGCGAACAACCTCGCGTCCGTCGACGTCACCTTCCGCCTCGGCACCTTCACCTGCGTCACCGGCGTCTCGGGCAGCGGCAAGTCCACCCTCGTGGTGGATACCCTCTACCGCGCGGCGGCGCGGCGCATGTTCGCGGCCCGCGTGCAGCCGGGCGCCCACGACGGCATCGACGGCCTCGAATTCCTCGACAAGGTGGTGGACATCGACCAGTCGCCCATCGGCCGCACGCCCCGCTCCAACCCCGCCACCTACACCGGCGCCTTCGGGCCGATCCGCGAGTGGTACGCCGGGCTGCCGGAGGCCAAGGCGCGCGGCTACAAGCCGGGGCGCTTCTCCTTCAACGTCAAGGGCGGGCGCTGCGAGGCCTGCCAGGGCGACGGCCTCATCAAGATCGAGATGCACTTCCTGCCGGACATCTACGTGCAGTGCGAGGAGTGCAAGGGCCGGCGCTACAACCGCGAGACGCTGGAGATCCTCTACCGGGGCCAGTCCATCGCGGACGTGCTGGCGATGACCGTGGACGATGGCGCCGCCTTCTTCAAGGCGGTCCCTGCGATCCGCAACAAGCTGGAGACCCTGCAGCGCGTCGGTCTCGGCTACATCCAGGTGGGCCAGCAGGCGACCACGCTCTCGGGCGGAGAGGCCCAGCGGGTCAAGCTCGCGAAGGAGCTTTCGCGCCGCGCCACCGGGCGCACCCTCTACATCCTCGACGAGCCCACCACCGGCCTCCACTTCCACGACGTGCGCAAGCTGCTCGAGGTGCTGCACGCGCTGGTGGAGACCGGCAACACCGTGGTGGTCATCGAGCACAACCTCGAGGTCATCAAGACCGCGGACTGGATCGTCGATCTCGGGCCGGAGGGCGGCGACGGCGGCGGGCGGGTGGTCGCCGACGGCACGCCGGACGAAGTCGCCGCCGTGGCCGAGAGCTACACCGGGCAGTTCCTGCGCCGCGCGCTCGGCCCGGCTGCGGCTCAACCGGCGCAGCGCCGCCGCCGACGCCAGACCCGGCGCAAGGTGGCCTGAGCCCGGAGCCGGCGGCGGAGCGCATGGCGGTGGAGAAGCCGATCCGAATCATCGGCGGCGGCCTCGCCGGCTGCGAGGCGGCGTGGCAGATCGCCCGGCGCGGCATCCCGGTCGAGCTTTGGGAGATGCGGCCGGTGCGCGGCACCGAGGCCCACGTCACGGACCGGCTGGCCGAGCTGGTCTGCTCCAACTCCTTCCGCTCCGACGATGCGGAGCGCAACGCCGTCGGCCTCCTGCACGAGGAGATGCGCCGCGCCGACTCGCTCGTGATCGCGGCGGCCGACCGCCACAAGGTGCCGGCTGGGCAGGCGCTCGCCGTGGACCGCACGGGCTTCGCCGACGCGGTGCAGCAGGCCATCGAGGCCGAACCCGCCATCCGGCTGCGCCGCGCCGAAATGGCGGGCATTCCAGATCCGTCGGAGGGTTTGGCCATCATCGCCACCGGGCCGCTCACTGCGCCGGCGCTGAGCCAGGCGATCCTGGATGCGACCGGCGAGGAGCACCTCGCCTTCTTCGATGCGCTGGCGCCGATCGTCCATCGCGACAGCATCGATTTCGGGACCGCGTGGTTCCAGTCCCGCTACGACAAGGCGGGGCCGGGCGGCGACCGCGCGGCCTACATCAACTGCCCGCTGGATCACGCGCGCTACGAGGCCTTCATCGACGCGCTGCTCGCCGCCGACACGATCCCCTTCCGGGACTGGGAGCGCGACACGCCCTACTTCGAGGGCTGCCTGCCCATCGAGGTGATGGCGGCGCGCGGGCGCGACACGCTCCGCTTCGGCCCCATGAAGCCCGTGGGCCTCACCGACCCCGCCACCGGCGCCCGGCCCCATGCGGTCGTGCAGCTCCGCCAGGACAACGCGCTCGGCACCCTCTTCAACATGGTGGGCTTCCAGACCAAGCTTACGCACGGGGCGCAGAAGCAGGTGCTCCGCCTGATCCCCGGGCTGGAGCAAGCGCGCTTCGCGAGGCTCGGCGGCATCCACCGCAACACCTTCATCAACAGCCCGGCGCTGCTGGATGCCGCGCTGCGGCTTCGCCGCGCGCCGCACGTGCGCTTCGCGGGCCAGATCACCGGCGTCGAGGGCTACGTCGAGAGCGCGGCGATCGGCCTGCTCGCCGGCCGCTTCGCCGCGGCGGAGGCGGCAGGCGCCGAGGCCCCGCCCCCGCCGCCGACGACCGCTTTCGGCGCGCTGCTCGCGCACATCACCGGCGGGCACCTCGGCGCAGGCAGCACCTTCCAGCCCATGAACGTCAACTTCGGCCTGTTCCCGCCGCTCGCGGGCCGCGTGCCCAAGCGCGCTCGCAAGGCCGCGATGGTCGCCCGCGCCCGGGCCGACCTCGGCCGCTGGCTGGGGGACGGCCGCGCCGCCGCGGCGTAGACCGGCCGAGGAGTATTGGTGACGGCCGGGCGCGTCGCGCTGGCCCGCAGGGTCGTGCGCGCAACGCCTGGCTCGGATTTCCCCCTTCAGTAGCGTCCCGTCAGCGCGCCTGCCAGCATCGCGGTCTGCTTGCGGAGCAGACCCACGTCGACGCTCGGATCGCGCGGGTCCCAGCCGGCCCGGCGCAGCCGCGCGCGGTAGAGATCGGCGAGGCGGGCGATCAGCAGCACGCCGCGGCCCCGGCGCGGCACCGCGCCCCGCGCCTTGCGCGCCGCATCGAGCAGTTCGGCGGCACGGCGCCCGACCGGCTCGCCGACGCCGGCAAGACGGTCGAACCCCCGTCCCGCCAGCAGATCGCCGGCGCCGATCCCGGCTTCGGCGAGCAGATCGGACGGGAGCGTGACCCGGCCCTGCACGGCAGCACGGGGCGCCGCGCGGAGCGTGCCGATCAAGGCCCAGGCCGTGCCCACCTGCCGCCCCGCTTCCAGTGCCGGGCCCGAGTCCACGCCGGAGGCCTGCAGCATGAGCGCCGCCAGCGCCCCGCCGGTGGCGGCGGCGTAACGCTCCAGCGCGGCGAGGTCGGGCGGCCCGCCGTCATCCAGGTCGCCCTCCCGCGCGTCGAGCAGCGCGTCGAACGGCGCGCGGTCGAGACCGCAGGCGAGGATCGCGTCGGCCAGCGGCACCGCCACCTCGTGGCGCCGGGTGGGCTCTCCGGCGTACGCGGCCTCCACCACCTCGCGCCACCACTGCAGGCGGATGCGGCCCAGCATCGGCTCGCTCACCGCCTCGGGGATGCGCGCGACCTCGTGGTTGAAGGCGATCAGCGCGAACAGCGCCTCGCGGCTGCCTGCGGGCGCGAACACGGCGGTCAGGTAGCGGTCGTAGTCGGCCGCCCGCGCGAGCCCGCCGACGGCAGAGAGCGCGGCCGGCACTCAGGCTCCTCCCCGCCCCGCCCCGCGTTGGCCGCGCGCCTCCCCTCCCCTATACATGGGCGCGCCGGAAGGGATGCGAGGGAGCATGGCGACCGTTCACGTGATCGGCGCCGGCATGGCGGGGCTTTCCTGCGCCGTGGAGCTGGTGAAGGCGCGGCAGCGCGTCGTCCTCTGGGAGGCGGCGGCGCAGGCCGGCGGGCGCTGCCGCTCGTTCCACGACGCCACCCTGGACCGCACCATCGACAACGGCAATCACCTGATCCTGGGCGCCAATCCCGCGGTGTTCGCTTACCTGGAGACCGTCGGCACGCAGGGCGGCCTGCTCGGTCAGGCGCGCGCGGCCTTTCCCTTCGTCGACCTGCGGACGGGCGAGCGCTGGACCGTGCGCCCCAACGCGGGCCCGGTGCCGTGGTGGATCATGGCGCCTTCGCGCCGCGTGCCGGGCAGCCGCGCGCGCCACTACCTGGCCGGCCTTGCGCTGGCCCGAGCGCGGGAACGCGACACCGCGGCAGAGCGGCTCGGCGGCACCGGCCCGCTGCTGGAGCGCCTCTGGGAGCCGCTCACCGTGGCGGTCCTCAACGCCTCCATAGACGAGGCATCGGCAAGCCTGCTCTGGCCGGTCGTGCGCCTGACCTTTGGCCGGGGCGAAGCGGCCTGCCGCGCCTATCTCACCCGGGAAGGCCTCGGGCCCAACCTGGTGGCGCCGGGCGTCAGCTACGTGGAGCAGGGCGGCGGCCGGCTCCACTACAACCGCCGGCTCCGCGCCATCGCGCACGACGGGCGCACCGTGACGGGCCTCGATTTCGCGGGCGACGGAGATGACGAAGCCTTCGCGCCGGGCGATGTCGCCGTGCTGGCGGTGACGCCGCAGGTCTGCACCCAGCTCCTGCCAGGCACACCCGCGCCGCTGGAGACCCGGCCCATCGTCAACGCGCACTTCCGGCTCGATCGGCCGGTACCGATGCCGGGCGGCGGCGCAATCCTCGGCGTGGTCGGCGGTACGGCGCAGTGGATCTTCGCGCGCGGCGACATCGCCTCGGTCACCGTGAGCGCGGCGGGCGCGCTGACGGAGCGTCCGGCGGCGGAGATCGCGGCGCTGATCTGGTCCGATGTCTCGCGGGCGCTCGACCATCGCCCGGCAGCCATGCCGGCCGTCCGCATCGTCAAGGAGAAGCGCGCGACCTTCGCGCAAGTCCCCTCGGCCCTGCCGCTCCGCCCGCCGGCTGAGACGCGCCTGCGCAACCTCTTCCTCGCGGGCGACTGGACCGCGACGGGGCTGCCCGCCACCATCGAGGGGGCGATCCGCTCGGGCGTGACGGCGGCGCGGCACGCGCTCGCCGCCGTCTGATCGGAGGATGTGCCCCGCCCGGCGCCGGACGATGCGGCGTCCGGGCGGGGACACGCGATCTATCGCGTCAGTAGACGTTCTGTGCCGCAACCATGGCGTAGAGCATGGGTATCGAGAGCATCGTGTTGGTGCGCGACGCCAGCATGGCGTAGCGCGCGGATCGCGCCTTTCGATCCGCCTCCACCTCCACGATGCCGAGCGCCCGCTTCTGGTTCGGCCAGATGATCATCCAGACGTTCAGCATCATGATGATACCGAGCCACATCCCGATGCCGATGGCGGTGTGTCTCAGCACGTGCCCGTCGGTCGCCGCGCCGAGGATGCCGAAGGTGATGGCATCCG
>JAPPMY010000235.1 GCA_028818855.1 Rhodospirillales bacterium
TGTATTCCTGGATCGAGGCGCGGATCCACCACATGGCGTAGGTCGCAAGGCGGAAGCCGCGATCCGGATCGAAGCGCTTGACCGCCTGCATGAGCCCGACATTGCCCTCGGAGATCAGCTCGCCCACCGGCAGCCCGTAGCCGCGATAGCCCATCGCGATCTTGGCCACCAGGCGCAGGTGGCTGGTCACGAGCTGGTGTGCCGCCTCGGCATCGTCGTGCTCGCGCCAGCGCTTGGCCAGCATGAACTCGTCCTCGGGCGAGAGGAGAGGAAACTGCCGAATTTCGCGGAGATAGCGGGAGACGCCGCTCCCCTCCATGGTCGTCGGCATCGGGACGGTGCGTGATGTCATGGTTCCATCCCTCCTTCCAAAAGAGCCCCTCCGATCCTCCGCGGGGGCCGCCCCAGGCTCTTCGAGCGATCCCGCGACTTCACAATAGGAATTGGCAAGCGAAAGCGGCGTTTTCAAGGCAAAATCATGCCGGTCACTTAAGTGTTATAGGCCCACTGTATTATACTTATAGCAGTCTAGCGTTCCTGTATGTCATCGCTGGACAATGCCGCGATCAGCGCCTGCATGTCCGCGGGAAGCGCGCTCTCGAACGCGAGTTCCGCACCGCTCACCGGATGGACGAAGGCGAGCCGGGCCGCGTGCAACGCCTGACGCGGGCAGAGCGCGAGCGCGGCGCGCAGGTGCTCGCCTCGGCCTCGACTCCGGGCGCCGCCATAGAGCGCATCACAGAGCAGCGGATGCCCGATGTGCGCCATGTGGATCCTGATCTGGTGGGTGCGCCCGGTCTCCAGCCGGCACTCGACGAGGCTCCAGCGCGGGCCCGGCGATTTCAGCACGCGATAGCGGGTGAGCGCGGGCTTGCCGCCGCTCGTCCGCACGGCCATGCGCTTGCGGTTGCGTGGATCGCGGCCGATGGCGCCCTCGATCCGCCCCTGGGGTCTCGGCACGCCCCAGACGACGGCGTTGTAGGTCCGGCTCAGCCGCCGCGTGGCGAACTGGGCCGAGAGCCCCCGATGGGCGGCGTCGTGCTTGGCTGCGACCATGAGGCCGCTCGTGTCCTTGTCGAGGCGATGCACGATGCCGGGCCGCCTCACGCCGCCGATGCCTGAGAGGCTGGCGCCGCAGTGGGCGAGCAGCGCGTTCACCAGCGTGCGGTCCGGGTTGCCCGGCGCCGGGTGGACGACGAGTCCGGCCGGCTTGTCCACGACGATCAGGTCGTCGTCCTCGTAAGCGATCTGGAGCGGAATGGACTGGGCGCGCGGCGTCTCGTCCACCGGCGGCGGGATGACGAGCGTCACGGCCTGACCCGGTTTGACCCTGTATCCCGGCTCCGTTATCGTCTCGCCCGCGATCGAGACCCGTCCGGTCTCGATCAGGTTTTTCAGCCGAGAGCGTGACAGCGCCGGCACGTGATCCGCCAGGATCCGGTCAAGCCGCGCGCGAGCCTCCGCCCGAGCGACGGTGAACCGGCGGCGCGTTTCGGCGGCGTTGCTCATATCCGGTACGGGCCATGATCACCTATCTCAAGATCATCGTCATCGTTCTCGGGGTGATGATTGCGGCGGGCCTCGTCGTGATCGGCCTCAAGCTGGTCGAGAAAAGCAACGAGCTGGCCGAGCTTACCGGCGACGAGGACGCGGCGGTGACCGACGAGGCGGGCCTGAGCGCGCTGCCCGAGGCGGCGGCGCTTTCCGCGCCAGACGACCTCGGGCTGCCGGCGGGCGCGCAGGTGCGGCGCATGACTGCGGCGGGCCACCGGCTCATTCTCGTGGTCGCCGTGCCCGACGCCGGCGAGCGGATCGTGATCGTCGATCTCCGCAGCGGCGGCACGGTCGCGAACATCGGGCTTGAGGGGACGCCGTGAGCGCCGCGTCGGTCCGGCTCACGCGCGCGCAGCTCAGGGCCATCGAGCGGGCCGCGGAGGACGCTTACCCGGAGGAAGCCTGCGGCCTTCTCGTCGGCCGCGCGGAGCACGGGGAGGAGTATCGGGTGAACGCCGTGGAGGCGAGCGTGAACGTCGCCGAACCGCCGCGCACCCGCCGCTTCGAGGTCGATCCCAAGCTCCGCCTCCGCCTGGAGCGCGCGCTGAGCGAGAGCCCGGACTCGGTCATCGGCGTCTACCACTCCCACCCGGACGGCAGCGCCAAGCCCTCGGAGACGGACATCTCCATGATCTTCGAGCCCGAGATGGTCTGGCTGATCACCGCCGTGGCCGAGGGCAGAGCGGGCGCGACCGCAGGTTGGAGGCCGGCCGAGGACGGCTCGGCCTTCCTGCCGGTCGGGATCGAGCTTGGCAGCAACGAAAATTAGGGGGAAGGACGGACAGGTATGGATTTTCGCAGCGATAACGTCGCCTCCGCCGCGCCGGAGATCGTGGACGCCGTGGCGGAAGCGGCTGGCGTCAGCGCCACGCCCTACGGCGGCGATCCCTGGACCCAGGGCCTCGATGCCGCGTTCTCCGCGCTCTTCGAGACCGAAGTCAGGGTCTTCCCGGTGCTGACCGGGACCGCAGCCAACTCGGTCGCCGTCGCCACCCTTACGCCCCCTTGGGGCGTGATCTACGCGGGCCGCGCCGCCCACGTGGAGAACGACGAGTGCGGCGCGCCCGAGTTCATGACCGGCGGCGCCAAGGTGACCGGCATTGACGAGCGCTTCGGCAAGATCGTTCCCGACGCGCTGGAGGCCGCGCTCGCCGCCGCCGGCACGGGCGAGGTGCACTGGTCGCAACCGGCCTGCCTCAGCGTCACCCAGTCGACCGAGATGGGGCAGATCTACACGCCGGACGAGCTTGCGGTGCTGACCGGGATCGCGCGGCGCCACGGGCTCGCCGTCCACATGGATGGCGCGCGCTTCGCCAACGCGGTTGCCGGCAGCGGGCTCAGCCCGGCCGACCTCACGTGGCGGGCCGGCGTCGATGCGCTCTCCTTCGGCGCGACCAAGAACGGCGCGCTCGCGGCC
>JAPPMY010000141.1 GCA_028818855.1 Rhodospirillales bacterium
CGATCTGCCCCTCGTTGCCCCGGAACTGCAGGTGCACCGGGCCGGGCTTGCCCGAGACGGCGACGCGGAAGGCCTGGCGCACCAGGTCGGGGATGCGGGTCACCTCGTCCACGGTCGCGTTGAACTTCGTCACCGGCTCGAACGCCGGCACGTCGTCCAGGTCCTGGTACGCCTTGCGGAACGTGGTGTGCGGGTCGCGCCCGCCGGTCATCGCGATCACCGGCGCGTTGGCGATATGCGCGTCGCGCAGGCCGGCGGCGAGGTTGAGCGCGCCCACCACCTGGGCCATGCAGATGCCGGGCCGGCCCGAGACCCGCGCGTAGCCGTCGGCCATGTAGGCGGCGGATTTTTCCGCATGCACCTGGATGCGCCGGATCCTGGTGCGGCGCTCCATCTCGGCGAGGGTGCGCCTGAGGACGGACGGCACCATGAAGACATGCGTGACGCCGTAGCCCTGCAGCATCTCCGCCAGAACTTCCGCGCCCGAGCGCTTTACCATCGGCCGCCTGCTCCCTCGTGGCTATCGCACGACCATTGCGGGCGGGCTCCCCGCCGCACCATCCTGCTCGCGCGGCATCCTCTCACACCTGCCGGCGGCGTGCGCTGCGGCGCTTGCCTGCGGCACGGGATGGGCGCATTGTGGCGCCCGCCCGCCGAGGGGCGCCCGCGCGCAATGGGCGCGGCAGGCCCCACGCGAGGGCGCACTTCCCGGCAGGAGTCTCGGTCATGGCGTATCCCGATCCGCAATCGCGCTCTGCCGCGCTCGGCGCCAGAGCCCGCGCGGTGTTCCCCGGCGGCGGCACGCGCGGCCTCACACAGCTTTCGCCCTATCCGATCTACGCGCAAGAGGCCCAGGGCTGCCGCGTCACCGACGTGGACGGCACGGAGCGGATCGACTTCATCAACAACTACACGGTCCAGCTCTTCGGCCACTCGCACCCGGCCATCGTCGAGGCGGTGGTGAAGCAGGCCGAGCGCTTCATGTCGCTCACGCTGGCGACCGAGAGCGAGATCGAGCTGGCCGAGCAGATCTGCGGGCGGGCGCCGTCGCTCCAGCACATCCGCTTCACCAACACGGGCACCGAAGCCGTGATGCACGCCATCAAGGGCGCCCGCGCCTTCACCGGGCGGCCCAAGATCGCCAAGTGCGAGGGCGTCTACCACGGCGCCTACGACTATGCCGAGGCGAGCCTCGACCCCGACCCGCAGAACTGGGGCACCGACCGGCCCCGCGCAGTCGGCTACGCCAAGGGCACGCCCGCCGGGCTGCTGCAGGACGCTGTGATCATTCCCTTCAACGACGTGGCGGGGACACGCGCGATCCTCGAGCGCCATGCCGGCGAGATCGCCGCGGTGCTGATCGACCTCGCGCCGGCCCGCTGCGGGGGGCTGCCCATGAGCCCCGCCTACATCGACATGCTGCACGAGTTCCGCCGGTCCTCCGGCGCGCTCCTCATCGACGACGAGGTGATTACCTTCCGCCTGCACGCGGCGGGCGCCATGACCCTCTACGGGCTGGAGCCGGACCTCGTCACGCTCGGCAAGGTGATCGGCGGCGGCCTGCCCATCGGCGCCGTGGCCGGCACGGCCGAGGCGATGGCGGTCTACGACAGCAGCGCGGGCAAGGCTGCCTGCCCGCAATCGGGCACGTTCACGGCCAATCCGCTCTCCATGGCCGCGGGCGCCGCAGCGATGCGCATGTTCACGGCGGAGGCCGTGGACCGCCTGAATGCCCTTGGCAAGAGCGCGCGGACCAAGCTGGGCGAGGCCTTTCGCCTGGCGGGCTGCGAGGGGCAGGTTACGGGCGAAGGCTCGCTGATCCTCTTCCACATGAGCGACGAGCCGCTCACCGATTACCGCGCCGTCTACCGCGCCGGCACGGAGGGGCGCGCGCGCAGGCTGGACGGGCTCTTTCGCGCGCTGCTCAACCACGGCGTCGTGACCTCGGTCTCCGGCATGGCGTGTCTCTCCACGCCGATGGAGGAGGCGGAGATCGACCACCTGGCCGACGCCGTGTTGGCGAGCCTGCGGGGCCTGGAGCGCGAGGCCGCCTGAGCCAGCGAGCCGACCGGCCCGCCCGCGCCATGAGCCGCCGCGTTCTCTGCCGCCTCGCCGAGATTCCCGATCCCGGCTCCAGGGGGTTCGACTTTCGCGAGGGCGACGCGCTGCACTCGGTCTTCGTCGTGCGCGCGGGCGACACGCTGCGGGCCTACGAGAACGCGTGCCCGCACACCCAGGGCCCCCTCGACTGGGTGCCGGACCAGTTCCTCACCCGTGAGAAGGACATGATCCTCTGCGCCACCCACGGGGCGCTCTTTCGCATCGCGGACGGGCACTGTCTTTCCGGCCCCTGCGAGGGCGACAGCCTGCGCCGGCTGCCGCTCTTCATCGAGGGCGACACGGTCGCCGTGGAGTTCTAAGCGTATATAATCCCGCCGCGCCGAGACGGTCGGCCAATCGTTGAGGGAGGCGTTGCGCCACGATGTCGGAGACCGAGCTGTTCCCCGTGCCCGAGGGCCTCGATCGATCGGCCCATTGCGATGACGCAACCTACCGCGCCTGGTACGCCCGCTCGATCGAGGACCCGGAGGGGTTCTGGGCCGAGCACGGCAAGCGGATCGACTGGATCAAGCCCTATGCCAAGGTGAAGGACGTCTCGTACGCGGCCGACGATCTCCACATCCGCTGGTTCGAGGACGGCACGCTGAACGCCTGCGCCAACTGCGTGGACCGCCACCTCACAGACCGCGGCGACCAGGTCGCGATCATCTGGGAGGGCGACGACCCGGCCGAGGATTCGACGCTCACCTACCGCGAGCTGCACGCAGCGGTCTCGCGCTTCGCCAACGGCCTGCTCTCTCTCGGCGCAAGCAAGGGCGACCGCATCACCATCTACCTGCCGATGATCCCGGAGGCGGCCATCGCCATGCTGGCCTGCGCCCGGA
>JAPPMY010000033.1 GCA_028818855.1 Rhodospirillales bacterium
GGGATCACCGGCAACCTGGTTGACAAGGCACGCCGGCTCGGCATTCCTGTCAGGAGCGTCGCGGTTACCGCATGACTGCGGCGCCCTGTCCAACTTCCTGGCCGGTCCCTGCTCGTTCAGGGATCGGCCAGTCTTTTCCTGCCGCGTCCCACCGCGCATCGCAGCGCGGCACCTTGTGCCGGCGCTGCGCGCGTTTCCCCGACGGCGACAACAACCGCGCCCGCATCCGGCTTGGCGCTCGCGCGCAGTCGCACGCTCGCCTCGCGGCAGAGAGGCAGACCGCGGTTCAGTCCGCAAGAGCCTGCCCGCAGTTGAGCCGCGCACCGTTATCGCCGATAGCAACGAGCGCCTTGATGACTCGCCGGACATCGGTGCCACCAAGCCTGTACGGCTCGGCGTCACCACGTCCGGCACTCGCGATGACGGTGGCGATCGTCCCGCTGCGCTGAACGCGAGCGCCGAGCCTCTCCACTTCGTCCCGGTTGCCGTCGAACCGACCGTCGCAAGCTCGCCGCACTCGCATGACCATCCGCGAGATCGGACCCGCAGTCGAGCCGCACGACGCTACCGCCGAGCGTTGCACCGGCCAGAACATCGAATGCGTGCTGTCCCGATCGTGACGACGACGATGATCATGACCATCGCGACGGCGACGACGACGCTGCCCCCGTCAGTGCGCCACGCAGAATTCCCTCGGGCACCGCCGGACCCGCGTGCAGCGTCTTCACACGCCGCAGCCCAGCCGTCAGCCCTGCGGACTCCAGCCTCATTCCTGCCGCAATTCAAAAAGGCTGGCCCTGACCGCTTCTATATCGAACCTGTGTCGCGTTCTACGCTCGCGCGCTTTGGTTCTCACACCCGACGCAGCTCGCTGCACAAAGGTGACAGGCGTACGCTGGAGTACGCGGGGCTACGCTGCAGTACGAATTGCGGGGCAATTCCGGGCAGAATCGCAGCCCCGAGGTGCCGGGAAAAGTGCTACCAAGCTGGTGCCTCGGCGATACCAGACTGGTTCCTGCCAGTAGAGATCGGAATTGTCTGGGCAAATTCAATGCGTTGAGAACTACCGCACTGGGATGCCATGCGATTCGGGGGTGCCTGGAGATCAAGCTGCCGCCTGCATGGCCACCACTCTGGTGCCCGCCACAGGTACGCTTCCCTGAGGCAGCCACCAGTCTGGTATCGTGGTTGGCGACGCCGCCTCAGCCCCGGACCGTGCGGCCCACGCGCCGGAAAGCCGCCGCTCAAGCCAAGCCGCAAGCCTTTGCGGAGTCGCTCGCCGCCACCAAACGGAGATCGAATACGTGACCAAGACACTGCAGAAGAACATCCGGGTGCTGCCCGATCAGTGGGATCGCATCGAAGCCGCCGCGAATGAGCGCGACCTGACCGCCAACCAGCTGCTCGTCGAGCTCGCCATGGAGGCGCTGGACCGGCGCGAGTGGCCGCAAACCGAGGCCCAGCTCCAGGTTGCGCGCGCCTCCTTGTTCGCCGCGCAGGCCATTGCGCTCGACATGATTGCTGCCGGACGCCAGAATCAGGTCGACAAAATCCGCGAGTATGTCGCCACCATCGTTCCCAATCTCGTTCCGGAACCTGCGGCGACTGAAGAGATATCCTCCGGGAAGCGCGATTCCGGCCCAGGAATCGCATAAGGCTCGTCCGCTGCGAGCCGCCGTCAGCGATCATGATGGTACTGTATCGTCGCTCCACGGTTAGTTCTCTCGTCCGCCAGTGGCACTCGCCAGATCAGGCGCGCTCGATTGCGACGCCCCCTACTCGACCGAACCTCACTTGACCGCTCCCGATTGTGTGCGCGTCGCGCACATCGAGGTGAGCGTGGTGAACGACATCGCGGTGGAGCAGGTCATCGCAGGCCCCGTTTCCGTCGCCCCGATCACCGGCTGCCTGTGCCGTTGCCGGCTTCAACGCTGAGCGATTGCTCCTCGCCGAACCGGAATTGAGCTTGAGGAACTTTTCGCCGTGGCGCATAAGGCGGTGGCGGAGGGGACGAACCGAGGATCCGCATGAGCGATTGCCGCATTGACCTGGCCGACCTTGACTGTCACGGGGCACATGGCTGCTGAAGATCGCACAGCCAACAGTGCGCCGCGCCGGCCGGCGCCGGCAGCTCCCGCACCGGCGAACAGGTTTCTGCCGGGCGTTCCGGGCGCGGACATCAAGCGCATCATCCACGCTGCGCCGGGCAACGAGATCGCCAGCGGCAAGTTCGACAGCCCGGAGTCCTCCGCCGCGCTCGCCGCCAACGCCTTCGGCTTCTTTCTCCACCAGCCGCAGGTGCTGCCGCCCCTGCCCGGCTGTTCGGGCTTATCGTGGCCCGCCTGTTCGCTATCTCTCGAAGAGGCGGTTCGATTTCCGTGGCGCGGCGGGCGCCACCCGGTGCTGGACTGTCTCGTTGTCACCCCCTCGGCGCTCATCGGCATCGAGTCCAAGCGCTTCGAGCCCTTTCGCGGCGGCAAGGCGGCGATCCTCAGCGGTGCCTATTGGCGTCCTGTCTTTGGTGATCGCATGGCGCGATTTGAGCGCGTCCGGGATCGGCTTCGCGAGAACCCGCGCCTGTTCGAATTCCTCGATGCCGCGCAACTCGTCAAGCATGCCTTCGGTCTGCGCTCCGCGATTCATCGACCGGGCCGGCATCACGGCCTCAGGCCCGTGCTCTTCTACGTCTACGCGGAGCCTGCGTGCTGGCCCACAACCGGGCGGCGTGTCGACACCGCAGCAATCGCCGGGCACCGCGAGGAGATCGCTCGCTTCGCGGATCTTGTGCGGGGCGACGAAGTTGCCTTCGTACCGTGCACCTGGCGGCGTCTTCTCGAGGCGTGGAAGCACGATCACGGGGAGGAAGTCGCAGCCCATGCGGAGGCGGTAGAGGCGCGCTATTCACCCTGACCCCGCGCGTGTGGGCAGGACATTTTCGACC
>JAPPMY010000152.1 GCA_028818855.1 Rhodospirillales bacterium
TTTTCAGTCCTCTGCTCTACCGTCTGAGCTACCCCGGCTACGGGCGCCCGCCATCGCACGCGGGCGCGGTAGTTTGGCACAGGCTCAGGCTTCCTGCGGCTCCGCCTCCTCGCCGTCTTCCTCGCCGCCCAGGCCGAGCGCTTTCCGGACGCGGGCTTCGACCTCGGCCATCAGCGGCTCGTCCTCGAGCAACGTCCTGCGGGTCCGTTCCCGCCCCTGTCCGATCTGTTCGCCCTGGTAGGAGTACCAGGCGCCGCTCTTCTCGATGATCCGTTCGCGCACCGCGAGATCGATGAGATCTCCCGCCCGGGAAATCCCCTCCCCGTAGCGGACGTCGAACTCGGCCTGCCGGAAGGGAGGGGCCACCTTGTTCTTGACCACCTTGATGCGGGTCCGGTTCCCGATCACCGCGTCGCCCTCCTTGAGAGCGCCGATCCGCCGGATGTCCACGCGCACCGACGAATAGAACTTGAGCGCGCGCCCGCCAGTGGTCGTCTCCGGGTTGCCGAACATGATCCCGATCTTTTCCCGGAGCTGGTTGATGAACACCAGGCAGGTGGACGACTTCGAGACGATCCCGGTGAGCTTGCGGAGCGCCTTCGACATGAGCCGGGCCTGCAGGCCGACCTGCGCGTCGCCCATCTCGCCGTCGAGTTCGGCGCGCGGCACGAGCGCCGCGACCGAGTCCACCACCACGACGTCCACCGATCCGCTCCGCACCAGCGTCTCGGTGATCTCGAGCGCCTGCTCGCCGTCGTCGGGCTGGGACACGAGCAGCTCGTCGGTGTTCACCCCGAGCGCCCGGCAATACTCGGGATCGACGGCATGCTCGGCGTCCACGAACGCGGCGACGCCGCCGAGCGCCTGGGCCGAGGCCACCACGGTGAGCGCCAGGGTGGTCTTTCCGGAGGATTCCGGGCCGAACACCTCGACCACCCGGCCGCGGGGGAAACCGCCCACGCCGAGCGCGGCGTCCACCGAAATCACGCCGGTCGGAATGGCGGACACGTCCATGGCGGACGAACCGAGGCGCATGATGGCTCCCCGGCCGTGCTGTTTTTCGATCTGCCCGAGGGCGATGTCGAGGGCGCGGGAACGCTGGTCGGCGCTCCTCTGATTCCTGGCGTCTGGCGACATGGCTGGCGGGGTCTCCTGGTCGGATATGGGCGCCCGGACCCGGGGGCCGGCGGCGCGGCTTCGAGTTCTCTAGAGGCTAAGACGTAGTTGAGCCAAATTCTGTCCCACCCCCGGCGCCCGGAGTCTCAAGAATCTCTTTAGGCGAGTCGCTCAGCGGCCCGCATCGCGGTAGTCATGGAACCCGCGACCCGTCTTGCGGCCGAGCCGGCCGCCGTCCACCAGCTTCACGAGCAGAGGGCACGGGCGGTAGCGAGGATCTCCGAACCCCTCCTGGAGCACCCGCAGGATGTCGAGGACCACGTCGAGGCCGATGAGATCGGCGAGCGCCAGCGGGCCCATGGGATGCCGCATGCCGAGCTTCATGATCCGGTCGATGTCTTCGGCGCTGCCCACGCCCTCCATGAGCGCGAAGGCGGCCTCGTTGATCAGCGGCATGAGGACCCGGTTGGAGACGAACCCAGGCGCGTCGTTGACCGCGCAGGGCGTCTTCCCCAGCCGCCGCGACAGATCCATGGTGGTCTCGAACGTCTCGTCCGAGGTCTCGAGCCCCCGGATCACCTCCACCAGCTCCATGACCGGGACCGGGTTCATGAAGTGCATGCCGATGAAGCGGTCGGCGCGGCCCGAGGCGGCCCCGAGCCGCGTGATCGAGATCGAGGAGGTGTTCGACGCGAGGATCGTCCGCGGCGGCAGCAGCGGCTCGAGCGCGGCGTAGAGCGCAAGCTTCTTCGCCTCGTTCTCGACGATGGCCTCGACCACGAACTCCGCATCGGCGGCGGGCGCCATGCCGGTCCCGGCCTCGATGCGCCCGTATGCGGTCTTCGCCTCGGCGTCGGTCAGGGTCCCCCGCTTCACCTGGCGGCCCAGGTTCTTCTCGATGGTCGCCATGCCGCGCGCCGTGAACTCGTCCCGGACGTCCACGAGGTTCACGTCCACGCCGGAGATGGCGAAGACCTGGGCGATGCCGTTCCCCATGGTCCCGGCGCCCACCACCAGGACCCGCCCCGGCGCGCCGGTTTCAGGCACGTTCCACTCCCAGGGCGACCCCGTTGCCGCCGCCCAGGCAGAGACTCGCGACGCCCCGGTCCAGCCCGTGCTCGCGGAGCAGGTAGAGCAGCGTGGTGAGGATGCGGGCGCCGCTCGCCCCGATCGGGTGGCCGAGCGCGACGGCGCCCCCGTTCATGTTCGTCCGGTCCGCCGGGAGCCCGAGTTCGGCCCTGACCGCCACCGCCTGGGCGGCGAAGGCCTCGTTGATCTCGAAGAGGTCCACCCCGTCCACGCTCCAGCCGAGGCGGTCCAGGAGTTTCCGGACCGCGGGCACCGGCGTCATCATGACCCACTCGGGCTCGAGGCCCGAGACCGCCTGGCCGGTGATCCGCGCGAGGCGGGGCAAGCCGTGCCGGCGCACGGCCGCATCCGACGCGATCACCAGCGCGGATGCCCCGTCGTTCACCCCGGGTGCGTTCCCGGCGGTGACCCGGCCGCCCCTGCGGAACACCGGCTTGAGGCGTGCGAGCGAATCCGCGGTCGCGTCCGGCCGGATGCTCTCGTCGCGTTCGACCACGACGGCGCCCTTTCGCGCCGGGACCTCCACGGGAAGGATCTCGGCGGCGAAGCGCCCGGCCTCCGTAGCCGCATGGGCGCGCCGCTGGCTCTCGGCGGCGTATTCGTCCATCGCCTCGCGGCTGACTCCGTAGCGGTCGGCCACCCGCTCGGCGGTCTCGCCCATGTGGATGTCCTCGAAAGCGTCGGTGAGCCCGTCGTGCACCATCGAGTCCACGAGGCTGCCGTCGCCCATCT
>JAPPMY010000208.1 GCA_028818855.1 Rhodospirillales bacterium
GGCGAATGGCGCAGCGTGGAGCCGACGAGGATACGCCGGAGCGCGAAGCTGATCCCCGAGACCTACGGCCGGCCGCCGACAGGGCGCTCCGATCGTCGCGCACCGCCGCGGAGGGAGACACCGGCGCGCAAGAATTACGCGGCGGTGGAAAGCGGCGATGGGAGGCCGTGCCCACGCGTTGCGAACCGGGCCGAAATCAAACTGCAAGTTTTGCGTTTTGATATTTTCGTTCTTTTTCAATGTCTTGGGGATTGTCCGGACGAAGTGGAAAGATGTCCTTTTCGACTTGTTTCGTTTTGTGTGTCTGTCGTTGCGCCCTCCTCCTCCACTGGGTGGTCCCGACGCGGGTCCAGCCCAACGCCTTGTAGACGCGCTGGTGCAACGCGGGGTCTCGACGAAGGTCATGATCGGCACGGGGATGACGTTGTAGCGCTCGGTCCTGCGCCTCCGTCCCCAGCTCGACCGTGCCGAGCGAGGTGACGAATTCCGCCAGGGCCGGGTCGATCCCGCGCCCCGAAAGCCGCGCCGCGCGCTCCGGCGGCGAGCCCGGCGGCGAGCTCCGCCCGGTCGCCCGCGAGCGGGAAGCGGACCTCGCAGAACGCCACCGCCTCGCCGTCGGTGTTGCGAAGCTCCGGCGGCGGCGCGCCGGCGCGCAGCACGATATCGCCGAGCCAGTACTCGCTGAACGTCTCGGCGCCCATCAGGTCGCGCAGCGCCGATCCGGTCTCGCGGAGCAGCTCGTCGAAGCGCGAAATCAATTCCTCCGAAAGCGCGTGGTCGACTTGCAGCATCCCGCCTCCCCTTCACCGCGACGATGTGCGCCGCGAGGCGGTCCCACCGCGCGGCCGCGCGCGAGCCCAGCTTTTCCTCCACCCGCACCGCCTCGCCGCCGCGCAGCAGGTCGCGCACCGTCAGGCTCCGGCCCGGCTCGATGCCGGCCACCTCGTAGAGCGACACCGTCGAATCCCGCAGACCCTCCAGGTACAGCCTTGCCGCCGCCGTCTCGCGCCAGCCGCGCCGCTGGAGGTGTTCGTCGATCACGTTCTCGTCGGCATCCTCGCCGAAATGCGTGGTGAAGAAATCCTCGCAGATGAACACGCCCAGCACGTGGAATTCCTCGCCGAGGAGCTCCACGATTTCGTCCGCCGGCTGCCCGTGAACGGGACCGAAGCCCTCGATCGCAAGCCCGACAGCAGTTTCGAGGAAAGGCGAAATACCCGTCGCCACCGACCCGGAAAGCAGCGCGCGAATTGCGATCGCCGCGCCGGGCCCGATCTCGACGGTGCCGGACGGCCCCGCGGCGAAGCCGTTGCCGCGCGCGGGGACGGCTGGCGCGATCGCCTCGGGCGCGCTACGGTCGTTGGCGTGCTTGCGTTGCGTTATCGTCTCGTTCGGGCGTGAAGTGAAGATCGAGTTCGACCGATCCATCGGGGGGAACGGCGCCATGCGGGCCGTCGCGGTTGCCTTGAGCGTTGTCTTGCTGCCGATGGCGGTGGGCTGCACGGACGGCGACGAACCGGCGACGGCGGAGATCGCCGGGTTCACCGAGGCCCGGGACGAGTTCAGGGTGCGGGCGAGGTTCGAGAACGCGATGCGGTTCCGGACCGGGACCGGGTTCGAGGACGGCGTGATTTCGGTGGAGGTGCGGCGCGGGAGCGGGAGCCCCCGAACGCTCACCAGCGACGCGCATCGTCAATACGAGTGGGCGACCTATCTTCCCACGCCGGCCATCCCGGGGTTCGTGAACCGCGAATGGTTCCTGGCGGAAAACCACCGCGACGGCAGAACCATCCTCTATACCGCGGTCGAATGGGACGACGACAATCCGGCGGATTACCTGTCGGTGGGGTAGTGGCTGCACTATCCTCCCGGCGTCCCGACCGACGAGTACGAGCTGGCCGGGCGCGGCGTCTTCATCGACGGGCCGGAGCTCGATCTGTCGAATCCCCCGGACATGCCGATAAGCGGCGAGGCAACATACGTTGGCGGCGCGGGCGGTCTCTACGAGTACTTCTACGGCAGCGGATGGGGCGCGTTGCAGGGGCAAAGCCAGTACGTCGAGTTCTCCGCCGCCATCGAGCTCAGGGCGAATTTTTCCGAAGGGACGATCGCGGGCTGCATCGGCTGTACGGGGGACATCGCGATGGAGACGCTCCACCTGTGGCCCGCCGTGGCGTGGCGGGGTCCGGACCCCGACGCCCTGCCCACGGATTATGAGGTTCGCCTCGGCCCCGCGCCGTTCAAGCCGGACGGCACGTTCGAGAACGCCGTCGTTTCGGTGCGCCATCCCGAGCGGACCGTCACGCAGGCCGAAGGCGTGTGGGGCGGACAGTTCTCGAACGTCCCGGATATGGACGGCAATCCCCGCCGGGTCGTCGGCTACAGCGGCGTCAGGTTCGATGAAGCCGACGGCAGCATCGGGAGCTTCGAGAGCATCTTTTCCGCGCTTGCGCCGGCGGCCGGAACGCACTGACGCCCCGTCCTGCGACGGCCGCGGCAAGAACTCCTTCCCGCGCTCGGCCGAATTCGCCGACGAGCGCCGGGATCCCGGCGCGGATCGCCCGCGCCTGTTTCTCCAGCCCTTCGGCGGCACGCTCCGCGGCCGGACCGGTCTCCCGGTCGACACCCAGGTGCCCGGGACCGACAGGGAAATCGCCGCGAACGGCGTCTCGTTCCGACTGCGGCGCGACCGGCTGCGCCGCGCGCGCCGCCAATCCCTTCCGAGAGGCCGGAGCCGGACGTCCCTGCGGGGTTTGTCGTGCGTCCGCGCGCCGACGCGATCCTGGACGCTGTGTCGCCCACCTGTCCGACGGGACGCGCCGCTTCGCCCGGTCAGGGCCTAGAAGAGGAAGTCCTCCGCGCCGAGGTTGGCGAGGCTGAAATTCTCCAGCGTGATCGAATCGCCGCCGTCGCCCC
>JAPPMY010000239.1 GCA_028818855.1 Rhodospirillales bacterium
CCTCGCGCGCGTCGCCGCCACCCTTCGCCTGTGCCGCCTCCAGATCCCGGCGGGCCGCCTCGAAGTCGAGCTTCCGGTTTTCGTGGCGCTCGCGCGCCGCCTCGTGCTCGGAGGCGGGAACGAGCCCCTGTTCCAGCAGAAAGGCGGTGCGCCGAAGCTGCCTCTCCTCGCTGTCGAGCGCCATCTTCGCCCGGCGCAGCCCGCGCCGGGCGTTGGTCATCTCGGCGCCGTTCTCCCAGTCCTCCAGCGCGTGGAGCGCTTCGAGCGCCCTGATGTGCTCGACCCGGGCGCGCCGGTGCTCGGCCGCGATCAGGCCGACATCCAGATCGACCAGCGGATCGCCCGCCGCCACCCGCTGGCCGTAGCGCACGTGCACCTCGCTCACGTGGCTCTCGATCGGAGCGACCACCTCCACCACGCGACCCGGCGCCAGATGCCCCCGCAGCGAAAGGGTCTCGCGGAGCGTGTCGGGCTCGACGGCGAGGGTGCGCATCGTCTCCGGTCCGCCGGCTTCGATGCCGGCGAGGGCATGCGGAGCGGCGGCTTCGCGGAAGAAGTCGAGCGGCCGCGCGTGCCAGACGCCGATGGCGACGAACAGCGCCACCACGAAGAGCGTCGCCGCGACGCGCGCGGTCTGCACCCTCTTCGTCAACCGGGAGAGTGCCGCGTTGCGGGCCTCGATGTCCCGGTAGGCGCCCTGAAGCTCGCCGAGCTGCCTCTCGATGATCTCCGCCCTGCGCAGCGCCGTCTCGCGCAGCTCCCGGACCTCCGTGATGTCGGCGAGCACCGCGATGACCGCCATCGGCGCCGGCCCGCCCTCCCGAGCCGTGGTCAGGTACGACGTGGTGACGGAGAGGGAGCGGACCGCATCGCCGATGCGCACGCTCGTCACCCGCCGCTCGACGCCGCTCCGGTTCCGGACCGCGTCGAGCACCATCTCGGTGAACTCGTCGAACTCGTCGAACTGGACGAAGACCTCCCCGAAGCTGCGCCCGACCACCTCCTCCGGCCGGCGCCCGAACATCCGGCAGGCGGCGGAGTTGGCGAACCTGATCGACCCGTCGAAGCCGATGACCATCACACCGTCGAGCAGGTTCTCCAGCAACGCCCGGTAGAGGTTGGCGGCGCCGCTCGTCACCGCGCCACCGCCTCCGCGTCGATGTCCCAGGTCGCGAGCGTCCTGCCCGAGACCTGGTCGAGCCTCGTCAGCGCATCGAGCCAGTCGATGATCGCGTCGACCTCGGCCTGCTCCGCCCGGACGAGATCGTCCTCGGACGCGGTCACCTCGAAGGTCGAGGACAAGCCCTGACCGAACTTCATCCGCTCGATCTCCAGGTTCTCCTCGGCAAGCTCCCGCGCCCCGCGGGCAAGCTCCGTCAGCCGGAGCCCGACCTCGACGTCGTTCACCGCCTGGCGCAGCTCGATGCCGATCGACTCGCGCAGCTCCGCGAGGGTCCTCCGGGCCTTGCGCAGCGCGTTGTCCGCCCTCAGGCGCTGCAGCTCGGGCGATCGGTCGTTCAGCGGGATGACGGCGCCCAGCCGTACCCGGGAGTCCGTGTGTCCGGTGTGATCGCGCCTGCGCTCGAACCGCAGGGTCAGGTCCGGCAGCCGCTGGTTGCGGGCGACCGCCTGCTCGATGACGGCGGTCTCGATCTGAAGCATGGCCTGCAGGAACTCGGGGCGGCGCTGAAGCGTCTCTTCGAACGGAGGCTCCGCCACGGCCTCCCGGCGTTCCACGCGCAGCGTCTCCAGCGGGCGGATGCGGACCGTGCTGCCCAGCTCCAGGAGGTCGATCAGGGCGTAGTTCGCGGCGTCGAGACCGTTCCGCGCCTGGGCGAGCGACAGCTCCCGGTTGGCGATGGCGGCTTCGGCGCGCACCGCCTCGCGCGGTGCGACCCGTCCGGCCCGAATCAGGGCGAGGGTCGCCTCGCGCTGCTCCCGGGCGCGCCGCACCGAGGCTTCGTCAATCTCCACCCGTCGGCCCGCGCGAATGAGGGCTCGGTAGGCCCGGATCACCACAATCACCAGATTCTCAACCGCCTGCCGGAAGGCGAGGGTGGCAATCCGCTCACCGATCCGCGCCTGCCGGAGCGCGGCGGTGTCGATGCCGGGCCAGGCGCCCTTCAGCAGCGGCTGGGAGAAGGTGATGGTCTGCGACCAGGTGCCGTCGAACTCGTCGGAACGGGCTTCGTCCCACCGCAGCGCGAACTCGCCGCCGGTGGGGACACGCAGACTCGCCCCGACGCCGCCTCCTGCCTTGCGGTCCTGCCGATCGGCCTCGGTGAAGGGCTCGACGCTGAACCGGGGGCGATACCGGTCCTCGGCCACGTCGAGCGAGAACTTCCCCACCTCGCGGTCCAGGCGCCGGTTGAGAAGATCCCGGTTGTGCTCCAGCGCGATTCCAATCGCGTCCTCCAGCGTCAGGTCGAACTCGATGGGGATCGGGTTCGGCTCCGGGGCACGGTCCGCCGGGGCCGGCATGGGGACGGCGAGGAAGAGCGAGACGGCCAGACACACGCCGGGCCGGGAGGCGGCCGGGCGCGGACCGGGCGGGGCGGCCGCGAAGCGCCGCCGCCCCGTGTCCGGCCTGATTCTCCTTGCCCCGGGTTCCCGTCCGGCGGACGCGTTCCGGCCGCGGGTCGACACCGCGGGGACGTCCGATGGAACCGCCTGTCCGTGCTTCGGCATCGTTCGATGGTAGCGCGTCGTCGAATTTCGTTCAGGGCTTCCATCGGATTGGGTGACCCTGGAAGGGAGATTCGTGCCGGCGGGCAAGGCTTGTCAAACGGTCGGGCAAGGATGACCAGTCCCTGAGAGGACATGAGAGGACATGAGAGGACAGGAGGATGAGGCCGTTCGTTCAGCCCTGCGCGGGCCTCGGGGGCGCCTGAAGGGGCCGGGGATGTCCTGGAAAG
>JAPPMY010000013.1 GCA_028818855.1 Rhodospirillales bacterium
CTCGTCCTCTTGCTGGAGCGTCAGCAGCGTCTCCTCGCAGACGGCATCGAGGTGGTCCGCCATCTGCGCATCCCAGCCTCTTCGCGATGCGAATGCGGCGATGAACTCCCGGATCTCGTGCAGGGCGGCAGAATCGAACGCCACTTCCAGCCGGTGGCGGCGGGGCTTCGTCAGCTCGACGAACATGGTCATGACGATCGCCGCGATGCCCCCGGTCAGCATCCCGTTCTTCAGGAGCCCGCTCGCGAACGCCGAGACATGCTCGGGAAAGATTGCCTCGTTCTGGAAGCCCACGCCGATCCAGAACGAGACCCCGGCAATCAGGCCTTTGCGATAGTCGATGCCGTCCTGAACGATCACCCTCATGCCGATGATGAAGATCGTCGCCATTGTGACGCCGACGAAGGACGTGATGACCGGACCCGGTATCGCAAGGATCACGGCAAGCGCCTTGGGGATGAACGCCAGCACGATGAACGACGCCCCGAGCGCGAGGCCGATACGGCGGGAGCTGATCCCTGTGATCTCGACCATGGACGCGCCAGTGGGCCGGAAGCCGAGGGGCATGGTGCCGGCCAAGCCCGACAGCAGGTTGCCCGCCCCGTCGGCAGCCACGGCACCCTGCACCGCCCGGAAGTCCACCGCCCGGCTCCCCGCCCACGAGACACGCTGGATCGCGACGGCGCCGCTGATGGTTTGAATCGTGGCGACCAGGGCGATGAACACGAAGGCCGGAAGCAGCGCCCAGAAGTCGGGTCCAAAACGCAGGTCCAGGGCTGACCATTCGGGCGTCGGAATACCGATCCAGGAAGCGCGGAGAATGCGGTCGACGTCGTAGAGGCCGAACACGCCCGCGACGAGCGAGCCCGCGACGATTCCGATGACCGGCGCCCACAGGCGCATCCGCCCCTTTGCCGTCAGCGTGATGCCGGCGATCACGACCAGGGTCGCCGCCGCGCTGAGCGGCGCGGCCAGTGGCGGCGTGCCGCTCGGCACGTTCTTCAACTGGTCGAACATGACCGGCATGACCGTGACCGGCGTGAGCATCAGGACCGTCCCCGTGACGGTCGGCGTGAGGATGCGCCGGAAGAGCGAGAGGCGTGCGGAGAACACGAACTGGACCAGTGCGAGGGTGACGACCAGGGTCGCAAGCAACGCCGGGCCTCCGGCGGAAAGGGCGGTGATGCTGACGGCGATGGCGACCCCGGATGTGCCGATCGCGAGGATGTAGCCGGCCCCGAAGCGGCCGATCCGCCGCGCCTGGAGCATCGCGGTCGCGCCGCAGAGCAGGACGGAAGCGAACACGGCCCAGAGCAGGACGTCCTCGGGCTGGCCGGCCGCCCTGAACACGACCGTCGGAATCATCACTGCGCCCGGCAGCACCAGGCAGGCAATCTGCAGGGCGAGGCCCACGCTGAGCGGAACCGGGATTTTCGCGTCGGGATGACGCCGGCTCTCCGGGCGCTGGTCGGACTCGTCGAGCCCCATGCCCTGATCCCCGTTGTCTGCTCAGAGCGCCGCGACGACGACCTCGCCGGTGCATCGAGCGGCCTCAACGAGCAGAACGCTGCTATTCGAGGCATCGTCGCGGACGCGTTCGCCGCTCCCATTCAACGGCAAACGCGCGTGCACCGCAAAGGGGCGCTAGCCCAGGCCCGGCAGCCAGAGGCAAATGGCGGGGAGCAACAGAATGATCGCGAGGAGCACGACCGCGCTCAGCACGAACGGCACGACGCCCTTGAATGACTCGCCCAGCCGGGTCTTTCCGTCCAGCGCGTTGATCACGTAGACGTTGAGACCGATGGGCGGGGTGATCAGACCGATCTCGACGGCGATCAGGGCCAGAATGCCGAACCAGATGGCGATCTCTTCCTCGGTGTAGCCGAAGTCGAGTCCGGTCACCAACGGAAAGAAGACCGGGACCGTCAGCAGGATCATGGCGAGACTGTCCATGACGCAGCCGAGGATCAGGTAGACGAGCACGATGCCGACCATGATCGATATCGGCGCAAGCCCCGAGGCCGCCAGCGCATTCGCCAGCGCGGCGGGGACCTGGGACAGCGCGAGGAAGCTGTTGAAGATCTCGGCGCTGATCAGGATGAGGAAGATCATCGCGGTGGCCTGAGCGGTCTCGAGCAGGCTCGAAACGAAGGCCGACCAGCTCAGCCGCCCGGATACGAGCGCAACCAGGGCGGTCGCCGCAGCCCCGATCGCGGCCGCCTCGGTCGGCGTGAAGACGCCGAAGTAGATCCCGCCGATGACCGCGAAGAAGATCGCCCCCACCGGCCACACCGCGCCTAGGCTGCGGATGCGGGCGCGGTACGGCAGGGCCGGCGCCACCGGGCCCGCCTCGGGCCTGAGCCGGACATAGACGGCGATCGCGACCGCGTAGCCAAGCGTTGCGACGACTCCCGGGATCAGCGCGGCCAGGAAGAGCTTGCCCACCGACTGCTCCGTGATGACCGCGTAGATCACCAGGATCACCGAAGGCGGTATCAGAATGCCGAGCGTCCCGCCGGCCGCCAGCGTGCCGGTGGCCAGCGCGCCGGAATAGCCGTGGCGCCGCATCTCGGGCAGCGCGACCGAGGCCATCGTCGCTCCGGTCGCGATGGAAGAACCGCAAATCGAGCCGAATGCCGCGCACCCGAAGACGGTGGAGACCGCCAGTCCGCCGCGGCGGTGGCCGACCCAGGCCCGGGCCGCATCGAACAACGCGCGGCTGAGCCCGGACCGTGTCGCCAGCTGGCCCATCAACAGGAACAGCGGCAGGACCGAAAGCGTGTAGCTGGACACTCGGCCGAACGGGGCGGTGTTCAACAGGTTGAGGAACGCCGACCACCCCGCGAGCGAGGCGAAGCCGAAGCCGCCGACGACGAACATCGCCACCGCGACCG
>JAPPMY010000001.1 GCA_028818855.1 Rhodospirillales bacterium
CGAGCCGCAGAAGCAGATCGGCGAGGACGGGTTGGGGGTGTCGATGACGCCGCCGGTGCTGCCGATGGTGAGCGGGCCGATCGAGATCGGGAACAGGCACTCCCAGCACACGTCCGAGATCGGGTTGACGAACCGACCCGTGCAGGACTGCGCCGAAGCCGGCGCCGACCAGAGAAGGGACGCGACCGCGAGGGCGGCGAGGGGGACGAGACGGCGGATCACGCCGGGGTCCCGGATGCCGTCGCGTCGCCGTTCTCCGGCTTGCGCGGCGACAGGATATTGACCATGCCCTGCGGTCCGGCGACGACGATCTCGGTGACGCTGCGTTCGGTGCCTTCCCGGTCGCTGTATTTGCGGGTGGCGATGCGCCCCTCGACCATCGCCGGATCGCCCTTGCGCAGCATGGTTTCGACGATCCCGACGGACGCGCCGTAGACGACGACGCGGTGCCAGTCGGTGTCTTCGGCGGGCTTGCCGTCCCTGTCGGTCCATTTTTCGGAAGTGGCGAGCGAGAAGGTCGCCGCCTTGCCGCCGTTCGGCAGGGAGCGGATCTCGGGGTCGCGCCCGATGTGGCCTACCAGGGTCGCGCGGTTGACGGTCAGCATGGATCAGTCCTCCTTCCTGTTGCCTGCCCCGGACAGCGATCCGGGGTCTTCGATGGGGATTTCGGTGAGGCGGAGCCGGCTCCCGTCCCGTTCGACCAGCGTGGGCGTCGCTTCGATGCCGAACCGCGCCGCGAGCCTGCCGCCGGTGTCGAAGAAGAAGGGCCGGCGGTGGCGGCGCATCAGGTCGAGCGGGCGCCCGGCGAGCAGCACGATCTTCGCGGGGCGGCCGTGAGCGAGCGCCCAGGCGATTTCGGCCTCGCGGCGGCCGTCGACGAAGATCAGGTCGCGCGTCAGCCCCACGCGCTCCAGCGGGTTGACCCGCGTCCCGGCGGCCGCGATGAGAATCCCGTCCGGCGTGCGGATGTCCTGGGCGACCGTGATGGCGGGCTCGAACATGCGGGTGCGCCGTTCCCGCGCCGGCGCGATGCCGGGAACCGGCTCGGGCCCCTCCAGCTGCCGACGGGCGCGGGTGCGGGCTTCGTCCTCCAGCCGCGCCAGTTTGCCGGACTGCTGCATCTCGATGAGGCGTGCCTCGATCTGGATGAGCAGGTCGGGCTCGGCCACCGGCCAGGTCGCGCCGCGCACGCCCAGGTCCTTCGCCGCAACCGGCTGAGCGGCAATGACCGCAGCGAGCATGATGGCGGCGGCGCGCTTCATCGCGGCGTCCCCACCGTCCCGCCGGATTCCCCCGGGGACGGTGTGTCCGCCGGATACGGCAGGACCACCGATGGACCGGCATCCTCCGGCCCGACCAGCGGTCCCTTCAGGCCGATCCAGGGCAGGTTCGGAAGGGCCACGGCGCGGCCGAGGATGCGCGCGCGCGGCACCGGGCCGATCTCGGCATAGCGGCTGTCGTGGCTGTCGGGATGATCGGCGTGAAGAAAATAGTGCCCGGGCGGGATGACACCCGGCGCGATCGCCGCGAGCGGCCGTCCGTCGAGCGCACGCGTCTTGGCCCGGCCGACCGGCTCGCCGTCCAGACGGACCGTTCCGTCTTCCGCGACCGCGACCGCCATTCCCGGCAGGCCGCGCACCGTCTTGAGATACGGGACAGGCGAGCCCAGCGCCTCGGGCGGCTCGAACAGCACCCGGTCGCCGATCCGCAATGCCTCGCCGAACAGGGGGAAGGCGGCATAGCCCCACGCCTCGTCGGACCAGCTGGCGTTGACGTGCACCCGCGAGGCGGCGCCGAGCCAAAGCGCGGCCAGGGCGGCCATGAGCGCGAGCCCGATCCGGCGGCGTCGCGCATGGCCGTTTCTCCGGGCGAAGATCGGGCGCGATGCCGTCACGGCCGCTCTCCCGCCGGCATCCGGGACGCCGCCGCTCCGCCTCCCGCCAGGATCGCCGCCAGCATCGCTTCGACCTGCGGGGTCATGTCGGGCGCGCCGGCGGCGACCGCCCGGGCCGGCAGCAGCACCACGCCGTGGTCCCGCGCCACCCGGTCCAGGGCAGTCTCCAGCGCCGCGCCCCAGGCGCGGACTGCCTCAGAGGAGGCACCCTCAGCGGCCGCCTGCGTCGTCCAGGCCGCGGTCATCTCGGCCAGCCGGACGCCGGCGATGCGCGGCGGCGGCTCCATGCCGTAGCGTATCGTTGCCGCCGCCACCGCCGCGGCCAGTGCGCCCGAGAGCAGCACGCCGGAGACCATCACCGGCCAGGCGGAGTCGGACCGTTCTTCAGCGTCAGGACGCCGGCGCATCCGTCCTGTCCCTTGTCCACGCCTCGCCAACACCCGGAGCCGAAGCCCGGTCTCCAGCCAGCGCCCGGAAGCGCGTGAGCCAGGCCTCCGCCGCCTTGTCCGGCGGGATCGGGCGGATGCGCCGTTTCAGCGGCGGAAAGGCGATACCGGAGGCGGCGTTGCCATCGAGCAGGTCGCGGCGCTCGGCAGCGGCCGCCATGCGGGTGACAAAGCGCAACAATTCGCCATGTTCCTCGTCGAGCACCGCATTGAGCCCGGCGGCCTCGCGCACCGCCGTCTCGATGCCCGTGGCGAGTTTCCCGGCGCGGCTTGGCCCCCCGGCTCGGAGGCCAGGGCCGGCTCCCCTCGATCCGGGCTCGGCGGCGCGCTGCGAGTCGGGCAGGCGGCCCCGCAGCCAGGCCGACGGCGCATTCGCGAGAAGCGCGTGCAGGGCGAGCGTCCGCCGGTCGTCGTCGCCGAGCCCGTCGAGCGCCTCGATCTCCTCCGAGACGATCACCGCGTGCGCCGCCACCGAGTGATACTGCCGGCAGCAGCCGCCCCGGCGGCAGGTGTTGGCCAGCACATGCGCCAGC
>JAPPMY010000190.1 GCA_028818855.1 Rhodospirillales bacterium
CTCATGGCCGAGTGGACCAACGACCGCTGGCGCTCGACCATGCACCGCATCGCCAATCCGCCCCGCGACAAGGCGCATCTCGACCGGCTGTCGCTGATCTTCTTCCACCAGCCCAACTACGACGCGGTGATCGAGTGCCTGCCGAGCTGCGTCAGCGCCGACAACCCGGCGCGCTACGGGCGCACGACATCGGGCGATCACATCACGATGAAGCTGACCAAGCAGCGCGCGCCGGGTCTCGAAGCCGTCGAGGCCGGCGAGTCCGAGGGCCGCCCCAAGGCCTGGCTGTACCCGCCCGAGAGCGAAGAGCGGGCTGTCTGAAGGGCGACCGTCACCTTCACCCAAATGTGATGCGTGTTGCGATTCCGTCGGGCATCCGCGTGCTAGGATTCCGCCATGACTAGGAAATTGAACCTCTGCACTCTTCTTCTCGCCGCGGCCCTTGTGGCGCTTCCGCTCTCGGCCCGGGCCGACGGTCCGAAGGTCGTCCTGGAGCTGTTCACCTCCCAGGGCTGCTCGTCCTGCCCGTCTGCCGATTCCCTGCTCGGGGAGCTGGCGGAAAGCCGCGACGACGTGGTCGCTCTCTCGTTCCACGTCGACTACTGGGACTACATCGGCTGGGAGGACCGCTTCGCGACGACAGAGACGACTGAGCGGCAACGGGCCTACGCGCGGCACCTCGGCGTTGCCTATGTCTACACGCCGCAGCTCGTGGTCGACGGCGCGCGCCACGTGGTGGGCTCCAACAGGCGGGCAGTCAACGATGCCATCGACGTGTCGAAGTCGGTGAAGGCGAGGCGGGCGCCGGTATCGATCACGTCGAGCGCACCCGACCGGCTCACGGTCGAGATCGGGCGGTCCGAAGGCTACTACGGGGACGCCACGGTCTGGCTCGTCTCCGTCGATCGCCAGCACGAAACGGCGGTGGATGCCGGGGAGAACCAGGGTCGCACATTGAGCAATTACAACGTGGTCCGCGCGTTTCGCCCCGTCGGGCGGTGGACCGGCGGCGCCATGACCCTGGAACTCGGACCGGATGAGCTGTCAGGCACGGCCAACGGCTGCGCGATCCTCGTCCAGGAGAACCAGGGCAAAGGCCGCATCATGGGCGGCGACATGGTCTGGCTCGACGAGAGCTGACCGTCGGCGCCGGCTGCGCGCGCCGTCACACCGTCTGCGCGCGTCGGTCACTCCGTCAGCGCACGCGACACCAGCCCCGAGAGGCGCCTGGTGAAGGCCGGAGGGTCGGGGACCGGCTCGCCTTCGAGGATGAGCGCCTGGTCCATCAGCAGATGAGCCGCGTCCTCCAGCGCCTCGGTCGCGCCTTTCTGCCCGACCATCTTCGCCAGCGCACGCGTCAGGTCGTGTGACGGGTTGATCTCCAGCACGCGCTTCTGCTCCGGCATCTCGTGCTTGTGCTGGCGCAAGAGCCGCTCCAGGTGGATGTCGAGGTCGCCATCGTCGGCGACAAGACAGACCGGGCTGTCGGTCAGGCGCTCGGACGTGCGCACGTCCTTCACGGTGTCCGCCAGCGTCAGCTTGACCAGGGCGATGAGCTTGTCCATCTCGCCTGGCGGCGGCGCATCCGCCTCGTCGGGCTTGTCCTCGTCGCTTACGGCGAACGTCTCCAGGTCCGCCGCTCCCTGGGTCACGGAGCGGAACGTCTTCTCCTTGTAGGCGCCGACGACGGGCAGCCAGAACTGGTCGACCGGGTCGGCCATCAGCAGCACGTCGATTCCGCGCGCGCGGAAGCCTTCGACCTGGGGGCTGCGGCGCAGCGTCTCGGGGGCATCTCCGCTGATGTAGTAGATCGCCTCCTGCTGCTCCGGCATGGCCTCCACGTAGTCGTCGAGCGAAAGCCAGCGCTCGCCGCTGCCCGTGGAGCGGAAGCGCACGAGCGGGAGCAGCCGCTCCTTCTGCTCGGCGTCCTCGTAGAGCCCCTCCTTCAGCACCGCCCCGAAGTTCTCCCAGAACGACGCGTACTCGTCCGGCGTCTTCTTGGCGCGCTTCTCGAGTTCGGAGAACACGCGCTTGACCAGGCCGGTCCGGATCTTCGCCAGGATGGGGTCGTGCTGCAGGGTCTCGCGGCTCACGTTGAGCGCGAGATCGCTGGAGTCGACCACCCCTCGCATGAATCGCAGGTAGGGCGGGATCAGCCCCTCGCACTCGTCGGTGATGAAGACCCGCCTGACGTAGAGCCGCACCCGGTTCTGGCGCAGCGGATCGAACAGGTCGAAGGGCCTGGAGTCCGGCACGAAAAGCAGCGCCGTGTACTCGATCCGCCCTTCGGCATGGAGATGGATGGTGTGCCAGGGATCGCCCGGCATGTGGGCGATGTGGTGGTAGAACTCGCGGTACTGCGCTTCGTCGATGTCGCTCTTCGGCCGGCTCCACAGCGCTGAGCCCTCGTTGACCATCTCCTTCTGGCCGCTCTCGTTCTCCAGCCAGATGGGCAGCCCGATATGATCGGAGTAGGCCTTGACGACGGTGCGGATGCGGAGCGGCTCCAGGAACTCGCGGGCATCCTTGCGCAGATGAAGCTCGATCCTGGTCCCGCGCGCCGCATCGGGCTCCGGCGCGATCGAGAACGATCCGGTCCCGTCCGACTGCCAGCGCCAGCCCTCGGTCTCGTCTGCCCGTCGGGTCACGACCTCGACGCGCTTCGCGACCATGAAGGACGAATAGAAGCCGACACCGAATTGACCGATGAGCCCAGAGGCCAGTCCGTCCTGACCTTCCGGCTCATCCGGCGCGTCGCCCTCTTGCGCATCCGCCATCTGCTTGACGAACGCCTCGGTGCCGGAGCGCGCGATGGTTCCGAGGTTGTCGATCAGCTC